>JACIVX010000001.1:0-356204 GCA_014361295.1 Methanomassiliicoccales archaeon | reverse complement strand
GAATCGTTGCGAGCCTCTCCCCTTCCGCCTCAAGAATTTTCGCCTGCCTGAGACCTTCTGCCTGCAGAATCCTCGCTCGCTTTTCTCCTTCAGCGTTGAGGATGGCTGCCTTTTTTTGACCATCTGCTTTCAAAATGGCAGCCCGTCTCAGTCTCTCGGCCGACGTTTGCTCTTCCATTGCCTCTTTGACTTTACCAGCCGGATCGACTTCCCTAATCTCGACTGCTTCGACCTTTACGCCCCATTTGTCCGTTGCCTCATCGAGAACGTCTCTCAGGTGGAGATTGATCTTCTCTCTGTTCGAAAGGATCTCATCAAGTTCCATGTCTCCGATGATCGATCTCAATGTCGTCTGTGCGAGATAGATCGTTGCCATTCGGTAGTTAGTCACCTGGAAGAACGCTTTGGTAGGATCAATGACCTTGATGTAAATGATAGCATCGACGTTTGTAGGGGAGTTGTCTTTCGTAATAACCTCTTGCCTGGGAACATCCAATACCTGTGTTCTCAGATCGATCTTGACAACTTCATTAATCAGTGGAGTCACATAATTAAAACCCTGGTTGAGCACCCTCACGAACCGACCGAGCCTCATGTAAATGGCCTGTTCATAAGGTCTCACAATTTTGATGCCACTTGCAAGAATTCCTATCGCCGTAAAAATCGCGAGCAACAAAAGCGACAGTATCACCGCGCTCATTACATCCATTTTGCTTGCCCCCAATTCTTGAATTTCTCAAAAATCTCCATCAGGTCACCTTCTTTCCTGTCTCATTGATTGATGCCTTTTCATCGACCAATTCCTCAACAAATACATGAACTCCTTCGCTGTTCTTAACAATGACGCGCGTCCCGACAGGTATAGTTTTTGATGCGGTCGCACTCCAAATATCATTTTGGATTCGTACCTTTCCTCGTAGATTATCTGGTGTAACCTCTCTCACGACGATACCAGTCGCACCAATTAGCGAAGTCGCAACCGTCGTTTCGGGAGGTGCTGGGGGAGCCAATTTCTGATAGAGTTTGATTGTGACAAGCGTTGTGGGAATGAGAACGATGACTGCTGCAACAGGTGCCCACCAGCTCAGCAACCATTCCGGAGACACCAAACCGATCCCGCCGAGAACGATCAGGACAGTGGCTGGAACGAGGATGAAAGACCCTGGAGAAGCAGCTTCGGCAATTAGCATAATGATGCCGATAATAATAAATGCAAGTGCCAGTATGGTGCCTAGAGACATCAACATTATAATTGCGGTTGATGTATTTGGACTTATGTCTGATCAGTAATTTGGAATTTAATTGGAATGAATTACATCGAATTCCAAATTTCTTTTCATGGATTTATGTCTCACTCACTTCAGATAGCGAGGACAGGACCAGAAGAAGTTTTAACGAATGGAAGATAAATGATCCTTTCGTCTTTCACAGAAAGAGAATAATCGAGATACTGAAGAACCCCTGGTTTTTCGGCTTCAATCGTCACGACGACAAAATCTGCAAGTTCGCGCGCCTCTTCTTTCGTCAAAAGTACAGGAATTCGCGCAACACCGCCAAAATTCATTGTTGTTCGATAATGAGGTGGATTTAGCGTGAGGCGTGTGGAGAGTATTTTAAAATCTTCTAGACTAATATCGAAGGCAGGAATAAACACGAAGAGCGCTCCTGAATCTCTATCGCCCTTAATCCATTGGGCAAGACGGAAGAAAGACCCTCCTTCAACATTCTTTGATCTGATAGAGAAATCGCAGTAAAGCCGCCAAAAGGGCATATACATTCTCTCGCCTGCGCCGCCCGAAGCGAACTCAGCAATCTCGTAATCGATTCTCTCGATACCATGATTCCTCGTATGCATCATTCCACAGTTATCGCAGAGAAAAACACTTTCTTTGTTTTTCATGCGGATTGGCGTCCCGCACGAGGGGCATTTGACCTGCACGATTTTCATCTGTACACCCTCTGAAATTTCCTCGTGACTTCGGAAATCTCCTTCATCACTTCGCCTGGTGAATACGACCTCTCGCTAAAATCGCCGACAATGATCTCAGAACCTCGCCTGAAGAAACGATAGAATGCATAAAGAATGGCGAGACCTGCTCCAATCGCAGCGAGCGCGATGCCGGGGTCCGCCTGTGAAATCAAGATTCCCGCTGCCGCGATCAAACCCCCAATGGATGCCCCGGCAGTCGCGGCGAGACTTTGAAATATCGGATCACCTGGTGCCCTGCCAGAAATGATTCTACCAGTCACACCGTCAATCGTGCAAACATACATGCGATCTCGATATTCGTAACGAACAACCCAAATTGGATAATAAACAAGAAAAATTCTCTTCGGGAGAACATGAAGCCGTTCAAAGGTGATTTCTGTCAATCGAGTGCTATCACGCGCCCTAGAGAAGGCATCTTCCTTTGCGTGCTGCAATGCATCATCTTTGCTCGTTGTTGATTCAAAAGTTGGTATCATTTCGAAATCCTCAAAACTCGTCTCACCAGACAAATTCTTCATATTTCGTATGCCCAAATCTCCCGGATCGCAGGCGATCTCGGTGAAAGCGTATTCTTTCAGGATCATGATTTCCCTTGGAATTCGCTCTCTATGCACATTTCCCTTTGAATCAGTGTGAATATGCTCCTCATATCCACAAATCCATCCTGCGATCTTCAGATCAATATTCCAGAAAGGAAGATAAATTGCGTAGCATTCAACGATCTTGCCCAATTTTTTCAGATCTCTTGCTTTGAATCCTTCAGACCACCAGCGTTTCGATTCTACTAGGGCACCGTCTTTTGTGATTTTATTTTTAAAAGCGATAGTATAAACGCCGCTATCGCCTTCGACAAAGAGCGTCGAACCACAGTACTCACAAATCACAACATTTCCGCCTTCGCCGATGCTGATTGCCCCGCCGCAGGCCGGACAATTAAGGCTAATCGTGATGTCCATAATCACATTCTCCTTGCCACTACCAATGCAGCAAGAAATACACCGATAAGAGTGGCTCCCATCAACATGAGTGCGATCGGAAGATTGAATGCCGCGAGAAGCCCCTCACCGACAAATGCGACAAACCCTGCTATTGCAACAAGCATGTAACCCATCGAACTTCGAGCCGGGAAAATCGACGAAAAGACCTCACCAGATGACCCGTCTATTACTACATCATATTTCTTTCCATCAAAGATGTAATCGATTTTCCATATTGGAAAGAAAACAAGCGCTTGTTCCACACGCTCTCCGGGAAGGTTATTGAGATACGACAACATTTCAATATCTGGATTGATCAATTCTGCGCCTCCCTTGTCGAACGACGAATCGAAAATTTTCAGATCCCCTGCAGGGATTTTTAACCGATGTAATCCTGGCAATGTTGTGGATGCAGCTGGCTCAACAAACACCTGCTCCCTGCCATTAATTTTTCTTTTAAACATGTAAACGGGGAAATATGCGTTTTTAACCGACGCGATCTCCGCTTTTCTGTCGAGATCCTTGGCTCTCGAAGGCCCTGCAGCCCACCGTCTGAAAATGCCGATCGCATCATTTTCCCTGACTGCGAAGGGAATGATATAATAAAATCCTGCGCCAGACCTGTCAATATATATTTCCGATCTGCAAAAAGCGCATTTCGTGAATTTTGTTCCAGCGTCGATCGCAACCGCAGCGCCACACTTCGGACACTTGACTGATGCCATTGATGTCGCCCTTATAATTTGATTTTAACTGTTCATAACGGCTTGCCACATTCTGGGCAGAACTTCGAGGTAACAGGAACGTCAGCGCCACAGTTCCCGCATTTCTTCGTCGATGAAATGTTAGCGCCGCATGAGGGGCAGAACTTGGAACCAGGAGGTACATCAGCTCTGCAATTAGGACACTTTGAAGTCCGAGCTCCCGTTAACGGCGATCCACATTCGGCGCAAAATTTGTTAGTGGCAAGGTTTTGAGCGCCACATCTCGGACATTG
Source organism: Methanomassiliicoccales archaeon (assembly GCA_014361295.1). NCBI lineage: Archaea > Methanobacteriati > Thermoplasmatota > Thermoplasmata > Methanomassiliicoccales > Methanomassiliicoccales archaeon. The sequence goes on along the minus strand of JACIVX010000001.1, from coordinate 352,240 downwards.
GATGGTAGCTTGCGGAGGTGCAGCAGGTGGAACCTGTTGTGCCTGGCGCATCGAGTCAAGCATCGTCCATCCCATCCCAATCCCCGCTCCCACGCCTACTCCCGCTCCAGCCGCGCCGCCAGAGGGATTCTGCGCAGCCTCGCGCATCGCCTGTCCGGTCTGATATTGAATATAATTAGCACCGAGCACTTGCATAGAGGATCTCGTATCGACGGCTTTCTGCACTTCTTCTGGTAGCGAAATATAAAGTCCCGATATTTTATCGATGAGAATGCCATAGAGATCGAAATGATCCTTCGATCTGGAAAGGATGACTTGTTCAATTGTCGTCAGGTTGCTTGCAATATCGGCGACGCCCAAACCCTGGTTTTTCATATCGCCCAGAACATCGTATACGAGGATGACAACTTGTTCCTTAATTCTCTCTTCAACCTCGGCACTCGTTGCAAAGTTGAGCGTACCTACAAACTGATTCACGAAATTCGCGGGTGATGATATTTTGTACCGAAACTCCCCAAAAACCCTGAGATTGACAAGACCGAATTCTTTATCTCTGAATGGGTACGGCTGTTTGCTTCCGAATTTACCATCGAAAACTCTCTTCTGAAGATAAATGACCTCAGCTTGCTGCTGTACACCTGAAAGAAGTTTCACGATCGGCCCTACGACGGGCGCGTTGATCGATGTGAGCGCGTACCGATCGGGGCGATCAATATACGCGAGTACTTTTCCGTCTCGGAAGAAAACTGCTATTTCATCTTCCCTCACAACGATGTTGTCGTTAAATCGGATGTTTCTGGGCATCCTGAACATGATATTATTTCTCTTGTCGGCGTCTTCCCACTTGAATGTTTCAGCACCGATGATACTCATTGATTACACCTCAGTACCCTCAACGATTCTAAGGCGCCTGCGAAATTGATCTTCAAAATCGCCAGCCTTGAACTTAATATCCGCGATCATTTTTCCAACCTTCTGCGTGTCTCCATTCGCCGCTCCCTCTCTCAAATCATCAATATCAGCAGATATCGATGATTGCAATTCTAGCATCCTCAAATCGTATTCGTAAAGCATGTTGAGTTCCTCTTCGTGTATTGTGACGTCCGAGACAAGACCTGAATATCCTGTTTCCGCATGAGAAATCAATCCTTCGAGCTTCTTGAAGTGGTTAATAAGCCCTCCAATTCCATCAAGTATCTCAAAAGATTGGTGTTGCGCGAGAATCGATCTGCATTCTTCGAGCTGTTTTCGCTGCTTGGCGAACTTGTCGGCCAGCTGTGCCCTCAACATCCTGTCCGCGTCTCTGAGATCTTCCCGAAATCTGTAGCCTCTAAAGCCCGGAATATAGCTTTGAATTCTTTTGAGGAGGCCGCGATCTTCTTCAACCTTCCTCCGGATGTCAGTCATCTTTTTTTCTCCTGTATAATAAGCAAATTATCGAAGTTTTAGCTTAAATATGTTATTAGGTGCATTGAAGAACAGCCAATCGATTATCTACATCTAATGCTCTGAAGATTAAACACTTGCATATCAGCCCAGGAAAAGATGTAGATAACACAAAAAAATCCAAATGATCGATAAAGAGAATAATCAAGATAGTTCCAAGAGGGTCGATCCGTGCTTAATTGCAAATTCGGGAGACTTTACATGATTTCGGAAAATGCCGAGAATTTAAATAGAGAAATTAAATAGAGTTTCGAGGTTAAGTAAGCACAATGAATCGCGTCGGGAAGCTCCGCCAAGTGGCCTACTATGGATTCTGGCTTTTAAAGTCAAGGTTGGGATTAAAAAAGCCACTCGTCAATACAATGATCATCAATTATGAATGCAATCTTCGATGCAAACATTGCAGTATAGTGGCTCACGCTGAAGAACTGCCCGGTCCAAAATCGATGAGCTACGAACTCGCGGTTAGAGAGATGAAAGAGCACTATGAAAATGGTGCCAGAATTTTGTTTTTTGAGGGCGGAGAACCGACATTATGGCGGAATGGTTCAAAAGAATTGAAAGACCTTATCGCTGCAGGGAAAGAAATTGGCTATTTTGTCGTTGGTTACACAACTAACGGAACGCGCGAAATCGTTGAGACAAGCGATGTGATTTCAGTCAGCCTTGATGGGCCCAAAGAGGTCCATGAAGAGGTCCGCGGACACGGAACATTTGATTCTCTTATGAAGAACCTGGAAAGAACAAATCATCCAAACATTTTCGCCAATATGGTCATTACGAAGATGAATGTGAATTCTGTTAAAGAAACAATTGAACTCGTTTCCGAAAATCACAAAATTCGTGGTATTATGATCAATTTTCTCACTCCGCCACCTAACTCAATTGCCCTTGACATTCAAGAGAAGAGAAAGGTGGTCGATCTCGTTTTGACGATGAAAAGACAGGGGTATCCGATCCTCAATACTGACAGAGCCCTGAAGGAATTGCTCGAGGAGGATTATTCGCAGAAGTGCCCTTATTGGGTATCGGCGTTTGTTTTGCCGGATGGTTCCAAGTATTTTGGATGTCCACTCCAAAATACAATTTCGTGTAAGCAGTGTGGCTTTAACGCCGTGAGAGAGTATCGTCTGATCACCGTGGGTAATCTGCAAACTATTACCCAGATGTCACGAAGATTCGCGCTATCGACGCAATGATTATCAACAATTGAAATGAAAATGATAACTTGAATGCTAAAGGGGCGGATCGCACATATCTGAAACGATCACTCTCATTAAAGAGCGTTTTTGTGATTTTGTATGAAAAAGGAATTGAGAGGAATACTAATAAGTAGAAAATGCTTGAGAGCGCAACGATAATCGCTGAGATGAAATAAACGAGGACCATGATGACAACTACCAACTTTGACGCGTTTTTCAGGCCAAGACGAACACAGAGATCCTTTTCCCCTGCTTCAATATGCGCTTCGTACCCCGACATCTCATCAACTATTCGCATATTCATTACAAGGAGACCGACCGATAATGCGATGAGGAAGGCATCATGACTAAAAAAACCAGTGATAACAAAAAAGGAAAAGAAAGAAATCATACAGAATGAAAGAAAAACGTCGAACTCACCAAGACCACGCGCTCCAAGATTCAGAGGCGGAGCGGTATAAAAATAACTCAGAAAAAATGCGATGAGACCGAGAAGAATGACAACGAGACCTCCATAGATGATGATCGGAATTGAGAGGAGGATCGCTAATCCCACCAGAACAGCCATCAGCATTTTCCCCTGGGATTCTGTGATATAACCGAGGTCGAACGCATTTCCTGACCAGTATAACTTGCTACTCAGTATCTCCCTTGCTCCCCTTTCAAATTCCTTGTCTCTCGAAAAAAATCTTGTGGAATCGGCGCCACTTTTATGATCAAAGTAATCATTTGAAAGATTAACAAATAAGGCGAGTACAAAAACATCGAGTACGATGAAAGCGCCGATTATTATTTGAGAGGTATGAACTAAAGCAGTAAAGACACCTGTAAGCGAGGCAAGAACAAATGGCAAAGTATACGTGAATCGGAAGACGTTTTTAATCCATTCCCATTTTGTGATCGAAGATGTCCCTTCCATATTCATTCCCCAGTTTTTGCGCATTGATGTTGTCAGATTTTCTCATTGGGTTTCGATGAAGTTTGAAAGGCATTTCGTGGTAATAAACAATAGCTCAAACAACTGTGAAACACAATCAAAATTATCTTTTTCCATTAGAACACTTTGATTTTTTGGAAGAATACCAAGGTATATAAATCGACTATGGGAAATTGGTCATCAATTCATTGTAAAACCCGTTCTCATGATACCAAGCCACTGTTTCTCTCAAGCCAGCTTTCGGATCATATTTCGGCGTATGGCCGAGCAATCCTTTTGCAATTTTGAATCTTGTGTGGGTTATAAACATTTAGCAACTGCACGAGATCGTTTGTGATTCTTTAAGCACATCATAAAAACTCATTATGCAAGAATGGAAATCGGATAAAGGAAGTACAGGCTTCCATAAACCAGAGTTGGGTCCATTTCGTCTTTTCATCATTTTGTGAGCGGACTTAGCGCTGTGCATAGGTCATGATTTATTTTTTAAAGATTAGTATGTATTCATGATCGTTTTTCGGAAAATACGCAACGGGGTAACCATACACAAGGCGACCACCAGTGCTGTAGTTGAGAATGTAAATGTTTATGTTAATGAGTTCAAAACCAATTTTTCTTGCAATCTGTATATAATCTGAATGGATCGGACATTTAGCATCCTTTTTAAAAAGGTCTTGTGTGTTCACGATCGCGTATTTTCCGGGTTTTAAGACGCGCATCATTCCTTCAAATGCCTTCTCCATCTCACTGAGGAATTTTGCATAGTCGTGAATATTCCCTAGCTGATTAGGATGCTCATGATTATAATTCACGACATCAAAATAAGGAGGAGATGTTACAATAAGATCGATCGATTCCTCAGGCATTTCTTCCATAGTCTTTCTGCAATCGCCTTCAAGAACCATATGGATGGTATCAATCGATGAATTCTTTTGGGCTTCCCTTAGACGTTCAATTGTAGTCATTACAGAAAACGGGTTGATATCAATACCGATGCTGTTTCGCCCCAATTGGAGTGCGACGACATTCGTGGTTCCAGATCCGCAGAAAGGATCAAGAACCGTTTCCCCGGCATGGGAAAACAATTTGATGTATTTTTCTGGGAGTTCAGGGATGAATCGTGCCGGATGAGAATCCTTCCAGACATGTCTCTTGTTCACATTAAGAACAGTTGAGCCAAGCTGACTTATTTCTTTACGACTGAGACAGTTCAATCGCGTCGGCTTGCAAGAACATGTTCGCTCTGTTGGGAGCCAGCTGTAATTCTGATCTGTAAGAATCGTCATAATCTGATCAAATTGATGATTGAGATGGCGAATTTGTCTTTTTCGGTTACGCCTACGGAGATCGAATTTCAATTTGATAGGAATAAAAAAAATAATCATAAGGGGTATAGTTGTTTGAATTTCCTTCTATTACTTTTCAATGAAACTTCTCTTTAACCTTCGAATTCGAAAAAATTCAAAAAAACCGCAAGAAATCGAATTCTTTCACCCTTCCTTAACTATCCCCCTTCAAAATCTACAAATATGATTACGATATTTTCCGTTCCCATATCATTGATATGATAAAACATGACACGGTGATTGATCAGAGGTGAAAGCTTGAGCGTGATCGAAAATGCTAGATCGACGACTGGAACACGAACACGTGTTTCCGATGTGAGCCCGTTAAGTGGAATGTGTCCATTATGCATCGAAGAATGCCAGACTCTTTGCGAGGTTGGAAAATCGGCCTTTAGAGGCAGAGAAGTGCTCTATCCGAGTCCTGAGTACTTCGGCGTCAGTACGGCGGCTTCGAACAAGGATTTTATGCTCGACTGGTCGCATTTTCAAATATTATCAGAGCTCATTGGTGCCTGGGGAATTGATCCCATACCGGACAAGGCATTCTTTGAGAACGCGGATGTTTCGACCGCTGTTGCCACGCATTCCAAGAAACCGATCAAGTTGAAGATACCAGTTACAATCGCAGGACTCGGGTCAACAGCTGTCGCAAAGAGAAACTGGGACGGCCTTGCAAAGGGCGCTGCACTCTCTGGTACCATACTTGTTATAGGGGAAAACGTGTGTGGCATGGATCCCGAAGCGACCTACGCCAATGGGAAGGTTGTTGAATCGCCCGATCTTAGTAACAGAGTGAAAGCATATAGGGAGCTTTGGGACGGCAAACATGGAGAAATCGCGGTGCAGACGAATGTGGAAGACCAGAGGGGGGGCGTCGATGACTACGCGCTCTCAAAGCTTGAAGTTAATGTCATTGAGAGAAAATGGGGTCAGGGCGCAAAGTCTATCGGTGGTGAGGTGAGGCTCTCGTCGATCGAGCGAGCAATCGAACTCAAGAAAAGAGGCTACATTGTTGTTCCTGACCCAGAGGATAAGGCCGTGCAGGAAGCTTTCAAATCCGGTGCTTTCAAGACGTTTGAAAGACACAGCAGAGTGGGATTTCCCGATGCAAGGGCGTTCGTTGAGGACGTTGAAAAGCTGAGAGAGAAGGGCGCAAAGTATGTGTTTTTGAAGACCGGAGCTTACAGACCAGAGGTTGTCGCATTCACGATGAAAGCCGCATCTGAGGCAAAGATCGATCTGATCACATTCGACGGTGCTGGTGGGGGTACAGGGATGAGTCCTGTTCCGATGATGAATGAGTCAAGCACTCCTACAATTCACCTGGAAGCTCAGGTTCTCAAGTGCGTTCAGATTCTCAAGGAGCAGGGCAGATTTGTTCCTGACATCGCCATCGCGGGCGGATTTGTCAACGAGACCCAGATTTTCAAGTCAATTGCGATGAGCAATCTTGGCGACGGACCTGTTGTAAAGGCGATCGCAATGGCACGAGCTCCACTGCTTGCCGTCATGAAGTCGAATTATTTCACGCGCCTTGCGGAATTGAAGAAGTTGCCGAAGAATTTCGCTGAAGAATACGGTGATAACCCAGAAAACTTTTTCATTGCCGCTCGAGATATTGAAAGGAAGTTCCCTGATCTCAAGCTAGGCAAAGATATCCCATGGGGTGCCGTCGGACTATATACGTATTTCGTAGACAGATTGGGTGAAGGACTGAAACAGCTGATGGCGGGCTCAAGGAAATTCAAACTTCAGTATCTGAGCAGAGACGACATCGTCTCGTTGACGGAGAAGGCCACGAAAGTCACTGGTATCGAAACACTCGAAGGAATGGCCGAAAGAGTCATCCCGATGATACTTGAGAACTGGGAGGATGTAAGCACCAAAGATATGATCAGAATTAGCGCCCAAGCGATGCGACACTAATCATATCAGAAGGCAAAGGCTGTTTTTTTTATCCTTTTTTATCATCTCTTCTTATACTTTTAAGTGATAGATTTTCAAAGGGTTTTCATTAATCCCAGACGACCCGCAATTCTCCTATCATCAAATGCAGGAACAATTGGTTAATCGAAAAAATTATTATTCCAAATTCTGATTCCGAACTACAGTGTTAGTCTTCCCTAAACAGCAGAAAGGCGTATCAACAAAGTTTTCCGAGAAATTTCTAGATAAATTGGTTTTTATCACTATTTTTGATCCAAGCATTATTGGTGCGGAGAGGTTTTGTGAGGTAATCTGCGCATGATAGGGAGTGATTTTCCGTGGATGTGTATGAAGCGATCAAAATGAGACGAAGTATAAGGAAATACAGAGGTGATATTGTTCCAGAGGATGTCCTCAAAAGAGTCCTCAATGCAGCGAGGTTGGCACCAACTACCGAGAATTTTCAGCCATGGAGGATCGTCGTTGTAACAGATGAGGATATAAAAAGAAAACTGGTATCGGCTTGTAATAATCAAAAATTTATTGCAGAAGCTCCGCTCGTTCTCGTTGCATGCGGTCTCCCAGACGAAGCTTATCCAATGCTCGGTGGATACATGAATAGCTACCCCGTTGATGTCGCGATCGCAATGACCCATCTCACCCTAGCTGCAACTGCGGAAGGTCTCGGGACTTGTTGGATCGGGTCATTTAAGGAAGAAAAGGTGGCAGAAGCGATTGGTGCACCTCCAGAGGCTAGAGTGGTCGCGTTAACCCCGCTGGGATATCCTGCAGAAGAAGGTGAAAAAACTGAAAGGAAAAATCTGGACGAACTTGTATCATATAACAAATACTGATTAGATTTGCTGTCAGAAATCCTTATAGTCAGCTTTGAGAAATTTCAAAGAGCAATTCTCAAATTGCTGTGGACCGAAAATGTTCGGGAAATTAATAATAAATGCCATGCTTAATTTAAACGATAGTTAATTGAGGAGAAATGACAACTACTTCTGGTAAAGACGCAGGTAAGTTTAAGGTCGATAAGACGGTTGACTGTATAGGCCTCTATTGTCCAGTCCCTATCCTGAAGACAAGAGAGGAAATCGAAGAATTGACGAGCGGACAGATTTTGGAAATCTTGGCAGACGATCCTGCTGTAGAAGAAGACATTTCAAGGTGGAGCAAGAGAACAGGAAACGAAATTGTGTGCCTCGAAAGGAGAGACAGTGTTTTGAGGATTCTCGTTAGAAAAAAATAGAAGGAGCGTGCGTGGATGGTTACTAAGATGGTTACTAACAAAAAGATATTATATGTGCAGACATCGGGAATAGATAGACCGGAAAGGCTTTATGCACCCTTCATACTAGCCACAACAGCTGCCGCAATGGACATCGACACAACGATCTATTTCTTGATCAAGGGTGTTGAGAGTGTGAAGAAAGGAGAAGCTGAGAAAATTAAGATTGGAGATTTTCCATCATTGAAAGAAGTCATGGATCAAGCCCATAAAAGTGGCGTAAAAATGTTCGTCTGTGATCAGAGTACGCAGCTTCTCGGTCTATCAAGAGGAGATTTCGTTGAGTACGCGAAGGTCGTAGGTGCGGCTACACTCAACGATCTTCTGTTGGAAGCGGATGCTGTTATCACATTCTGAGAGGTTTTGCCTTGAATGTAGTCTACATGGATTATGCGAGTTCATCACCAGTAGATCCCCGTGTCATTGAAGCTATGATGCCATATTTTTCTGAAAAACACGGCAACCCTTCATCAGTTCACCAAATCGGTAGAGAGTCATTCGAGGCAATCGAAGATGCTAGGAGAAAAATCGCGAGTTTGATTAATGCGGAACGTGCTGAGGAAATCATCTTTACATCTGGTGCAACCGAATCAATCAATCTCGCAATTAAAGGAATCGCGTTTCGCCAATCCGATAAAGGAAAACATATTATAACAAGCACGATAGAACACATATCGACAATGAATACTGTGAAATTTCTCTCTACTAGAGGATTCAAGATTACATATCTACCGGTTGATGAATTTGGATTTGTCGATCCTGTTGCTGTTAACGACGCAATCACAAAAGAAACAATACTCATTTCGATTAGTTATGCTAATGGCGAAGTCGGAACTATTCAGAATGTTGGTGAAATCGGTAAAATTGCAAGAGACCAAGGCATCAGTTTTCATGTTGACGCAGTAGCGGCCGTTGGGAAACTGAACATCGATGTGCGCAAGGATCATATCGATCTCTTATCACTTTCCTCCAATGATCTTTATGGTCCGAAAGGAGTTGGCGCCCTCTATATTAGAAAAGGGACAAAGATTGAACCGATTATTCATGGGGGCGGTCAGGAACGAGGGTTGAGATCGGGATCTGAGAACCTCTCTGGCATCGTCGGATTTGGGAAAGCGGCGGAGATTGCAGTGAAGGAAATGGAGGTAGAAGCGAGTCGATTGACACAGCTCAGAGATAAACTGATTAAGGGAATTCTTGAAAAAACCGAGAAAGCATGGCTTAACGGACATCCATCAAGAAGAATACCCAATAATGCGAATTTCAGATTCAAATATATTGAAGGTGAGTCTCTTGTGCTGCGTCTCAGCGACTTTGGAATCGCTACCGCTACGAGCTCCGCCTGCACCTCGAAGACCCTCGAACCCTCGCATGTGCTGCTGGCGATGGGCATTCCAGCGGCAGATGCCCAAGGAAGCTTGTTGTTGACGATGGGTCGATGGACGCGAGATGAAGATGTCGAATATGTTATTGAAAAGGTACCACCGGCAGTCGATTTCCTGAGAAAACTGTCTCCATTGGTTCCCCAAGAGGAGGTATAAAGATGTATAGTCAAAAATGTATGGAACATTTTAGAAACCCAAGAAACGTTGGGACGATTGAGAATCCGGATGGAGTTGGGCGCGTTGGAAATCCGGTGTGCGGAGATCTAATGGAAATTCAGATAAAGGTCGAAAATGGTATTCTCACCGACGTAAAATTCAGAACCTTCGGCTGCGGAGCTGCAATTGCAACGAGTAGTATGATCACAGAACTGGCCAAAGGGAAAACACTCGAAGAAGCACTCAAGATCACGAGAGGGGATGTCGCAGACGCACTTGAGGGGCTTCCGCCGATCAAAATGCACTGTTCGAATTTGGCAGCAGATGCATTACACGCTGCAATTAAAGATTACTACAAGAGACAGGGCAAAGCGCTCGAAGGGGATGATGAACGCAGAGAAGAAGGCTTACATGATGGAGAAGAATCAACAAAAACTTAATCGCTTAGCAGGATCGAGCAGTCCATATCTAAGACGCCATGCGACCAATCCCGTTGATTGGTATCCATGGGGTGATGAGGCTTTTGAGAGAGCGCGGATGGAAAACAAACCGATTTTTCTCTCTATAGGATACAGCGCTTGTCACTGGTGTCACGTAATGGAAAAGGAGTCATTCGAAGACATCGAGATCGCTCAATTGATGAATGATTCATTCGTTTGCGTTAAGGTTGACAGGGAGGAGCGACCAGATATCGATAACATCTACATGAGTGCATGTCAATTGATGGGAGGAGGTGGTGGTTGGCCTCTCACCATCGTTATGACTCCAGACCTCAAGCCTTTTTTTGCCGCAACATACATTCCAAAGGAAAGTGCGTACGGGCGAATCGGTTTAAAAGACTTGATCCCTGCGCTTAACCGAGTCTGGGAAACGGAAAGAAATAGGGCCGAAGAAGTCGGCGATATGCTTGTGGATATGCTGAAGACCGTTTCGAGAGGGGTGCCGCCATTGGATCTCTCCGAAAACGTGCTTCACGAGGCATACGAATCGTTTCAGATCTCATTCGACGATGAGTATGGAGGATTTGGAACAGCCCCAAAATTTCCTACCCCTCACAAATTGATGTTCCTCATGCGTTATTACGTAAGGACCGGAGAAAAAGAAGCGTTAGAAATGGTTCGTAAGACGCTCAAGAATATGAGATACGGCGGATTGTACGATCATCTCGGCTTTGGATTTCATAGGTATTCAACAGATAGAAAATGGCGAATTCCTCATTTTGAAAAGATGTTGTATGATCAGGCATTACTTGCGCTTACCTATCTAGAAGCGTTTCAGATTACAGGGGAAAAGGAATTCGAAAGAACCGCTAAAGAAATTTTAGATTACGTGGTTAGAGAATTACGTTCGCCGGATGGTGCATTTTTTTCATCGGAGGACGCAGATAGTAACGGCATCGAAGGTGGTTTTTATCTATGGAGACTGGAAGAGATAGAGCGGATACTTGGCGAAGAGGAACTCACCATCCTCAAGCGAATTTTCGACATTTCGAACGAAGGTAACTTTACTTTGCATGATAGCGAAATGATTGCTGGTGCGAATATTCTTTACATGATTGAGCCTTTTGATAGAGCGGCCATCTCTTTGAATATCACACCTGAGGAATTCAATAGAATTTTCGAAAGTGCCCGTCAAAGACTTCTTGAAGAGAGAAGCAAGAGAGTAAGACCGAAGAAAGATGAAAAAATCCTCGCCGATTGGAACGCTCTAATGATCGTCGCACTGGCTAGGGCCGCATCAATCTTCGGCGATGAAACAATGGGATCCGTAGCCAAGGAAGCGGCTGAATTTATCATCAAAAGAATGATCGATGGCGATGGTAGGTTACATCACTCATATGTCAAAGGCTTGCTGTCAGACGTGTGCTTCCTCGATGATTATGCATTCTTCACATGGGCGCTCGTCGAATTGTATGAACTCACTTTCGAACCACGATTTTTGAGATTGGCAAATAACCTCGCAAGGGAAATGAAAAATCTCTTCTGGGACGAAGAAAATGGCGGATTTTTTACGACTATAGCTCATGCGCCGAATATCATTGTAAGACAGAAGGAAGGATACGATGGATCAATTCCATCTGGAAATTCTGTTGCATCATTCGTTCTTCTGAAGCTCGCACAATTGTTGGATAATGATGAATATGCAGAGCTTGCGAGGCGCACCATCTCAGCGTTTTCATCGCAGATTATGACTGCACCTGATGGCTTTTCCATGATGCTTTCTGCCTTGGAATTGCTTTTAGGGCCGCGGTTCAGAGTTATGATCATCGAATCTGAAAAAGATGCATCTCAGTCTGAAAGAATCATTACAATGCTCAAGAAAGAATTCCTGCCGAATGTCGATATTCTTTACTGCTATTCACGTACACCATTGCGCGATGAATTGGCAGAAATGATCCCGGCAGTGAGAGATGCTATCTTGCTTGGAAACAAAACAACAGTTCATGTCTGTTCAGAAAAGTCTTGCTTTGCTCCAACAACGGATCTAATTGCAGTTTTAGATCTTGTTGGGAAAAGAAAAGATGTTACTGGCATCGAGAAATGATGCCGATATGGATTTCAAGAACCACTTCTTTTTATTTGATAGATCATTTAAGCTAGAAATATATTGGCCTCATAATGACGATTTGATCTGTTCATGAATTATAATTCACGGATCGACGTTTTTGATCGATTAAAAAGGCAATCCAAATAGCCAGAAACGATCATCTCGCATAAACGGCTTCTGTGCGCTCGTTTATATCGATTTCCGTGATATTTTCATTTGCACTTGTATTGCCAGCGAAAATCACCCGGAATCTCTTCTTGAATCTCCTGAAGGAGAAAAGAACGGGAGGCCCAAGGACAATGGCAAAAATCACATTGCCAATTGAATGCAAGATCCCAAATGGTAACCCTAGTGAGAAGACAAGAAGGAATTTCGTCGTATCCAGACTATAAAGCCATATCCAGCTACTGAAGTCGAGCAGTGTATTATAAAGAATTCCGAAAACAACTCCGAGACCTGCAAGACCCCCCACACCGACATTTGGAAAACGTTCTCCGATCAGACCAGCGATCAATCCCACTATCCCCCACCCGACCATCTGCCAAACCGTCCATGGCCCCTGCCCAAGGAACATATTTGAAACAACGGCAGTCATGCTGCCAACCATGACGCCTGCGAGTGGGCCGAAGACGATGCCAGTTGCAGCGATCAAAAAAGTACAAGGTTGAACACTTGGCAACGCTGCAAAAGGAATTCTCGACGCCGCGGTAATTGCCGATAGAATACCTATTAACGCGATCTCTTTCGAGGAGACCGATGATTCTTCAAATTTAATGAAAACGAGAAGAATCATAAAGAAAATAAATAGTGTGGTTAGAAAAGTTGCATACAGCCGGAGATCCGTGGGATCATAGACTGTTAAAAGAATCAACGAAGCAAGACTTGCTATTGCCCCGGTGATAACAAATGACTTTACAACTCGTCTCATGATACGGCTATCCCTCCATCATTCCCTGCAATCGCTGGATAGATACGATCAAAAGGAATTTCGTACAAGCGTCCTTCATGCAATCTCAGAACTCTATTTGCGTATTCCGCAATGAACCTATAGTCGTGCGTTACGATGATCGTCGTGAAACCCTCTTTTTGCAGTGATTGTAGGATTTGCCCAAGCTTTGCCTTATTCCATTGATCCAAGCCCCGCGTAGGCTCATCAAGCACCAGTATCCTCGGTTTTGCGACGAGTATTGAAGCCAAAGCTGCCCGTTCCCTTTCTCCACAGCTCAGATCCCTCGGAAATGTTCTGCGATACTTCGACAGATCGAGAATGGAGAGAGCCCACGAAATCCTTTCTTCCCATTCAGCTTTTGCGATCTTAAGATTTGTAAGCGTAAATTCGAGTTCCTTCTGCAAATTCCTCTCGAATAAATAGTCATTTGGATTTTGGCTTAGGTATCCAATTTCAGCAGCCAATTCCGCAGTTGAACGCCCTGAAATATCCTTTCCGAAAATGGTAACAGTGCCTTCCTCTGGCTTTAGAAGACCATTGAGATTTTTCAAAAGCGTTGACTTTCCACTTCCGTTCGCGCCAGTGATCGCCAATATTTCGCCTTTCTTAACGGAAAGATTCAGGCCTTTAAGAATATGAGAGTTTCCATAGGAAAACCAAATATTATTCGCTTCTAGGATTATTTCTTGATGATGGTTAACTTGATTCGCTTTTCTTGAAAACGTTTGAATCAGATTCTCGCTTTTCAGGTACGGTATGGCTTCTTCCCTTCTTCCATCGAATTCGACCTTGCCATTTTTCATGAATATGAGCCGATCGGCATATTGAAGGCAGCGTTCCAGCCTGTGCTCAACGAGGATGATTGTAATACCCATCGAAACGTTGAGATTTCTAATCGATTCCAAAAAAGTCCGGGTATTTTCTCCATCGAGTTGAGATGTCGGTTCATCAAGAACGAGATATTTCGGTTGCATCGCGAGAATCGATGCTAGTGCAACTTTTTGTTTCTCCCCGCCGGATAGCTCAGGGATAAAACGATGAATCAAGTTTTTCAATCCAAAATAGGAGCTATATCGCTCGATCCTTTCCCTTATTTTCTCAATCGGCAAAGCGATATTTTCCAGTCCGAAGGCAAGTTCATTTTCAACATTTGTCATGACGAGCTGATTTTCCGGATCCTGGAATATCATGCCGATTGTCCCAGCGAGTTTTGATGGTGAAGCCCTTCTTGTATCGATTCCATCAATTGTAACCCTGCCAGAAAAAGTACCACCGTAAAAGTGCGGTACCAGGCCATTAAGTGCCCTGCACAGTGTGGATTTTCCGCATCCCGATTTTCCTACGATGAGTATGAATTCGCCTTCGCGGATCTCAATAGAAATATCTTTGAGCGCTGGTTCAGCAGAATCTGGATATGAAAAAGTGACGTTTTCAATCCGTATCATTGGCGACCTCCGAACATAATCGGTGATAAGGTTCCGATTAGAAGGGCAAGAGCAACGATATCGTCAAAAGAATAGCCGAGTGCGGCACCATTGAGATAATCCGCGTTCCCGTAACCGAGAACAAATAAAAAAATTCCAAGGATCATTGAAACGCAAAACGAAGAGGCCATAAATAATTCGTGTCTCATCATTTTTCGCTCGCCAAAATTTGTTCTCTTTGTTACTCCAAATCCTCTCGTCTCCATCGCCTCAGCAACTGAGATCGATCGTTCTAAAGAATTCAGCAATAAGGGCATCACGACCGCAGCACGAGACTTGACTTTATCGACGAATTTTCCCTTTTCGAACTCCATACCACGGGCTTTCATTGAATCAATTATATTATTCGCATCTGCCGCGATCGTTGGGTACATTCGCAGTGAGAGAGAAAGACTAGATGTGGTCTTATAACCGAATTTTGATATCGCTCGAAGAACTTCATCAGGATGAATGGCATATGTGAGAATTGAAAATGCAAAAACAGCGAGAAACAATCTCAGGCACATGCTAATCGCAAACAACATCGATTCAGTTGTTACAACAATCGGCCCGATAACGAGGATTTTATTGGAACCGCTTGAGATCAATATGTTGAAAAGAAGAACAAAAAAAGCAACATAACCAGCGTACTTAAGAATGCTAAGCGTCGATTTCAATATTCTTGCCATATATGTAACAAGAATAACAAAAGCGAGAAACAGAACAAGATAGACGATATCTGAGATGAGGATTGAAAAGATGAATATTACTGCGACAAATAACAGTTTCGGCCTTGCGTCAAGACGGTGAATCCTCGAGTCAACGGACTTGTAGGGAAAAATCATGTTATCTACCACGAAGCTTCAGCAAATTTCCATCGTACAACATCGCCATTTTTGAGGTACCACTGGTCGCAGGCTTTCATAGCATATTCATCATTCACCCAATATTGCCAGCCACGACCTGGCTTCTCATTCTCGACGCCAGCAATCGCCTCAATGAAATAGCCCATTCCCAAATAATGATGAACATCGAGCGTGAAGTTACCTATTTGTGCGGCCCTCTGTGTCAATTCGAAGACATTTGAAACATTGGAAACATTTCTGAAAATCCAAACCGTTTTTCCTGCATTTTCATTTGATTCGACAATCTTCCATTGTCCATTAATTTCCTGCCATACCGTCATATTTCCTGGTTTAATCGTTCCCTCGGGTCCGTTAAAATCGATGATCAACGTTGCCGTAACCTTTTCTGCAGCTCTTTCACCTCCAAGACAACCAGAAAATAGAAAAATCGCCGCGATAGCGGCGATTATAATGACCTTGCAAATAAGCCGGTTTTCCATGACGACTCCTAGCCTCATTTCCTCCTTTTCATCGCCACAACAATGGCAATTACCACTATTGCAATTAGCACAATCGCAATCGGCAAAATGAGGTTCTGGCCGCTACCCTTTTCTGTTGGAATTGAAAATGCGTAGACATGGCCATTATCAGAAGCGATGAATACCATGTTGTCTGTTACTGTGGGCGAACACATCGAATACTGAGAAGGTCGAAGAGATTCATGCCACATGACACTCCCCTGCTCGTTGAGTGCGTAGACTTCACTGTTGTTATAAGATACGACATAAATTGTGTTACGGCCAACTGAGGGAGAGCCCTTCAGCAGAACACCAAGATCTTTATTCCAGAGGATCTCCCCATCTTTTGATATCATTGTGACACCGTCACTCGATGTAACTACGATTCCATTAGAACTAAGTGCTGGCGAGCTCGATGTAGCGTTGATATCAACACGCCACTGTATTGTACCATTGTACAGGATTGCGGCAACTCCTCCATCTACTGGCACATACGTCTCATAAATCGCGTAGGTCACAATAATCATCTGATCCGTCAACAGTGGCGCGGATCTTACCTTTCCCCCGATTGTGACATTCCACAATTCACCAGATCCGTCAGATGCGACTGCATGCAACTTGCCATCATCTGATCCAATATAGATTGTACCGTTGTGGGCGGACGGTGATGAAAAGTAAATCGAGGACGCGATTTTAACGTCCCACAGGAGGGAGCCGTTTTCGGCAAAGGCGTAGACTTTGCCATCACCACCGCCCACTATGATTTGATTGCGATAGAAGATCGGTGATGAGGTTATACCCGCAGAGGGATTTGCAATCTCCGCGCTCCACTGGAGCGACCCGTTGAAACGATTCAGAGCGTATATCTTGCCATCTGTTGATGGAACCACAATCAAATTGCCCGCGACTACTGGCGTTGATATCTGATAACCCGCTGCATTGATATCGGTTTCCCAGAGGATATTCCCAGAGAAATCAATACAAGTGACTTTCGGTGGAGATGTGTATTCGAAATTTGTCCAATCAAAAATGCCTCCTGTTACAACGAATATTCGATCCTCGCAGGTGACAATTGAACTCGAAATTCCACCATTCGACAAATTTAGATCCCATACAATTTCGCTTTTGTCGAGAGAAATTCCGTCTGAGTATCCTGTATTCAGCAAATCATGCCTGAAGCTCGTCCAGGGATAACGATTATCAGGTGTTGCAATAGGCGATATACAGGAATAGTCAGCTCGATCCATTACGTAGCTCCATGCAACAGCTTCAACCTGCGAGGCAAGCAAATCACTTGCTCCAAGCGTCGGCATCTGCCAACTATTTGTGGTTGAATTCCAAATCCATAAATGCCACCATTCATAAGGCCAATTCATAAGTACCCCATCAAAACCAGTGACAAAAACTCCATATGAGGATTCTGTGTAATCCATTTCGATTTGCAGTCTATCAGCAGCCTCCTTCGTCAAATTGAAAACAGTCATCCCTTCAGACACAGGCACATCTGCCCAAAGAATACGCCCATTTCCAAAATCAATCAGAACAGGACATTCATCCGTCCCATCTGTTGCCTGTGCAATAGAAATGCCCACTCCAGACAAAACAAGCAATGCGACGATAGCCAGTTCCCACTTCATACAGTCACCTTTTTAATTCTGGATGATCTTAATTGGATGTATCATCCCACTAACTACCTCAATTCTATTCTCATATTTAGTCGTTTCTAATTTAAACCGTAACAATTGAAAAGGAAATAAAAAGTAAAACCCAGATAAAAATCATAAAAGATCAAATGCCGCTGCCAATGCGCCCTTCTCCGCTAGTAGAGGATCTGCCGATCTTCCGACGATGATAACATCTCCGTCGCTAAGATCAAAGGTGCTCCGCAATAATCTCGCGATATCTGGTCGTTTCGCATCGAGATCGTAATCATTTGGTATGATGAGGCGTCCCTCCCTGATCACGATTGTTGTAGCCCCGTCCGCTCCTGCCTTCACAGCTGAATCACGCTGTTCAATGCCAGATTTCACTTCTTGACTCTTTCCGCTGACTTTTACAGCGACGCCATGCTGTCCCATAGTAATGTCTGTTGGTTCTAGATGCCTAATCTCAATCGGTATTTTCGTCAAAAACTGAAGTCCCTTCGATGTGATCTTGACGCCCGCATGTCTAACATCTACAAACTTCTTCTCTCTGAGATATTCGATGATTGTTCGCATGCTCCCCTCACCTACGCCAACTATTTGCGCCAGCTGCCTTCTCCCTCGTCGTTCCCCATCGGATAGCACCTGCAGTGTTTTAAAGACGTGAAAGTCGGAGAAACGATGAATAGGTCCGTATTTCGGAGCGGCAATGATCTTCATCGACTAGAATACAGAGATTTGACCATTTACTATTTTTTCTGTGATCTTTCCGATGTTCTCTAGCCAATATGAAGTGATACTCTCAGCCTCTTTCTTCAATTTCTCGAAATTCGCATTATTGTCAAGTATAAGCTGCACACTTGCGGTATGAGGGTCAAAAATCGGCCGCCCTATCTGAGAGAGAAGGCGAACTCTCGCCTCGAGAATGTCTCCGCCTCCCATCTGCGCAATTTCTTCTGCGATTTGTTTTGCAAGAATGTTATACAGCTTTCCCACGTGCGTTACAGGATTCTTACCTGCAGATGCTTCCATACTCATCGGCCGATAGGGAGTTATAAGTCCGTTGACTCTATTGCCACGTCCTACTGAGCCATCATCACCATTCTCCATCGAAAGACCAGTAACCGTGAGATAATATATTCCTTCCTTGTAGTTGTCCGCTGCGTTGATCGTGACCTCGACCTCATTCTTGGTGAATTTAACAGCATGGTCCGCTACCATCTCAGTCAATTCTTCAATCACGTTTTGATAATGACTAGAGTCATCAATATATTTATCAACCATCGCGCAGGCAATCGTCAGCGAAATCTTGCTATTGATTCGTGACGCCATGACCTTCACGTCCTCGCCCGTTTCCTTCAATTTTTTCTTGACAGAACCGTTGATAAATTTCTCCGTTTCAAGAACCACACGCTCCGTCTCACTCAGCGGTGCATATCCGACGCCGAAAGATGTATCATTTGCAAGGAGTTTCCTTGTTTCGTAAACGCTTGTTAGGTCGATGCTCCCCTTTCCAATTCTGCAATCGAGCATGACATCGGTTGTTATATCCAGATTCGGGAAATGTTCTTTCAAATAATCTGAAGCAGCCTTAATCGCAGTGTGCCTGATCGGCAACCGATCGCCATTGACTTCTGTTGTGGCTCTACCAACAAGCAGGATGTATATTGGCTCAAGAATCACTCCGCCACCAAATTTCGGGGCTGATTGCCCACCGACAATTTGTGTTTCATCAGTGTTGTGGTGAAGAATTCTTCCGTAGCGCTCGATGTACATTTTGCACAACGCTCTACTCACCGATTCGGCGAGACCATCCGCCACACTATCTGGGTGGCCAATTCCCTTTCTCTCGACGAGTTCAACTCTTTGTCTTGATACAGGCGTATAGTCAATTTGCTCAACAACGATGTTTGCTGCCATTAACCACCACCTTTCATTGATTGTTTGCATACGCGATTTGCCATCAACATTTCATGTCAATCGCGAAGTTAACGCGGCAAAATGATTTCGTATTTAAATACATGTTTGATGCAATTATTCAAATAGGAATAATCTCATTTTCATCCCATATGAAATTTCCCGATGCATCTGAGATCAAACAGTTGCGAAAATCGCTCGATCTCACACAATCGGAGCTCGCACTCCTTTCAAATGTCAGCCAATCAACAATAGCCAAGATTGAGAAAGGAATAATATCTGGTAGTTACGAAATAATGGTCAGGATATTCAATGCTCTTTATGAGGAGATGAATAAACGCAGACAAGGTAAGGTCGCCAAGGACGTGGCGTCAAAAAATGTCGTAGGAATAAATCTCGGAGAAAAAGTTAGGAAAGCATCGGAGATCATGAGGGAAAAAGGATTTTCACAACTTCCTGTATTTGATGGGGACAGACCGATTGGGAGTATAAGCGAATTCGGAATCCTTCGTCTTCTTAAAGAAGGTGCGAGCATGAAAGATCTTGCGGAGAGATCCGTTGAGTCCATCATGGATGAAAGTTTTCCCATCGTGAGTGAGGAAACACCTCTCGAAATCGTAACATCGCTTTTATCATTTTCAAAAGCAGTGTTAGTTGCAAGAAGGGGAAAAGTCACTGGTATTATCACGAGCTCAGATGTACTGAAACTCATTTAATTAGAGAGTTAGCTCAATTGAAAGTCACGAGCAACCGTATACATGGCAATGATATTCTCAGGCGGGGTGTCAGGCTGAATATTATGAGCCGGAGCAAATATCCAACCACCACCTGGTGAAAGAATTTTCATCGTTTTGCGAACGCTTTCCCTCACCTCATCCACAGACCCAAATGGCAGAAGTCTTTGAACATCGATCCCTCCATGGAAACAGATTCGAGATCCAAATTCTCTTTTGAGTAATTCGGGCGCCATATTCTTTGCAAGAGGCTGTATCGGATTTAGAATGTCGATTCCTATTTCAATAAAATCATTCACATAGGAATAAACAGAGCCACAGGTGTGGTAGAATACTTTTGCCTTTGTTATCTTCTTTATTTCTTTGACATAACGGGCTGTATAAGGTTTGATGAATTTGCGATAGTCTTCCAGCGAGACAAAACCGCCAGTTTGCATACCCATATCGTCATAATAAACCGCCACATCTATGTAATCTCCCACTTCATTATAGAACGATTTACATACATCAATTGCCACATCGGTGATTTTCGTCGCGAAGGCGTCGTAAAACTCAGGGTTAATTCTCATATCGAGCAACCATTTGTCAAATCCTCGAAGTCCTGCATACATATGAAAAATTCGACCCGCATATCCTGGATGCGCAAATATCGCGTAATCCGTTCTGTCGTATAATTCCTTCGCTTCCTTTCTCTTTCCTTTGATAAAAACTGGATCATCTGGGTCTGGCCAAAATGAATAATTCTCAATATCCTCAATGGTCTTGGCATTTCTCAATGGTGCCAGTTCATCTGGAATACTCTTATAGACCCCAGATGGTTTTAAAATCAATCCCCATGCATCCCTGTAAAGACCGTTAGGAAGCTCCTGCAGTGGTTTGCCCCCGATGTTGATGTGACGGATATCGATATCCATTCGTTTCAAAATCCTCTCGTCAATGTTCTGCACGCAACTTAATCTTGTATTGATTTGTGGTTCGATTGGATCGGTGACTCCTATCGCACGACAAAGCGCTTCGTACCCGTACGGCGAACCCATAACGATTCCAGACACGACACCGCCAAAATCCAATGGTACCCGATCTGGTTCCTTCAAATTGATAGCGGCCAAAACCCTCTCTCTTGGTGTCATCTGAACCATCGATATCAACCTGCCCTTATACAATCTGAATGTTGTTTGATTACATCCAATTTTCTGAAGAACCAATGCCATTATATCAACACCATACAAAAATATTCCACGTTTTTTAACAATGAGAGGTACGCTTATGTCGATCAAAAAAAGTGATACACCATATTATCGCGCCAGAATCTTTTTTTTCACGTAGAATTTATTCCTTTCGGTGCCTGAGTGTAACTTCCATCAGATCCTCGGTAATGAAACTATTTGGAAAAATCATTCGGGCTTCGTTCTCAAGGATCGATGCATCTTCATATCTGTTGCTAATGTGGTTCAAATAAAGAGCGCCAGCATGCGCTCTCAGTGCAATCATTGCCGCCTCCTTTGCGGTGGAGTGACCGTATTCGGTTGCCTGCTCACGAAGCGACGAATCCAGAGTCGCTTCGTGTATGATCAGATCCGAATTTTCCGCCGCCTCAGCAAATCTGTCGCAAGGTCTCGTGTCGCCTGATATCGCAATCTTGATGCCTGGTCGTGGAGGACCGGTGACCATTTCTGGTGTTATCAACTTCCCGTTGACCTCTACGTTATGACCTTTTTGTAACGCTCGGAAAAGAGGTCCTTCTTCCAAGCCTAATATCTTGGCTTTTTCAGGGAGAAAACGTCCAGGTCTCGCCACTTCTTTCAGAATATAACCAAAAGCGGGCACAAGATGATCAACTTCGATCGCAAGTACGTCATATCCGTCAAAATGTAAGGACTCACCGGGTTTCAATTCCATCGTTGATATTTCAAATCCTGGTGAGAAGTACCCCAAGTTCACTATTTTGTGAACGATCTCAACGATGCCCGGCGGACCGTAAATCTCGAGTTTCTTTTTACGACCAACGAAATTCATCGATTGAATGAGACCAGGAAGACCGAGGAAATGATCGCCGTGAAAATGAGTGATAAAAATCTTCTGAATCTTCATGAACGACGCGTTTGATGACATAAACTGTCTCTGTGTTCCCTCTCCGCAATCGAACAGAATAATTTCAGATCCGATCTGCAATGCCGTTGCCGGTAGATTTCTCTTCGGTGTTGGCAAGCCACCGCCAGTACCAAGGAATATGATTCGCACGAATGCCCTATTAGTCAGGGCGAAATTAATCCTTTGCAGGAGGTTTCATTCGATTGGTAGCTACAAACATTACAAGTCCGCTGATGGCGAGCATTGTCGCAAGATACATCGAACCGTGGTAGCCGAATTTGAATGAAACGACACCTCCGAGTGCCGCCCCAATAATTGCCGAAATTGAGAGGAATGATTGTAGCATACCAGCGCTTGTTCCTTTTTCCTCATTCCTTTCCATAACGTATTTCAGCGATCCAACATATAGACACGACCAAGCTGATGCGAGTAAGATTTGCGCCGGGATTATTTGCCAATAGACCGTGGCAAGCGTATATGATGGGAAAGTTACTGCGGAGAGAACGAAACCGGCGATGACCAATTTCGTCGAACCGTAACGGTCTAGGAATTGCATGAAGACGAATTGTCCGATTGAATTCACCGCGTAAATCGCCCCGATGAAGAGTGGATCTGCCCCCAAATCCTCCAGAAAAATGGGATAGGTTACCCATATCATGTTCGCACCTATATGCCTGAGCATGACCGAAAAGCATACGGGAAGATTCCGCTTGATGACCGCCAATGGAAAAAGCGGTACCTTATGCAATGACTGTTTCCCAAACGGTAAATATAATGATAATGCGAATGACGCGGCTAAAAGAGCCGCACTTGCGAGGAAAATTTCATAATATACGCCGATGACTCCCGCAACAAAAACCCCAAGTCCAAAACCCAGGCTGCCATATGCACTGAATTTCCCGATTTTCTTCCCCGATTCATAGACATAGGCAATAAGTGCAGAAGGAAACATCCCAGCACAAATGCCAACAAAGATCCTGACCATAATCAGAGATAAGGTATTCGTTGCAAAGATTTGGATCGCGCATGCTATCGAAGAAAGCAAAAGACCAGAAATGAGGATAAAACGCCTACCGTAGACATCAGAAGCCCTTCCAAAGAAATATGAAGACAAAAAGACTGATGCGTTATATGATGCCACGATTATGCCTATCTCAGCATTTGTTGACCCAAATTCATTCCTTGCCAGATTTGGAATGAATAGGGATGCGGCGGAGAGCCCTGCGCTGGATAGCATTTGGATTGTTGAGGGCTTCATTATCGGTGTGAATTCCTTTTTATAATTAACTCTTTCGCTGGTTATTATCGATCTTTAATTTCAACGGCCCAGCAGTTCAAGTTCCCGATCACGTTTCGTCGCCCTTTTGAATTGCTTATAGTGATCTTTGCAGAGATGCACCCTTCTGCTCTCCGCCTTGAGATTGAGCCCAGCCTTTTCTGCGAGTTTTGAGGAGACGGAACGCTCTCCTGATTTTGTGCAGCCCTCCACACCACATATCTTGGGCTCGTTAGCTGCCTTTTCTCGTACTGTCATCGATGCGGCATCTGCAGGGCCGTAAAAAGACTTTTTGAAAGAAAGGAGGTGACAAATATTATTATCAGGGTCGTTAATACAAAACTGGATGATAAAGATCGCTCCTTCAATCCTGTCAGCGGATTTTTCCAGGTTGGGGAAAGAGTTGAAAAGAGCGGAAGATGCCGGTGCTGATTGGATCCACATAGATGTAATGGATGGTCATTTTGTTCCCAACATCACGATAGGCCCTGTTGTCATTAGATCCGCTCGTCCCTGGTGTTCTCTTCCATTCGATGTCCACCTCATGGTCGCCTCTCCAGAAAGATTCATTGACGAATTTGCAAGAGCTGGAGCCGATCTCATCACCATTCATATTGAGTCGACCAAATCTATCGAAAAAACTCTGGAAAAAATCAAGTCGTTGGGTAAGAAGGCTGGATTATCGTTAAATCCAGCAACGCCGTTTGAGGCGGTCAAACCTTACATGGATTTCATCGACCTGATCCTTGTCATGACAGTTCAACCCGGTTTCGCAGGTCAGAAATTTATGTATGAGGTCGTTCCAAAACTTAAAGAGATCCGTCAGTTTATCGATCGCTCGCGCCTTGATATCGAAGTGGAAGTAGATGGGGGGATTAACAGAGAAACATGTAACATCGCGGTCGACGCCGGTGCGACTGTCCTTGCGGCAGGGAGCGCACTTTTCGGTGCAGCAGATATGAAAGAAGAGATCAGGATTTGGAGAAAACTTGTAACACAATAAGCCTTCATGTAATTATTTTTAATTGAATTCACTTGGAAAGTTTTCAGAAAGATAGATAAAGAGGCCTTTCTATCCTCCCACGGATGTCTGAATCGAATGGCTTTACGAGCAAGGGCTTTCTCATATTGCTCATTGTTGTTTTTCCATTACTCCTTCTTGCAGCGGCAGTTTATTTAGGCTCAAACATTTGCGTGACAATCGCAATCATAACATGGATTGGGATTGGATTGACGATCCTCTACTTACCGCACTCAAGAGATTAGGAGTGAACATTAACCCTCTTACTATTCCTTTGTGAGCACTAAAAGAAAATTTAGAAAAACTTACATGTTTTGAAAACCTGCATTAATAATCGGGAAAAGATTCCTGACCAAAGGAAATATTTTCTAGGATAGGGATTTCTTAAATCGGCACAGCACATCATAAAACACAAGCAAAGTGAGCATTTTTTCTCAAAAGAAGCTATCGAGAAGTTGAAACACGTATGGATGCGCTCGTTCCATTGGTTATAAAGCGTAATTCAAAAGATATATGTTCAAATGAACCTATATTATAAACCGATATTCAGAAGAGTCGGGTAATATGGGTGTCAATCTTTCAGAGATCGTTCCAACTGATGTATTGGCTCTCGAATCTCTATCTGGGAAACGAATAGCGATTGATGCATATAATGCGATTTATCAGTTCCTCTCGGTCATACGACAGCCTGATGGCACACCACTGATGGATTCAAAAGGAAGGATCACTTCTCATCTTGCTGGCTTACTCTATCGAAATGCGAACCTTCTCGAGGTA
Organism: Methanomassiliicoccales archaeon; assembly: GCA_014361295.1. Classification (NCBI taxonomy): domain Archaea; kingdom Methanobacteriati; phylum Thermoplasmatota; class Thermoplasmata; order Methanomassiliicoccales; species Methanomassiliicoccales archaeon. The sequence continues at coordinate 326,767 of JACIVX010000001.1, read as the reverse complement.
GGTATTCTTCCGATATATGTATTTGATGGCGTTCCGCCCGAAATGAAAAGCCAGACGATCTTGGAAAGAAGTGAGAGGAGGAATAGGGCAAGAAAAGAATGGGAGGATGCATTGCGAAGTGGCGATTATGCAACGGCTTTCTCAAAAGCTACTCAGTCCACGAGGATCACAAATGAAATTGTTGCATCATCTCGAGTTTTGCTCACGTATCTTGGAATTCCAATCGTTCAGGCACCGGAAGAAGGAGAAGCGCAAGCGGCTTATATGGCCTCGAAGGGAGATGTATGGGCTGCGTCGTCTCAGGATTTCGACTCGCTGCTATTTGGTGCACCCCGGCTTGTGCGAAATTTGACGCTTACCTCTAAAAGAAAATTGCCCGGTAGGGAAGATTTCAAGGAGGTCAATATCGAACTCATTGAATTACAAAAAACGCTCGGACACCTCGGCATTTCTAGAGATCAACTCATCGATTTGTGCATCTTGATGGGTACAGATTATAATGAAGGCTTGTTCGGTATCGGCCCTAAGAAAGCGTTGAAGTTGATCAAAGATTACGGAAATTTAGAGACCGTGTTGAAAACAATTGATGCAGACATTCCTAAGTACGAGGCCATAAGAAGGATATTTAAAGATTTTGAAAAAACCGATCAATATTCTATCGAAGGTAAGGAGGCAGAGAAAGTAAAGGTGATCGAATTCTTATGCGAGGAGCATGATTTTTCGAGGACTCGAGTTGAAAATGCTCTCTCAAAGATTGAAGCAGCTTGGACAAGAATCAAAGGTCAACAACACCGACAGCAGAGCCTTGATCTATGGAGTTGAATACGTTTTTAAATATGCATACACGCCACCTTTCACATGGGAAAGAATTAATTGGGATATCATATTTCCAGTTTACTTAATTTTAAAAAGGACAAAGGATATTTGGTGACTGAAGGGACGGCGATGATCAAGCAAGTTCAACAGAATTACAATCCAGCAGAAATTGAAAAGAGAGTGAAGGAGCACTGGGAGCACACAAACGCGTATAAGAAAACGAAGGAGCTTCGATCAAGCGGTACGGATTTTTATTTTGTTGATGGTCCCCCATATACAACTGGATCGATCCATCTCGGAACCGCATGGAATAAAATCATCAAAGACACGTTGATCAGGTTCAGAAGGATGCAAAAATACAACGTGAGGGATCAGCCTGGATACGATATGCACGGACTTCCCATTGAGGTGAAGGTCGAGCAGTCGATCGGGATTAAAAGCAAGAAAGAAATTGAGGAATATGGAATCGATAAATTCGTCAGCACCTGCAAAGAATTTGCCCTTGATTTTCAGAAGAGGATGACCGAGCAATTCAAGGAGCTCGGAGTGTGGCTTGATTGGGAAAATCCTTACATGACGATCAAACCAGAGTATATAGAAGCAGCTTGGTGGACACTCAAGAGGGCATATGATCAGGGTCTTTTAATGACCGCAAACAGAGTCTTGTCCTGGTGTCCGCGATGTGAAACAGCGCTCGCCGAAGCAGAAATTGAGTATTGGGATGAAAAGGATCCATCAATTTATGTCAAATTTCCCCTGCGTGACGAAGAGGATGTCGCACTACTCGTGTGGACCACGACCCCCTGGACTTTGCCTGCAAACATGGCAGTCGCGATACATCCGGATTTTACATATGCTAAGGTCAAGTGTTTCGGGCCTGATGGTAAAAGTCAAACGATTATCGTTCTTGAGAGTTTAATTGAAGAAGTCGTCACCCTCTCTGATTGTGAAGAATTCGAAGTATTGGGGACTATTGAAGGTGACGATCTTATCGGAAAGGAATACATTCCTCCGTTTTATGAAGAAGTCCCATATCAGAAGAACGCAACGGGTAAATGGGTCCACAGAGTAGTGCCTTCGAAGACTGTGGCGGCCGAGAATACTGGTCTCGTTCATATCGCTCCAGGTCATGGTCCTGAAGACTTTGAGATTGGACAGGAATTTGGTCTTGAAGCATTCTGCCCCGTTGATGAAACTGGCAGATTCACGAAGGATGCAGGGGACTGGCTCGCTGGAATGAATGTTAAAAAGTCAAACGCGTTGATCATTGAACGTCTTAAGGAAAAAGGTCTGATTTACTATGAAGGTACGATCGACCACCGTTACGGCCATTGCTGGAGGTGTGATTCTCCAATTATATATAGAACGACGAGTCAATGGTTCCTTCGAGTGACTCAAATCAAGGAGCTGATGCTCGAAGAGATCGAGAAGATAAGATGGACACCGGACTGGGCTGGGTCATCAAGGGAGTACGATTGGACCCTGAATGCAAGAGATTGGTGCATCTCGAGACAAAGATATTGGGGTATTCCACTACCTGTATGGAAATGCACGTGTGGGGAGATGAAAATCATCGGAATGATCTCCGATCTCAAGGGTGCGAAGGGTTACAGAGAGGGGATGGAGCTTCATCGTCCATGGATCGATGCCGTAATTTTAACATGTGAGAAATGCGGCGGAGAAATGAGGCGTGTTCCTGACGTTCTCGATGTCTGGTTCGATTCAGGTGTATCGACATGGGCACAACTCGGTTTTCCCGGGAATCGAAAAGACTTCGATAGATGGTGGCCAGCAAAATGGATCACCGAGGCGCACGATCAGACGAGGGGTTGGTTTTATTCGCAGCTCGCTGCGAGCTGCATCTGTTTTCAGAGGGCGCCATATGAGTCCGTCCTTATGCACGGGTGGGTCCTTGACCCAACTGGACAACCAATGTCGAAGAGCAGGGGAAATGTCATAGAACCCTCGGCTGTCATCAAGGAATACGGCGCAGATGCTTTGAGATTCTATATGATGAGGACAAACGCGCCATGGGAAGATATTGCGTTTCAGTTTGAAGGAGTCAAGAATGCGAGAAGAACACTCAACATCCTGTGGAATGTCTGCAATTTCGCCATATCCTATATGGTCATCGATAAATTCGATCCCTCGTCGGTAAGTAATGAAATGTTGAAGAATTCTCTGAGAATGGAAGACCTCTGGCTTATCTCGAAATGCGAAAAACTGAAAAACGACGTGACCCGCTATCTCAATTCATACGAATTGCATAAGGCATGCAGGGCACTCGAAGATTTCATTTTAGAGGATGTCAGCAGGTGGTACGTACGACTTGTTCGAGATAGAATGTGGAAAGAGGAAGGCGATCTCGACAAACTCGCAGCATATAAAACACTCTACGATGCGTTGATGACTATTGTTAAACTGATTGCACCATTCTGTCCACATATTGCAGAGGAAATTTACCAGCACCTCGACGGTTCATTGGAATCGGTTCACATGCTGGAGTGGCCAGTTCCGGATATGACAAAGACAAACGATCGATTGGAAACGGCAATGAGAACAGTTCAGGAAATCGTCGAGATTGTGACAAGAGAAAGACAAAGCAAAGGCGTTAAACTACGCTGGCCTTTAAGACGGTTGATTATCAAACCAGTGAATAAAGAAGTAATGGATTCAATCAAATCCCTCGAGGGCGTGCTCCTTTCGCAAGCGAATGTTAAGACAGTAGAATACGTCAATCCAGATCAGGAATGGAACGAGCTAATCCTCAACGTGGTTCCGAATCCTCACGCAATTGGAAAGGTCTATCGACAATGGTCAAGTAAGATCGCCGTGCTTTTGAAGAGCAGACCTGCAAAACAAGTGAAAGAGAGCATTGAGAAGGGGGAGTATTGCTTAGGCATCGAAGGGCAACTCATCAAAATCGAGCCGAATATGGTCTCATTTACTGTGTCACTTCCGCCCGATGTGACGAGCGCTAAATTCTCTGAAGGAGAATTGTATATCGATTTCAAGATCACGCAGGATATCGAGGCAGAGGGATTTTCGCGTGAACTGATTAGAAGAATTCAGCAAATGAGAAAGGATGCCAAACTCGATATCGAAGAGTACATTAAGGTCCAAGTAAGAGCGCCGACGAAACTTATTGAGTTTTTCAAGATTCACATGAAATATATTATGGGCGAAACGAGAGCCCAAGAACTCGAATTTGTCGATGAGCCGAAGGGAGAGCTCGTCAGAGAATGGGATATCGAAGGGGAGAATGTTGTCATTAGCATCACGTCGATGCATATAAGGGACGCGATGAAGGAATTCATGAAGATCCCTGGACTCACGAGGGAAACGGCAATTGCACTCGCGGAAAGTGGTTTTAGGAATTTGGAGGACCTGAAAAAAGCGGGCGAGGAGCGTCTTTCAAGCGTCAAAGGGTTGAACAAGAACGATATGAGGAAGATCCTCCATTTCTTCGCGAAAAAGGAAACTGCCGAAGGTGAATCTTGCCCAAGCTGCGGCGCACCGATTAAACCCGGAGTAACGGTTTGTCCCTCATGCGGCCGATCGATCAGCGCGAAAGAAGAAGTGATGCCAAAAGAGCGGTTTATCGCCTATTTGCTTAGGATTCCGAGGATGAATTCACTGAAGGCTGAAATGCTGTATGATGCAGGATTCAACAGCATTGAGAAGATCAAGAAAGCGAGGAGGGAAGACCTCAGATCATTGAAGGGCATCGGTACGAAAACGGCGGATACGATTTACCAATATGCACAGTCAGGCGGATTTGAAAAGATCATCACATGCAGTACATGTGGATCGGAGATCATGCCTGACGCGCTTGCATGCCCCTCGTGCGGAACGAGTGTTCCGATCGAGGGAGAAGAAATCGAAGAAGTTGAAAAAGCTGAGGCCCAGGAAATCGAGGAGCTTGCACTTGAGAAGACTTTCACGTATCTTATCAAAGAAGAAAAGTCGGAGCGGTCGTATGAACTATTCATGAAGGCACTTTCGAAAGGTTTTAAAGGATTCTGTGTGACGAGAAATTATCCATTGAAGATCAAAACGAAGTATGACCTCGGTGATACGCCGATTATCTGGCTTTCTAATGTAGGGAAGGAGAACAGTCTAAGGCCGAAGGATCTGGAAAAGTTAAGTGTCTCACTGGAACAATTCCTTTCATCAACAAGTAATAGCATCATACTTCTCGACGGGCTTGAATACTTAATCACAAACAACAATTTCCTAACCGTGCTGAGATTCGTTCAATCTCTCAGAGATCAGGTCGCGATTAAGGAAGCAATACTCTTAATTGCGCTTAATCCCTCAACACTTGAACAGCATGAATTGAATCTATTAGAGAAAGAAGTCGATGTGACGATCTAACGCTTGGAGGCGTTCTGACTTTTCACATTTCCGTCGCTCGCAAGAAGTGATGATATGACTTTGTCGAGACCAGGGACTATCTCGTATGAAGCTAGCTCGCTTGGAAGGATCCACCGATATTCAGTATGCTCCCAATCAGTGGTTACCCTCGATTCATCGACATCAAACAAATAGGGATGGATCGTCCACAGGATATCCCCAGATCTGATCATTAGAGGCGTGCCAGTCTTTACGAGTTTAGCGTTGTTGATACCCAGTTCTTCCAATATTTCTTTGAATGCTGTTTCCAAAGGCATCTCGCCTTTCTCGACGAAACCGCTAACACCTGCCCAGTGTCCTCTAAAAGTTCCCACCTTCTCACTGCGTTTTAATATCAAGATACGATTTCCTTTTTTCAAAACACAGGAAACGACGTGTTTCTCAGCAACCCCAGGAATCTCTACGGTACCCTCATTCCCGTCGACAAGTGCGTAATCCCCGTCTCTCAACAGAGATAAATCGATCTTATCCACAAGGGGGAGACCTGCCATGACAGCACCGGTTGCCACGATCGGTTCTGCTTTTTCATTAACAATGGCAACTGGAGAATTACCTGCCCTTTTTAATTCCAGAATTGTGTAAGAGCCAACAGTGCTGCCCTTTCCTACCGGAAAAACCAATACCCTACCAGCGATTTGCCTTCCTTTCAATTCTTCAGGAGCCAGTAAAGAACCCGTCTTGGTGTCAACCCCACCGAGAAAACTGAATGGGGAATGAATGAGGATGAGATTTCCCTCTGCTCTGCCCCTTGAGACACCTCTACCCTTCAGAATCAAGTTATCATCCTCAGGAGTTCAATTGAATCAGCGCAAACTACTTTTTGCGAACATAACGTCGGCAGATAATTGCACGCCTTTGCTGAGTTAGTCGCGGTGCACGAATACATAGCTTCGATTGGAGCAACTACCATGCATGTGTCACAAATAACCCTTCCGAATTTCTCGAGAATCTCGACTTCCTTCTCGCACCTTTCCTTAACATACCGCGATGTACAAAACCACACATCGATATCTTTCTTCTTTCTCTTCGAACGCAGGAATTTTGCAAGAACCTTCACTTCTTTAATGGACAGATGGGGACACCCCAGCGCAATGAGCTCTGGTTCCTCGCCAGTGTTCAATGATTCACATACATCTTGAATCTCTCTCTTGCCGATTTCAATCTTTTCGAGTTTATTTAGATCATAGCGATCTGCACCAGGTGTGATCCCTTCGATATGGAAAATACCGATGGAACCAGACGCCGCCATAGCAGCCGCGAGTGTCTTGATTTCGTCTTGAGATGGTCGTATTCCTCTAAAGTAGGGAACACCATTTGATACAATTTTTCCAACGGCGTGGCCAAGCAAAGAGTGATCGAAGACCCCCTCTCTAATATCTGCCTTGATAATTACCGTGGGCTTTCTATTTTCATCGAGATGAAGTCCATAATGTGGCGTCTTTCCGATGATTGCTGCCGCAAGAGCGCCAGGTCCGCCTTCTCTGTTTGTTCTCGCCCCGATGACAGAATTAACATAAGAAAGTGCTGATGATTCAGCCCATGCTACAGTATCACCCGGCTGTGGCACATTCGTTGTTAAGTACGGCGTACAAGTACAACTGATTTCAACTCCCATTCTTCGATAGGATTCGACAATATCGAGCTGTTTTTGTGCAAATGAGTTCGAAATCCCCATTTCTTTCCATCGCGTCAAATCCATTCCCGCGGGATTAAGAGTCGCGTGCACACTCACACTTGTGTCACTGGAAATCTCTAACAGAAAATCAAGACCCCCATCACCTATTGTCTTATATGAGACGCCTGATAGATGCGCCGAAGAGATAGGCACTAACCGATCTGCGTCGTACACGGTACCAATCGCGACAAGCAACTCCATTGCCTTCTGAAGGCCGTATCCCTTCTCTCCATTCAGAATAGCTTCTTCCTCTTTCGTAAGGTACATGCAATCAATGCGTAGAGATCTGCGTTTTAAAACATTTTGCGCCGATCAACCAGCAGTAATCTCAAAAACAACATGGCGGGCCTGCCGGGAGTTTCATCCCCTTCAAGGAGATTTTGAACCCGAGTCTGAGGCTCTCTCCGTTGAAAAACCACCGGAGGCCTCTGTGATATCCAAGCTACACTACAGGCCCGCTGATGCACCGATAGACCAGACCAAACAATAAATCTTTTGAAGAGATGAATAAAGTATTGCAAAGTTAACAAGAATCTCTGCGACTTAATCCAGATCTCCGGAGTTTGCCGAAAAAAAAAGCATGGCGATGCATAATCATTATTATAGACGACATTGATTGGCCCAATTGGAGCACATGAAATTCTCAAGCAAATTGTTGAAAGACGAGGATCGTCGCAATATCGTAATCATTGTTTCATTGCTCATAATTGTAGATTTTCTCTTAATTTATTTCAACGTCGATTCAGCGATAGAGAACAGGATTGTTGAGATTAAGAATACACCATCGGATATCCTAGATGTTCAACGAATCAACAAAGATAATATTTTGATCAGAACAGAGTCTTCGGTTTTTCAGGCAGGAACTAGTGGTCTCGTCGAATACAATGTTTCGGGAATCCCACTTGACTGTGTAGCTGGAAGTACGACTGGCGCCGTGGCGATCGCAAACGATAAAGGCGAAGTCTACTATTACAAGCCAGGAGAGTTCGAGCCACTCTTTCATGTTAACCTCAGAGGCGATGTTGATCTGTTGGGAATTTCAGAGAAATATGTGATGCAAGTCTACAGCCCCTCACAGATTGCATGTCTTGTAAGGAATGAATCAGGAACCTATCTTTTGCAGCTTTCCATTTCTTCTGGCGGAGGGGTTCTTTGGAACTATAAGTTCGATGAAGATGTTGTTACTATATCAATTTCTGAGTTGGGTAGAGGAATTGCGGTCGGGCTCAATAACAGCACAGTTTACTTGTTCAAGAGCACGGATAATAGAATTCGCGCAATTTTTCATTTTTCTGAGAAAATCCATGAACTCGTAATCTCTTCGACGGATCTTCACCTCGGGGTTCTGTATGGAAATGTTAAAAAATACTTGGCAAGCGTAGATCTCTATAAAGAGAAAATTATCTGGACGACGGAGGTACCGACCGATTCCAAAGACCTTCAGATTCATGCTGATGGGGAATGGTATGCATTAAAATCCGGTAACACGATTTTAGCGATTAATGATACAGTCATCAGACCATTGCTGCAATCATCACCTTTCAAGGATTTTGCATTACCCTCTATCGCTGACGAGATTTTTATATCGAAAGAGGAGAAGATCGAAAAGTATCGACCCGGGAGAAACAATCCTATCTGGCGAGCTGATATTACAGGAATGAAGAATTTGAGCTTGTTAACTGATGCTGCTGGATCAATGCTTGTCTCATGGGCTGGGAATCAATATGTTATCATCAATGATTCGACAGGCATTTATGGTAACAGCATGCTATGGCGCGTCATTGGCTTTCTCCTGATTGGTGAGGCAATCGCTATTCCGCTTTTTGTTTGGCGAAGAAAAATTGCCAAATTAAACAGACACGCAATTTTCGTTATACTGATGGGCGCATTCGGCGGTGCTGTTGCTGGAACAATTATCTCAGATCCTGATCCAATCGCGTTTTTCGGAGGAGAGAATTCATATCTAGTAATCGCCGCTTCAATCGCTGCTTTCTCTTCATTTATCTCGTGGAACGCCGAGGGTGGAATCGGGAGTATCGTTTACGGAGTTGCGATCGGGCTAATGATGTCGATTCCGATCGCAATCACCGCATCGTTTGTTTTATGGGTATTTGGTGTTGAATTCAGCAGTGGCGAGATTTTCTTCTCAGCCGCACTCAATGGCTTCATTATGGGATTCAAAATGGCGCTGGTTGGAGCGATTATTGGCTTTGCTTACCATTATTTTACCAAGTAATTGAAAAAAAATGCAAAAGAGAGGACCACTTAAGCACAACCTAGATTTTTCAAAATCACATTTATCGTTTTAAAGAGGAATTATGATCATTTTTTCTTGAATTCCGTATAACCGCATTTCCCGCAAGATATTCTATCCGCATGTTCCGCGAGGAAAACCCCTGGACCGCACTTTGGACAATGCCGTTTCTTCCGTTCCAATTTTCCACCGCCAATCTGATAATAATCTTTCTTTGACATCGTTCAATCCTCCTATTTCTTCGCTGCAGCAGCGGGCCTCGCTGCCTGCGTTTTCTTCTTTTCTTCTTTTTGAATGAGTTTGTTTCGCACGAGAACGTATTTGCTTTCATGCTTTTTTGCCGCGTCAACAGAATCGTACACCTTCGCGTAACCTCTTGTCTCAGATTTTCCGAATTCGGTTCTAGCGCTCGCGACGATGACCCGTTCTTTCTGAACATTGAGCAATTCGGCGAGCTTCGATTTAATCACATCCCTTGACGGTGTTGGCTCTCCCTGGTGATCGACTCTGAAATACATTTCCACCCGTTCCTGCAAAATATTCTCTTTCTTGCTTTCAATTTCGACCTTCAATTCCATTCCTCCATCGCGCAAATAAGTGCCCTTGCCTTTTTAGATATTTGATTATTGATCCTTACGAGAACCACTCCCTTATCAGGGAGCCCATACAAAAGACATGCTCCTTCTGGTGCGTAGGCGGCGCAAACCAAAGCAGCAAGATCCTCCTCACCATCAACAAAAATCTTGGTTCTCTTCTCCTTGAGCATCGCCTCCTTTATTTCGCTGATTAGCTCAGAACTGATATGCGCAGGTGGATTCTTTACACTCACAGTGTCTCCATCGAGTGCCTTGATTAAGTCCTTGAGAATCATCACCTCTTCTCTCTTCGTTTTGAAATCAAATATTAGCAAATCCGGTTTAATCCCTTTATTCAAGAGGGTAAGGGTCACAATATCACCTACAGTGATGATCTTACAACATCCCTTGGCTTCGACGACAAGAGATTCCTCATCAACGATCTCTCCAAACGGCATGTGTAGCTGTTCTCGCATCGCTTCCGGCAAGATCCACCCCCTTCTAGGTACCCGCAGTTCATCGGACCCTGAGGGCGAATTTTCCATTGACATTGATGCCCATCCTCTTCGCGATCTCAGACCTCGTATGATCGATGATGATCACATAGCCCTGCCATTCTTCTGATGTAGGATTCCCGCACAAAGGACAGGTCTCTTCTTCTGTGATATAATTACAGTGTTTACATGCGCGTTGAACCTTCATGAGGCACCTCCCTTCTTCTTTCGATCCTCCTCAATCCACTCGAATTTTCCCAGACCAGGTTGTCTCATGGTCAAGCCGATCTTGCTCTCTCTTGGAGATCTTTCGTTGAGACTGAGCGCTACGATTCTCGCTCGAACTTTATCATTGAGTCTTAAATCTCTTTTCGTATCCTTTCCGATCAAGCGCTGATTGTCAGTATCAACATCAATCCGATCGTCTGTGATCTGACTGATGTGAAGTAACCCGTCTAATGGACCAAATCGAATAAAAGCGCCGAACTTCATAACTTCACAGACGAATCCCTCGACAACTTCGTGAAGCTGTGGTCTAAAAATAAGAGCTTCAAATCTGACTTTTTGATAGACAGCACCATCTCCGTGAACTACCCGTCCAAGTCCCACAGGTTCAATATTTTTTATAAGCACAGTGAACGAATCGTTGCCTTCGATCTTCCCCTCGAAGGACTCGCATGTTAATTCCTTGATGACCTTATCCAAATCTTCACCAAGTCGATGCGGTGGAATCCTGACCACTTTTTCTCGAGTTGTTAGCAAATACATTATAAGTCCCTCTTGGCTAGTTCGGCATGACTCATCCCTTATTTAAATCTTGAGCCATTATCAATGAAACATCATCAATCTGGATAAGAATTGAAAGAAAAGGGAAAAGGTTTTGCTCTCAAACGACAAAGAGCGCGGCGAAAACCAGAGTGATCGTTGAGAGCAACTTTACCAGCACGTGCAAGGAAGGTCCCGCGGTGTCCTTGAAGGGGTCACCGACTGTGTCTCCGACGACAGCAGCTGCATGAGCAGGTGTGCCCTTACCACCGTGATGCCCAGATTCGATGTACTTCTTAGCATTGTCCCAGGCACCACCACCATTGTTCATCAGTGTTGCCATGAGTACACCTGCGATTGTTCCGACCATGAGCAATGCTCCAACGGCCTGAACTGTCTCCGAATATCCGAGGAATCTCAGGATTAGACCAAAAGCAACAGGAACTACAACTGGAAGTATGCCTGGGAGAACCATCGCCTTCAATGCACCCTTTGTACTGATATCGACGCACCTCGCGTAGTCCGGTTTCGCTTTTCCTTCCAGTAGACCGGGTATTTCCCTAAACTGCCTGCGAACTTCGTTGATCATATCGTAAGCAGCCTTACCAACAGCGCGGATTGCCAGCGACGCGAAGAGGAAGACAAGCATCGCACCAACAAACGCACCGACGAACACAGGCGGGCTTGCGATATCAACATGGAAGACGTCTGCTAGAGTCAAAGTCCCAGAGCCTGGCACGACTGCATTCATTTTATCATTCATCAGTTTTGCAACTTCCTCGAAATAAGCTGCAAAGAGCAAGAACGCAGCAAGGGCGGCGGAGCCCATTGCGTAACCCTTTGTGAGCGCCTTGGTTGTGTTACCAACGGCATCGAGTTTGTCCGTCCTCCTCCTAATGTCCTCAGGCTGATCAGACATCTCAACAATTCCGCCGGCGTTGTCAGTGATTGGTCCGAATGTGTCTTCGGCAAGGATGAACGCACAGGTCGCAAGCATACCCATTGTCGCTACAGCAGTGCCATAGAGTCCATAAATAAAGGATTCAGAGCCATCAGGGGCAGCCATCATCCCGAGCTGATACGCGGCGAGTAACGAAATGCCAATTGCGATCACTGGCATAGCGGTCGTTTCAAGTGCGACTGAGAACCCTGTGATAATATTCGTTGCCGGTCCAGTTTCCGATGACTTCGCGATCTCCCTCACAGGCCTCCATTCACCTGCAGTATAATACTGGGTGATGTAAACGATGATAATGCTGAGAGCAATGCCGACAAGTCCACAGTAGAAGTACATGATATTTCCAAGCATCTGATCGACGGCGATATAGAAGAAAATCGCTGCAAGCACACAAGTGAGGTAATACCCTCGATTGAGCGCGCTCATCGGCCTTTCATCTTCATTCCTTAGCCTGACGGCCATGATACCGATGATTGCCGCGAAGACACCAAATGCACGAACAACGAGGGGGAAGAAAATCCAGCCATATTGTTGCTGCCCGGTTGTCTGCTCTATGAACAGAAAGATTGACAGACCAAGGATCATTGCACCAATGTTCTCTGCCGCAGTTGATTCAAAGAGATCCGCACCACGACCAGCGCAATCGCCGACGTTATCTCCAACGAGATCTGCTATGACTGCTGGATTTCTTGGGTCGTCCTCAGGAATACCAGCCTCGACCTTCCCGACAAGATCGGCACCAACATCCGCTGCCTTTGTGTAAATACCACCGCCAAGCTGAGCGAAAAGAGCCGCAAAACTCGCACCGAATGCGTATCCCACTGCATAGAATAGGGCCTCTTTAAGACCAAAGAAAGCATCATAAAGGAAAACAACGCCCGCAACGCCAAGTAGACTCAACGATACGACTGCCAGTCCAGATACTGCTCCTCCACGGAATGAAATGATCAGCGCTTCGTTAAGTGACCTTCTGGCACCGCTCGCCGTTCTGATGTTTGAATTGACTGATACGTACATGCCGATGTAACCAGAGAGAGCGGAAAAGAAAGCACCAAGAAGAAACGCAATTCCAACTTCGAGTCTGATGCCTAGCGATATAATGATGGCTAGGATGACACTGATAATCGCGATCGTCTTGTATTGCCTTGCAAGGTACGCCATCGCTCCGACCCTGATCGCTTCCCCGATTTCTTGCATTTCTGGAGTCCCTTTGTCCTTTCTGAATATGCTCCAGGTGAGGTAACCTGCGAATAGGAGTCCAATAATGCCTGCTAGCGGAATAATGTATAGCAACGGATCCATAAACAAACCTTCCTGGTTAATTTTGGCGGGTAATTTTTGTTCTCCTATAAATCGTTTATTCTTTTGATAACGATTTACAACGATCCTCCAATAATATGGTTTTTGATGGATTCCAAGTATTTAAATGTCGAGACAGTATTTCTTTTTTGCAGATTATAAATATAGTTTTCATTATATATTAAATAAACATTCCGCCAAAAATCCCAAAGCAAACTCATGATCGCAAGCGTTCACACTCAAGGTGATTTTCCTTTCAGAATCTTGCTTTGAGAACGACGATCCCCTCTGACCTCGTAATGTCAATTGATTGCCTTCCAGTCAGGTGATTAGTTCCCCTCATTTTTAAGACTTCAAGATACTTCCTTCGCGCGCCAGCTTCCTCTGAAAACATCAAGAGAATAATCCCATCGACTGCATAAGCAATTTCAGGCGGGTACAGCTCGTCTGGATTGACTTCTCCCGTGACTACTGTTGTTGCATTCCAATTCTTCAACATGTTCGCCATATCGAAAAGGAATGTCCTGTAATCGCTTTTAATCATACTGCCAACAACAGTGACGGGATCGATAACAATTCTCTGTGGGATAACTTCCGCAATCTTGTTCTCAATCGTATCCAGAATCTGATTGCCGTCCATCTCTCTGAGAATCGCACCGAGATCCATATAAACAATCTCGTTTCCGAAATACTCTGGTCTCACGAAATCGAACTGAGCAGCAAACCTCAGCATCCACTGAGTTGGCTCACTCAGAGTTGTTATGTAAAGCCCGCGTTCTCCGAGTTCTGCGCCTTTACAAAGGAATTTCAGAGCAAAGGTCGTCTTACCAGTACCAGCAGTGCCTGAAACAAGTATCACGGATGGGAACGGAAATCCTCCTTCGATCATTTCATCAAGACCAGGTATTCCAGTTGGAATTCTTGATAGACTTTGTAGTTTCTTCATCGGATTCTCGACAACATTCATTTCATAATCCCCCAAGTTCCGTTTCATGTTCGATTAGCTCATCATTCTTTCCACACGTGCCAACCTGCGTTTTAACCGACAACTGATAATTCTCGATCTTCAGTTCCCTTTTACAAAGAGATTTCGCGGTTTCATAAAGAAGTGGATACTTTTCACTATCTAGCACGATTGGAAAGAAGATATTGTTCATTATTGACGTCAGGTGAACAAAATTCCTCAGAAAATTTTCAACGACTGGATATCCGTTATAGTTGATGAGCGTTGCGATGTTGTCAATGAGCGCAAATCCGTAGGATTTCAGATCGACGGCGCCTGATCGACCGATTCCGGAGGAATTTGTAATGATATCTGGTAAGGCATCGATCCTGAAAGGCTCTCCGATCAGATTGATACCTGCTGTCAAAACCTTTCGATCGGCAGAAAAATTGCCGATGACATCGATGAAGGTCAGACCATCAGTGTTGATCTTATGCATTTTGAGGAGATAGACGATATACTGATATGGTCTGTCAACGGAAATAATGAAGCCACGCATTTTCATAATGTCAGCCAGCGCTTTAATCAAGATGAGATTAATCCTCATAAGCTGGGTGAATTTTGCATCAATGAGAATTGGTGTATATTTCCTCGGATCGTCAATTTCCATAACGAAGGATCGGGCAAGCGATAAATCTTTTTCATTCATTACTATCGCAAGCATTATACAATTTTCACTGGTTTAAAAAGATTCTTAAACAATTATCTATTGTGATAAAGAATATCCTTTTTGAAATCAACAATTATCGAGTTATTTGTAATAACACCTCTTTTGCTGGCTAGCTCGCAAAGCGAAATCGATGTTTTTCAGCACCCCTTTACACTTAGAAAATCATCACCCAGATGCGAAATTGATCTATATATGTAAAGCTTTTTTCTTTTGAATGCAATTAAACGGCGACCTGTTTGGACTTGCCCTTGTTTACGGGTATGTTCTTCTGGTTGTTGTAATTTCTTTTATCATGAAGAAAAGATGGAACGGAGACGCGAGAAGAAAATTCGTGCATATCGCTGTAGGAAACATCGTTTTCTTCTGGTGGATCTTCGATAATGCGTGGGTTATGGCCTTTCTCGCAGCTGCCCCTTTCATCCCATTGTTGCTACTTGTCTCTCCCTATTCCCCAATTCCAAGGTTGCGGGAATCGATTTTAGGTCAAACCTCAGAAGAAGGACACGGCCTTGGTCTCGTCATGTATGCAATTTCTTGGACAATTCTTGCATACGTATTTTTTGAGGATAGGATAATAGCATCGATCGGGATTGTCGCGATGTCGTATGGTGATGGATTTGGAGGATACGTCGGGAAAAGATACGGAAAACGAAGGATTCTCAGAAATAAGAGTCTTGAAGGATCCTTTGCTGTTTTTCTCGCCACAACGATCTCAGCGTTTTTGATAACGGAGTATTACAGATTCTTACACCAGAATGGCTTCTTCAGCGCTACTATTCCGGCTCTGATGATCACGACTCAGATTTCACTTACCACCGGGATATTCGTTTCTATTATTGAGTTGATCACACCTGGAGACATCGACAATCTTGTGATTCCGCTTCTCACCTCAGGAATGCTTTACCTTCTGGGGATATAGTCAATGCGATGGATTGTTGTCGATGGAATTGATGGCTCTGGAAAAACCACACATGCCTTATGGATTAAGGAATATTATCAGAAAAAGGGTGAATCAACATTGATCTATTTTCACCCGTCAGAAAAGATCCCTGGTAAGATTTCAAAAGTCGCCCTCAAGAAATCGGGAAGGATGATGCAACTCGTCGCTGCTGTCTTTTTCATCTTCGATGTTCTATGCTCCCTAAAATCAATGAAAAGGGAATCGAAACGTTACGACAACATCGTTTTTGTCAGATATCTTATGGCCACGGCATATCTTCCAGAACGATTCGTAGATTCAGGCTACAACTTTTTCAGAAAACTTCTGCCGATTCCCGAGAGATTATTGCTTATCGATATCGATCCCGTAATTGCTTACACAAGAATTACAGCACGTCAGGAAGAAATAGAGATGTTCGAAGCTCTTGACCAGCTCGAAAAAATCCGCAAACGAATGCTAGCGCTTGCGAAAAATAACTGGTGCGTCATTGACAACAGCTGCTGCGACGAAGAATCTGTGAAACAGCTCACTGAGATCTTGGAGCGCTGGGATCGAGAGAAGTAGCTTTTGCAAAAAGTCTAACAAACCAAACCGCTATTGTAGCGAGTACTGCAAGAACAATAGTGAAAATGTATATCGCTTCAATTCCATTCGCAATATACATCGGAGCGGCAACAAGCGGAGCGAGTGAGTAACCAAAAAACCTTGCCCCATTGAAAAGCGATGAGGTCGTGCCTCTCTGCGCTGGTCTTATCTCGACGGAAAGTGTTAGTAGCGGCGCCCAGACAATCGCTGTTCCCGTTCCGAGAACAATCAACGATGCAACGATGAGATAGACCGATTCTGCATAATTCAGCATGATCATTGAAAATATGACGAACGTATAACCGATTGTCGGCGTGGCAAATCTTCCAATTTTGTCAGTGAGCTTTCCTCCGATCGGCGCTGCCAGGATTCCAGCGATTCCCGTTGTAGCCATGACAGTTCCAATTTCACTTTCAGAAAGCCCCAGCGGAGGAAGCGATAAATGGTCGGACATGAAGGAAATTGTGCTGATGTATCCCAGAAACGTCAGGAAGCCAGCGGCGGAAAGAATGAAAACACCTTTGTCGCTCATTCCCTTTCTCAAATTTCTCAGAATTTCTCTCGGCGCACGAGAGCCTTTACTGAAAATAACATTTCTAAACTGCCTGTCGAAGAAAATTGCCACGCACATCACGAGAATCGCGATGAAAACGAATACCGCCCGCCAACTGATCAGTACAATGAAACCCGCAATAAACGGACCTAGAGCAATTCCCGCAGTCGTAGCTGCACCGAGATATCCCATCGCCTTTCCTCGCTCTTCATACGGCACGATATCACCGAGAATCGCAACGAGCACTGGGTTGACAAATCCGTAACCAAAGCCTTGAACCGTTCGCGAGAAGAGAAAAACGGCGAGATTTGGGCTTAACGCGCACATCACACTACCAATCGCGTAAAATGAAAAACCAATCGCGACGGTCTTCTTTCTATCATAAACATCTGAGATCGTACCTGACAGGAGAGTAAAAAATGCAAAAGGAATCATAAAGAATGAAATCGAAAGGAGTACGGATGGTGCCGATGCATTGAATTCGTTTTTCAGCGTCGGAACAAGCGCTAATACAGCGTTTCCCGAAACGGGACCGATGAATGAACCCAGATAGACAGCAAGCCTCTTCAGATCGGCCACTTTCATGAAATTCGATTTCTCATATATCAACAAAGCGAGCAGATTCGAGCGCAAAATTCCAATATGATTAATCATCCCGACGGGGATTAAGGAGTCAATACTCCGGACCGAGAAAAAACCAAAAGGATAGAAATTAATGAGATTTACCTGAGTTCTCCGGTTTTCCTAAATCTCTCCTTTTTCGTTTACTGTAGGTGAACTACGCCAGTCTTGCGGTTCGACGTGAATAAGAACACTTGTATTTGGTAATCTCTTCGCGATTTCCTGTTCAAGATGATCGACAATCTTATGTGAATCCTCCACGCTCATTTCAGGATTTACGACGACGTGCATGTCGATGAATCTCTGGTTCCCTGCTTTCCTCGTCCTCAGCGAATGAAATTCTATGTAGCTCGGCATGTGTTCGAGTAACACATTTCTAATGACCATTTCTTCCTCTGCAGGTAGCTTCTCATCGACGAGACCTCGACTCGACTCCCTGAAGAGATTATATGCAGCTCTGAGGATAAGAAAGGCAATTCCAATCGCGATCAATGGGTCGAGGATAGCTAATTTTGTTACTGACATCGCAATCAAACCGAGAAAAACTCCTAATGAGGTGAAAACGTCCGTCTTCAGGTGAAGAGAATCAGCCTTTAATGCAATTGAGTCTTCATCCTCCGCCACTTCCCATAAGTAACGCGAAACAAAAAAGTTGACAACGACCGAGATGCCCATGATGACGATACCAATTTCAATAAATTCTACACCCGTGCCACTAATGATCTTCATTCCAGATTCATAGACAATGATCGCCGATGCGAAAAAAATCAGCAGAGCTTCAACGACGCCTGCCACATTCTCATACTTGCCATGACCGTACGCATGATCGGAATCGGCTGGCTGTATAGCTTTTCTGACGGAATAATTTGCGACGATTGCGGCAATCAAATCCATAATCGAGTGCAAGGCTTCAGAAATAATGCTGATAGAAAACATCAGGGTACCTGCTATTAATTTCAGGCACACGAGCGAGGCATTGCTGATGATCGAAACTCTTGCTGCCTTGACTCTTTTCAAGACTATCAGAGAGCTGAGAAAACTAAACGTACTTAGGTTTTTTCTTGATGATGAGTGGCTGATTTTCATTATTATTTGATAGAATGTTAACAATGAATGTACCTCTTCTTTCCGAACTTATTTCTACATGATATTTGTTGAATGGACGTCGGTACCAATACAAACCTATCACAGACGGAGCGTTCGGACCATGTCAAAGGATAGACCTGTCAAGGATATGAGGCTTAAAATACCAATGACCGTCGATGAATTGATTCGCGAAATGAAAGATTCTGGCGGATTTACAGCGAGGAAACTATCGGACGCAGTTGATATTGTTGAAAAAATGTTAAAGGATGAGGAGTGTACTGTATTTCTATCATTTCCCGCGTGTATAATGGCCACCGGCACAAGGGGAGTTATTGTTGAGCTGGCAAAGAGGAAACTCATTGATGTGATTATAACGACGTGCGGAACCCTCGATCACGACCTTGCCAGATGCTGGAAAAATTATTACCATGGGGATTTCTTCATGGATGACGCTGAGTTAAGAAAGAGAGGTATCAGCAGACTGGGAAATGTACTCGTTCCAGATGAAAGCTACGGTTTGATCCTTGAAGAAAAACTTGCTCCGCTCTTTGAAGAAATATTCAGCAAGAAGAACTCGCTTTCGACGAGAGAAATTATCGATGCCGTCGGGGAACGATTGGATAACACCGATTCATTGATTTACTGGTGTCATCAGAACAGCATTCCGATTTTTGTCCCAGGAATTACAGACGGCGCCTTCGGAACACAGCTTTGGATGTACTGGCAGACGCACAGAAAAATGTCAATTGATTTGTTTAAGGATGAGCAGGATCTCTCCGATATCGTATTCGAGGCGAAGGAAACAGGGGCGATTATCATAGGTGGCGGTATCTCAAAGCATCACACGATCTGGTGGAATCAATTCCGTGGCGGACTGGATTCTGTTGTGTATTTGACAACAGCTCAGGAATACGATGGTAGTTTATCTGGTGCAAGAGTTCGTGAGGCGGTATCTTGGGGAAAGGTGAAGGAGACGGCTGACGAAGTCACGGTCGAGGGCGATGCAACGATTACCTTTCCGATCATCGTTGCAAGTGTTCTTGAGAGACTGGAGGGTCGAAATTGAAAAAAGTCGTCGTCATTGGTGGCGATGGCATCGGCCCAGATGTCGTTTCTTCAGCAGTGACTGTTCTCAAGTCACTCGATCTCCCGATCGAATTCGTAGACGGAGAGATGGGATACGAATGTTTTCGGAGAAGAGGCACCTATCTGCCTCAATCAACGCTCGATTTACTTGAGGAATCGGATGCCTGTCTTTTTGGTGCCCTAACGACCCCTTCCGATCCTGGTTATAAGTCCCCGTTGCTATTCATAAGGCAATATTTCGATTTGTACGCGAATGTCCGCCCGTTCAAGCGACTCGTTCCCTCAATTGGACTTGTCGATATGGATCTTGTGATTGTCCGTGAGAACACGGAAGATGTCTACACAGGTATAGAAAGAGAAGATAACGATGGTGTCGTTCTCGAACGAAGGATTACCGAGAGAGCCTGCAGGCGAATTGTCAGGTTTGCAATCGGTCTTTGTGAAAAGGAAAGAAGACAGAGAATCACATGCGTCCACAAGGCCAATGTCATGAGGAAATCCGACGGTCTTTTTAGAAGGGTCTTTTTTGAGGAAGTCAGGAACACAAAACTCCTTGCAAATGAAATGCATGTTGACGCGATGGCTGCCGCCCTCATCATGAGACCATACGCATACGATTGCCTTGTAACCCTCAATCTCTACGGCGACATTCTTTCCGATGAAGCCGCAGCGCTTGTAGGAGGTCTCGGACTCGCGCCGTCTGCAAACATCGGAGAGACATTTGGCCTGTTTGAGCCATGTCATGGATCCGCACCAGATATCGCGGGCAAAGGTATTGCTAATCCGACCGCTGCGATTCTTTCATCCGCGCTCATGCTGAGATTTCTCGGCGAATGCGCATCCGCTGAAAAGATAGAGAGCGCTGTTTCTGCGGCGATCGAACGCGGTATCAGAACACCAGATATCGGAGGATCCTACACCACGAAGATGTTTACCGAGGCGCTGCTACAAATCATGGAGGAGATTGGTGATTGACATCAACCTTTGATCTCTCAACCCCTCTTGTCTTTGCGAAAAGCGATTGTGAGAAGAAGGAACTCATCTTTTCGAGTTCCCATGAAAAGAATCCGGAAATGCTTGCCTTCTTTTCAACCTGTGTTATCTGGAAATTTCGGATTTCCATCACGAACAAAATGCCCAACAACATCAGCATAAAAAGAATCTCAACAAGAGATGCAACGCCCAAACACTCGACCTGGATCGCATCCATAGCTATATGGATCCCCCACGCAAAGAGAGGAATCGCAAATCTGAATGACGCAGATGATGGCGCAACGACGAGGATCGCCATGGGGTTATGGAAGGCCGATTTCCATTGAATCGGGGAGGAGAGGAGCATTTCCTTGTTGGTGATGTTGAGAATACCGTTCTTGCTGACAAAGTCCGGAATACCGAAGATATGATCGATGTCGATAAAAACTCCGAAAAGAAGCGCTACAAATGCCTCGTTCCTATCGAGATCGAGAAGATGAATCATCAGGAGAACAACCAGAAGGTGCGTGATCATTAACATGTGTTTCCCTTTGCTCACTTTATGACAACGAAATCATTCGAAGGGATGATTTATTGTTGAGCAATATAAAAACTATAAAGCTACGATTATCAGAGATGATATTAAGAGTCTCTATTCTGAAGCACCATATATTCCGAGGAATATATCCGCGGAATCGCGACTGTCGCCGAGTTTCTCAAGCCTGATTCCTGATCTCTGAAAAAAAACAATGTGCGTTTTCAAAAATGAATCTCAGTACCGAAGGATAATGAGCCGGCACTTCCTGCAACGATAACCTTGGAGAGTGAAAGCGAGTTCCTTTTCGCTGATTTCGAGTTGCTCAACATTCGTCCTGACAAAGCGCCACTGGATACCGCACTGCACGAGAGGATAACATGAAGAAGAAAAGACCGTTGAGCGATACCCTGAGGTAATGTAGCCTCGCTCCATCTCCTCGTCGCATTTCGGACACTTCATATTTGCGTATTTTATCGAAGGATTATATCTTGATTTTTCTTCTACAATCTCGACTTTAATCGCATCTCAATTTGCTCATAAACTCTGATTTAAAGGAAGTGCAAGAACTGGAATTATCAATTATCGCATGTGTATACAACAAACTGTTCTGTTGACATGAAATAAATTTAAAGGAAACATTATTCATTTTGAATATTCCCACTAAAACAACAAATAGCTTTTGCAAAGGCAGAAGATTCATTTTTCTCATTCTGTTAACTGCGATGTCAAATGAAGCAAGCAGGAAACGAGGCGAGGAAAGTTCTCATTCCTTATAACGAATTAGCCGACGTGATGAGAATAGGCATCGTCGTTCACGGACCCGAGGCTATCGATACAGGATTACTCCAGAAAGTGATGAAGATCGCGAAGGAAAAATCAGCGACGGTGAAGACGATCATGAGCGGTTATACTGGTATAGCTGCCGTCATCGATGCTGGCCTCGAAAATCTTATCGATATCGATCAGCGCGTCGTTCCATCTGAAGCGCTTTTGATGCTCGACAAAGAAACAGACGTTCTCATTCTTGTTAACTATGGCAAAAATAGAGAATCGATCATCCGCTTTGGAGAGATTGTTTATTCAAAAGTCAAAGACAAACTTGAGAAACCTCTGAGCCAGATCGATAATGGGGTCATGATTGAATGGAAGCACGCGGAGATACCGATTATTATCGAGATTGCAGAGAGACTCGGTCTTGAAAGGATTGAGGCTCCAAAGATTTCGACTTCTACCAAAGATGAAAAGTGGAGAACGATCAGGGGCATCGTTCCAGGTGAAAACATTTGGATAAACGGAATCGTCGTCGGAAGGGCAATCTCATCGGAAGTCGCAATCGCAAGAAATGAAAAAGGACGATTAATAGCAAGAGGAATCCAGCTAAAGCAGAGTGGCGTCGAACGCTTGGGGACTTTCGATCCGTTTACAGCCCGAGTGAGAAGCGGCGTTGTTAGACGCACAAAGGCAACGCCGCGTAGTCTCGCAAAGAAGGAAAGAAAGGGAATTTATTTGATTGATCATGCAACCGAAGACGCGATTTATTCATGCAGAAATGCAAGATTCGTGATCACCGTTGGTGATGATACCAGTAAAACAGCGGCGAATGTCCTTTATCGTTTTGGTGTTCCGACTATAGCTATCACAGATGGCGATGAAGATGGTATTTGCGACGAGAGAATATTTTACCCAGGATCGATTGTGATGAGGTTAAAGAGTGGATTCGACGACTTGATCGGAAACGAATTGAAGAATCTTATTTTCAAAAATAGCAACATGATCGATGATGATATATCGCTGGAAAGAATTGCTCGTGTAATTCGAAAACTCGCGGGTGATTCACTTATTACGGAGGAAAGATACTGATTTGTCAAATAGATAC
The DNA here is from genome assembly GCA_014361295.1 of Methanomassiliicoccales archaeon. Classification (NCBI taxonomy): domain Archaea; kingdom Methanobacteriati; phylum Thermoplasmatota; class Thermoplasmata; order Methanomassiliicoccales; species Methanomassiliicoccales archaeon. The sequence goes on along the minus strand of JACIVX010000001.1, from coordinate 303,585 downwards.
GACATGTCACGTCATATTTTCTTCAAAATGGAACAAAAAACAATCCCTGAGGGTGGTGATCTAATGAACGTTTGAATTCAAGATCAGATTTCTTTCTTGATTGATTTTTGCAAGTTCTCTCTCGATAAAAGGTTTATAATTGCGGGAGCAACATCGTCCTGCAGGGTTTGTAAATTTGCAGAAGCCGCCACCGCCAATTCCAGTTGCTTTTTTAATCTCCTCGAAACTCCTTGCACCATTCGCAATCGCTCGCAAGACGTCCTCCTCGGTCACTTGCTTGCAATAGCAAAGAGGGCGTGGTGAATTCTTTTCTTTGAATGTCACCCTTGTCTTGACATCGTCCTTATTGAGAACCTTACTGGATGACTGGTTAAAATAAACGACATCACATTCGGGGTTTTCACATATAAAGAATTTCTCTTCACCGAGTGGCTAGATGGTCTCCTTCGCATGAATGATGACTGTGATCTTTTCGACTTCTAGCCCTTCCTTTGCACAATTTGGACAAGTAGCCATCCAAAGGAGCATAGAAAATTTGATATTTAATACCAGTGACTTTTGTCAAAACCATCTTTACACTCGAGTAAACTTTTCAAAATACACGAATAATTTGAACAAATAGGCACATAATTCCATAAATCTAAAAATCGGCCAGCATCAAATATTTAGAAGAAGCTCTTTCAAGACTCACTCAAAAGTTACTCTCATAAATCTTGAAAACACAAATCATCTCCATCCTAATGAAACAGTGCGGGGGAAGGGATTTGAACCCTTGGACCCCTACGAGACAAGACCCTCAATCTTGCGCCTTTGGCCAGGCTTGGCTACCCCCGCTATCGAGTTCCGAATAACTGGGCTCCCTATTAATTCTTTTCCGAAAAGGAATCGCTCAGAAAGTACTCCATTCGCTAAATTACGCAACTTATAAGTAGAAATGAAAAAAATAAGCAATTATCATATAGACAACTTGATCTTGATTCCTTTAAAGGAATTTCAAAAAATTGGCTATATATTCAAGGAGGGATTTTCAATTACAAAAGGGCAATATACGAAGAGAATTACCCAGGGCAAGGGAGCTTATTCACTTTACATTCCAAAGAAGTGGATTGAAAAATGGAAAGATGAGCAATCTAAAGAGAGAAATGTCAACCTCCTTCTCCTTGATGACTATCTCATCATTAGCCCTGTACACAAAGTTTCCTCGATTTCATCAAGAACCTCGAGCCAATCAGTTGATGATGTCAAGCGATTCTTACTTTCATCCTATGTGAGGGGCTTTGAGTCGGCGGAGCTCATCGCAGAAGACCGATTTTCGGATGAGCAGATCATGGGCGCGAGGGATTTTATGCGATTTCTTGACGAGCGCATTTCTCTCAGCGCTGATGAGAAGAGAATCGTTTTCAGCCGAAGCATCGCACTAACTTCCATTCCCTCAAGCGCTCTCCAAATGAGGGCGTTGATCTTCGACAAGCTAACGGATGCGATCAAGCTGACAATCGAATTGATTGAATATTTTGATAGGAATAAAAGACGAGCACTGCATCTTATGCAAATGCTCAGACTTCTTGAAGAAGATGTTGATAGATTCGCATTCCAGATCTTAAGGCAGGCATCGCGGATCGAGGTACCGATCGAGAGCATCTCCGATCTTTACTTTATCGTATTAACAACGAGCCTGCTTGAGAGTATTAGCGACAGTATCTTCGGAACCGTGAGAGATATATGTAAAATCTATGGTATTGATCACAATCGTCTTTCTTTTCCTACGGACGTGTTGCTCGGCGAGATCAAAGTCTCGCCGATCAGAGTGAGTGAGGATCTTGAAAATATCCGTAAACTTTACAGTTCTCAGTTTGAAATGTGCAGGAAATATCTCCAGAAAATTCGAAGTTTCATGCTTGCGGACGGATCTGAAAAGGCATATACGACAAAGGAGGAACTAGTGAAACTTCGTGATGATTTAGGGAATTTGTTGAGTAATGCCGTCAATGATCTCCTCGCGAAGAAATCGAAAAGTGAGATCGAATCTAACATCGCTGAGATCCTCAGAATTGGCTACAGAATTGCAGATATCATCACTAAAATGGAAGAATTGGCAAAGTTATCAGTCACATTTTATTTTCCAAAAGCGAGCGAAAAAGAAGAGGTTGATCGATGACGAATTATGAGACGATCAAGACGAGAAAACGCGTTACGCGCGCAGGCTCTGGTGGTTTCTCAATCTACCTACCGAAAAAATGGATAAAGAGTTGGAGTGGCGAGCAGGTAAAGGACAGGGAGGTCGACATGTTCAATATCGAAAATCATCTCATCCTCACCCCGAAGCTCTCGCGAAAAAAAATCGAGATCTCTGTTGAACATATCGACAGAGAGGACCTCAAAGAATACATCGTCTCATCGTATATAAATGGAGCAGATGAATTCAAGTTGCACTCCTCGCTTCTTACAGATGCCCTTATCGGCGAATCAAGAAGTCTCATTAGAATGCTCGATGAAAACCTCGAGCCGACATCTAATAATAACATGGTTTCATATATCAACAGATCATCGATTGCCCACGAAACTCATGCGCTGATCTCTCTGCTTTTTGACAAACTCAGCGATGGCGAAAACCTTGTTTGGGAACTGATCCAGAGTTTCGATTCAAATCCAGAAAAAGGCATTCATCTATTAAGACTTCTTTATACGCTAGAAGAGGAGGACATCGACCGAATCGCTTTCCAGATTATGCGCAATATATCAAAATTAGATATTTCATCTCGTTCGATTACCGAGCTCAATTTGATATGGGCTATGGCCGATGCGCTTGAAAGGATCGGCGACACACTTTATTCGATCACTGGCCTCATCTGTGATTTTTATGGTCTTGAAAGGGAAGAATTGAGATATCCAGTCGAATATCTTCAGCAGCATATTGTTTCAAAGAATTTTGCCTTACCTGACTGTGTGAAACATCTCAAGGACGACATTTCGTCCGATATGAGGAGTTGTTATTCATTTCTCTTGAGGACGAAAAAATCGATACTTGAAAGGAACGGGAGAGAGTCTCTCAGGTGCGCACGTGACATTGCCTGTTATATGAAGCGGGCAGAGCGCGAATACTGGGATAAAGTCGCCAAAATTGCGAGACCTTTGGCCATTAGAGAGTACAACTCGTTTCTTTTGTGCAATGGCCTCGCATTGAATGTGTGGAATCTGTTACTCTTAACCGAAGGGCTAGCTAAAAGATCTGCATTGGTTTATTATGTCGAACAACCAATCTGATTCATTAGAACTAATAATCTCAGAGATCGCTGAGTTTCAATTAGTCGATTATCATATTCCTGAAGTCATACAAAAGTGCTATCAAATATTAACATAGTGAGACTTGCGAGAACCGAATTGACAACAATATCAGCAAGAGAATTGCAAGGAGAACCGATTTCACAACATCAAATGATATAGACTATCTGCTTTATCAATTAATTAGTGACAACTGAAAGGCAGATCATCAACAGGTAATTCTCAGGCCCATCTCAAATCCAAACGACGCAAGATGTAATTCGACTGTCAGTAGTAACAAAAATCCTTACCTCTTTTAAAGCCTCTCTTGACAACCCATTAATTGCAATTGGATGAACAAAAATAAATATTAGAAATCTTCTCGTTAATGTGCCAGGAGAGGGAGGGCAGCTGACGGTGAGGGCTTGACCCTCGCTGAGGAAGGTCCCCCCTCCGTGAGAAGGTGGGCCACGCAAGTGGCTGGGCGAGAGCCCAGGCAAGGGCACAGAAACGACACAGCTCTGACCGAGGATGATTCGCTCGGCGATGACGTTGGTCAGAGATCTGGTGAAACGGCGACTCCCCACCGGAGCAAGCCCAAACAGCCGGGATGACCTCTCAGGACTGGCGGGTAGGGCGCTCAGTTGAATGCTGCCTGAAACAGAAGGGGGCCTACTACCCTCACCTGGCATCCACACCTGGTGAGCACTTAGACCGGAAAATCAAAGAGTAAATCGATCATGAGGAACCGACTTCATGGAGAGATTAAAATGAAGATTTTTAGGTATCAGGAAGCGACAGAATTCGAGCCTATTGCCGGTGTGAGGAGACGAATGCTTGCCTGTGGTGAGAAGGCACAAATCGTTGAATACTTCCTCCCAAAGGGCACAATCTTTCCGCTTCACATGCATCCTCACGAACAGACAGGCTTCGTAGAACGAGGCGTACTCCGTGTCTCTATCGGGGGTCAGGAGTATATTCTTGGCGCAGGAGATGGTTATTATATTCCACCGAATGTTGAACATTCAACGACGGCACTCGAGGACTGCATTAATGTAGATGTTTTTTCTCCACCGCGGGATGAGTACAAAGATCGTTGAATTTCTGTTTCATTATCAAACAGTTAAAATCCTGCAAGCCATTTAGTGCAGAGTAATGTTTTAGAGAGATGGAGGCAGAGGATTGAGCGAAATTCAAATTATTGAATTTATGAAGTTGATCAAGAAATTGCCTGAGATGCCGAATGTGCAGATACCTACAGCGGAGCAACTAAGGCGGTTAAGTGAGAGTTACGGGAATCTCACCGAATTCGGAAACTACAACTTCTGCTCGGCTGTGAGAAATCGTAGCGCGGGTCTCACGGTTTATATAGGAAACGAGAGAGTCCGTCAGAAAGGGTTGACTAGAGAGCAGCAAGAAATCCTGAAAAAGTGGCCGAAGACGATGAGACTGGTTGCAAGGTATCTTCAGAAAGCACCGCTTTATTACATCCCGCTAACGATGGGACATAATGATACTTTTAATCCGCACTGCAATCTGATTATCTCAAGATACCGTGCTGATTATGTAAGACTCGCATACATGGTTTACAAGACCTTGTTCGAACGATCTGATAGACCTGGACCTGAGATTTATCTGGTAGATCTTCCCGAATGGCAGGAAAAGGATCGCCAAATCCTCGTGTTTCCAGAGGAACATCTCACGATCGTCCTTGGTAGCGATTACTATGGCGAAATAAAGAAAGGATTTCTGCGCATGGGAATGTATCTCGCAAAGGAACACAACATGCTAGGCCTCCACGCAGGTGCAAAAATGATTTGGGCGAGAGGCGGTGATGGAAGAATCAAGAAACTCGGCATGATCATTTTCGGGCTTACGGCGACGGGGAAGACAACACACTCTTGCCATCACCACGGGCTTCTCGAGCCCGGTGAAAAAGTCAGAATCGTCCAAGATGATGTTATCTTTCTGAAAAAATCTGGTGAGACTTTCGGTACGGAAAGAGGCTTTTACATAAAAACCGAAGGCTTGAATCCAGACGTACATCCACTTCTCTATAAGGCGGCAACCAGTAAAAACGCGATCTTGGAAAACGTCATGGTCGATTACACGGGAAAGGTCTACTTCGATGATGATGTTCTCACTGGAAACGGAAGGGGCATTATCCAGTTTGACGATCTGGGAGAATGGAGGAACGAGGAAATCAATCTTCCTCCAATTCGCGATTTAGATAAACTGATCATCGCATTCATCACACGTCGTAACACTGTGCTGCCAATTGTTACAAAACTTAATAAAGCACAGGCAGCAGGTGCATTCATGCTCGGCGAATCCGTTGAATCGAGTGGCGGTGATCCTAGGCGAGCGGGGGAATCAATCAGAGTCGTTGGTATGAACCCTTTCATCGTGGGCGATGAAGCGGATGAAGGAAACTGGTTTTATGATTTTCTCGAAGAGAATGAAAATAGTGTGGAATGCTATCAGCTCAACACCGGTGGTGTTGGAGAACTCGCGGTCACCGAAAGCGATGGGACGAAAAGAATTGTTAGAAAGGCAACAAGGGTAGAAATCCACGAAATGGCATCGATCATCAGGAACATCTGCAGAGGAACGATTAGGTGGAGGAAAGAGGCATACTTTAACACACTGGTACCCGAAGAGGTTGAAGGCGTGGACATGAAAAGATTCGAACTGAGGAATTACTATTCGGAGGAGGAGATTTTCGCACTTGTCGAAAATCTTAAACGAGAAAGAAGAGAATATCTACTGCGTTTCAAGAATCTTTATCCTGAAATCCTGGAAGAGTTCAGTTTCTGATGAAACAAAATTTTTGAGACGGTGCTGATCTGTCACAATTTACGCATACGCTAGTTATTCTTCCTTAACGGCGTGAAATCGAATATTCCGCTTTTTTATCATTAAACAGGGGCTGAAATTGATGCTTTATCGAGAAACGCGTATCAATAGAGATCACTTGACATAATTAATTGGAGGAGCATCAAAATGATTACAAAAGGAAAACTATACCTTTTTATCGAGAGAGTCCCTCTGAGAACCCATCAGATTCTGAGAAAGGAGCTTGCTGAAGGTAAAAAGGTTCTTTACATATCGAAAAATGCTCCGGAGTTACTGCGGTCTCAGCTAAACTTCGATCCCGAAAGATTGCAGATTAAATGGTTGAATCCGCGACCCAGGAATGATTGCATCCCGCCTATGAATCTAACCCTGTTCGAGCACTATGTCGACAATTTCATCAAGGAGAATAAGGCCAGTATTGTTGTTTTGAACGGCATCGAAGTTCTCCAGATGTGGAACGGATTCGTCCCTGTGTTGAAGATTTTAAAAAATGTTCAGAATAAGATCAGTACGAACGGCAATAGTATGCTGATCAGCATTGATCCGAAAACTCAGTTTGAAAACCAGTTAAATTTGCTTCAAAATATTTCCGATGAGGTTATTTCCAGTTATATGTGAGCCGCCGTATTTTCGTTCGAAAGTTTCATCATAGAGCCATTCAATAAAGCTGACGAATGATATCGAGGGATTTTCCGGAGCGAGTCAGGAAACGGACAGAGCAATTGAGAGAAATTGAGGGAGCTTGCGGGATCTGTCATGGCACGCTTGAGGCCATTACTAGCGAAGGTGGTTTGGTTTCTGCATATGAAGAACCAAATGGAATCTTAGCGATCATTAAAGATGATCAGGGGAATGAAATCGGCAAAGGATTTGATATTGTTTGGTCACCTGCCGTCTTGGCAGCTGAGATTGATGCCGACCTTGTCCCGAGAAATTTGAAAGAGAATTTAAGAAGGGACGCCCTCACCGAGGACTCGGAAATAAATGCGGTTGCAGATCTTTTTGGCTATGGTCGCGTTTTGACGCCTTCAGTCATCGCGCTCCAGTACATTAATGACATGGGAGGGCGTACGCTCATTAGGAGGGAAGGGCTCGGCGTCGTTGCACGGATGTTTGACAGGAATGACCAGCTCATTGTGACCTCATCCGTTTCATATTGTCCTACTTGCGCAATCGCGAAGGCAGCGGCTAGAAGCGATGCGATCTCCGCGTATGTTAAAGAAAAGCTAAGTAAAGCTAGAAATACGGGAAGATTGAAATTCGAACGCAAGGTGGAAAATCGATACGAGGCAAAGGGCGGCGCTGTCAGAACAAGCATTTACGAGGGGGGCCACCTATTGGCCGACAGAGTGCTTGGTTGCTGCATTGCGTACAGCACGACAAAAGCGGAAATTGCCGCGGGATTCATTCCACCAGAAGGTGCCAAGCGCTTCAAAGCATACTGCAATCTCTGCCCAATGAAGCATTGCTGGATGGAGAAGTCGATGGGCGCGATGGGCAACATTGTTCTTCATAGACTCAGTGAAATCGGCACGGAGATTGAGGTTTCAGCGAATGGCCTCATAGTAGCAAGGATTCCAGGAAAAGAGACAATTCAGGGACGTGGAACACTTTGCTCCTTGAGCGCTCTTACGAACATGCTTATTACGACGGATGGAAGCAAAGTGCTTAAGCCTTCTCCTGCCAGAAGATTTCCCGGCTTCAAGGATGAAAGGGAAAATCAAAAAATTGATTGATCTAACGATTAATGAAGCAACGATAAATTAGTTATTGATTGCAGTCCGTATTCCATTCAATGAGGCTGATAGGACTCAAAAAAGCAGGCGACCGTGCGAAAATCGAGTTTTACGGATGTCCTCTTCGATGTCCATACTGTACGCACATAAAAGAACCAAAAAAAGAGTTTGAACTAGAAGCAGTCCTTGAATTTGTCTCTGAACCGAAGATCTCAGAAATTTACATCGGCGGCGCTGAGCCAACAATTCAAAAGAAGCAACTAATCGAATTGCTCCAGCGACTGAAGCGTATGAATAAAAGAGTAATACTCAAAACAAGCGGTTACGATCCAGATTTTCTCATTGAAACGAAAGGATTGATTAAGAAATATGTTGTTGAAATCAAGTGCCCACTTGATGACCTCCGCTGCACAACCGAACTCACAAATCTCCCTGAGGATCGTGCGCGAAAATACCTAGAAGCTTTGAAAAGATCACTGGAGATCCTCAGAGGGGAAAGTGTAAGGATCTGGATCAGAGTCGTTCCAGGATACGTAACTAAGAAAGCAATCGACCGCATAGGAAAGCAGATCGCTGGGATAGCATCTGAAGTTTTACTTTACCAATTTTTAAGCAATCCAGAAAACGACGCTCCATTTGCAGGTATTACAGAGCCAACGCCCTCTGAATCTGAGATGATAGAAATGGCACGTATCATGCTCGAACATGTTCCAAAAGTTATTGTCCAGGGAAAAGGTTTTGCAAATGAGTTTATGGCAAATTGAGGTGAAAGGGCAATCTAGTGAACGAGGGTGATGGATAGCCTATATGTTAAAAAGAGAAATCGCGACATATTCTTCATCAATACGTCAAAGAATTGGACCAGTAATGTAAATGTTCATTGACTCATCGTATCGCAACTTTTCTGCCTTGACGGGCTTTCCAGACGACACCGCCAGAATCTCCTGAAGAATAATGTCAGCCGCATCATTCAAATCTAAATCACCAGATAGAATGCCGCTAACGTCAATATCTATATGGTCTGCCAACATTTTTGCCGTTTTTGGATTACCAGTGATCTTTATCGTAGGAACAAACGGAAAGCCTTGAGGTGCGCCCCTTCCAGTCGTGAAGGCGATAGTCGTTGCACCAGCAGCCGCCAACGCAGTTAAAAGTTCTGGCTCTCTTCCGGGCGAATCGACGAAAAATAACCCCTTTCCTGAGATTTTCTCACCGTATTGAAGTACCCCATCGATTCCTCTGCTTCCAGTCTTGATAGCAGCACCGAGGGACTTTTCTTCGATTGTGGAGAGCCCACCTTTAATGTTCCCTTTGGTCGGCTGCCCTCCGCGCATATCGACACCCGTTGCCTTTGCCCTCTCCTCAATATGAAGTACCGTTTTCAAAATCAGATCCTTCAAATCAGGTGTCTTTCCACGCGCAGCCAGAAGTTCCTCGACTCCGATGAACTCCGTCGTTTCGCCGAAAACGCAGGTCGCACCGAGATCGATTAGCTGATCGACTGCGAGCCCAAGCGCGGGATTTGCAGCGATACCTGACGTTGTATCGGAACCACCACACTTGAGACCGACAGCGAGATTCATGATGTCGGTGTCCTTTCTTTTCATCGTCGAGTATTCCTCGTAAAATCTCGACGAGAGTCTCTTGCCGAGTTCAACAGCGCGCTTTGCCCCGCCCACGTCCTGTATCACAATCGTCTCAACAGGTTTATTAGAATGCGATATTCCGTCAGCAACCTTCTGAATATCAATACTCTCGCAACCAAGCCCGACGAGGATGATCGCGGCTAGATTCGGGTTCTGTCCCAGAGAAGAAAGGGTTTTCTCGACTGTTTTCAAATCGATCGAGACTTGCGCGCATCCCTGCCCGTGAGTGAAGTATTTTATTCCTTTTTTTGCCAATGAGATTCGCTTCGAGACCTCATTTGCGCATACAACCGTGGATATTATGCCAATGAAATTTCTCGTTCCAAAGGTTCCATCCGGCCTTTCATATCCCTTGAATGTCTTCTTTTTGATTGTCAATATCTCACGTCCACTGAATATGAATTCAAATTAAATATGACCTCGCTAATTCACTCGGAGATCCGCTGTATGAATTGCTTTACGTGATAATCCCATTCTTCCGATATGATGTCAACATCCGTTGTACCGTCTTTGCATGCAATGACCCTCACATGACCTCCTCCACCCTGCAGTAGAGCAGAATTCTCCCCGCGTTCTACGATAGTGAGTCCCAATTTTCCGAAATAATCGATAGCCTTCTCAATGACTTGAGCAGGAGACAATCGCGTGTTAACTCCAAATCTCATCATTAAACTCCCTTCTTAAATCTGAATGTTTGTAACCCTATTAATATCATCTTTCGACCATTAGCTTTGATGTGAATCGTTAAAACCTAATCGATCTCAATTCACCTTTCTTGACCGATTGCGCATCTTCGAACTAAAAGGCATGATTGAAATGCTATTAAACTAGATTAAATTCAAAAGATTTCAATCTCTAATTTTTTCTATAAAGAAAGATTAAATAAGCCGCTAATCGAATTGATAAAGTTATATGACTCGCCGCGAATTTCCAGAACTTACCACGAATGCGTTGAGAGTGTTAGAAAGACGATATCTGAGGAAGGATGAAACTGGCAAGGTCATTGAAACCCCTGATGAAATGTTCCGAAGGGTCGCTGATAATATCGCCTCCGTCAACAGGCTCTATCGCGATGGAAGGAGCGTCGAGGCGGAGGCTGACGAATTTTACCTCATGATGAGAAAACTCGAATTTCTGCCTAATTCACCCGCTCTTATGAATGCTGGGACTGAGATTCAACAACTTGCGGCTTGTTTCGTTATTCCCGTTGAAGATTCGATCGAGAGCATTTATGATGCTGTCAAATACGCTGCCCTCATTCATCAGAGCGGAGGCGGTACAGGATTCTCCTTTTCCAAGTTAAGGCCAGAGGGAGACATCGTCAAATCAACAGGTGGAATTGCATCTGGACCTGTTTCCTTCATGAAAGTCTTCGATGCTGCCACTGAAGCGATCAAACAAGGCGGTCGGCGACGGGGTGCCTCGATGGGCGTCCTCAGAATCGACCATCCAGATATCAGAAAATTCATCCGGGCAAAGGAAGATCTGCGTTCTCTATCGAATTTCAATATTTCGGTGAGTGTAACGGATGAATTCATGAAAAAAGCGGAACTTGGAGAAGATTTCGATCTTATCAATCCCCGCAATGGCAAGGTGATGAGCACAGTCAACGCATCAGAATTGCTTGATGAAATCTGTTACTATGCGTGGAAGACCGGTGATCCAGGGATGATTTTTTATGATACGATTAATGCGGCGAACCCCACGCCTGGCCTTGGATCTATCGAAGCAACGAATCCCTGCGGCGAAGTACCACTCTTACCGTTCGAGGCCTGCAACCTTGGATCGATAAACCTCTCGCGCCTAATTAGGGAGAGTAGGGGAGATTGTGAACTCGACTGGGCGAGACTTGAGGAGCTTGTTGACGCTGGTATCCGATTTCTTGATAATGTGATTGATGCAAGCAGATATCCGCTTCCCCAGATAAGCGAAATCGCAAGGGGTAACAGAAAGATTGGACTGGGAGTGATGGGTTTTGCTGATGCCTTGCTAAAATTGAGGATTCCTTATGGCTCGGATGAGTCGATGAGATTTGCTGAGAAGGTGATCAGCTTCATCAGGAAAAAGGGTGAGGAGACGACTAAGAGAATCGGTGAGGAACGCGGGAGCTTTCCGAACATTGACAAAAGCATTTACAAGCATCCAAGGCGCAACGCGACGATCCTGAGCATCGCACCAACTGGGACAATCAGCATCATCGCAGATTGCTCGAGTGGTATTGAGCCGCTGTACGCGATTTACTATGTTCGACATGTTCTCGAGGGTGAGCATCTGAGGGAAATACACCCAGAATTTATCCGGATTGCTAAAGAGAGAGGATTTTATAGCGCTGAGCTCATCGATTCTCTCTCTTCGACAACCTCAATTCAGCATCTCGACTCAATTCCGGAGGATGTGAGAAGACTTTTCCTAACTTCACACGATGTGCCCCCAGAGCGGCAAGTTCGGATGCAATCTGTTTTTCAAAAATACGTCGATAACGCGGTTTCAAAAACGATCAATATGCCGTCGACGAGTACAGTAAGGGAAGTGAGGGAGATTTTCGAACTCGCATTTACTTTGAAATGCAAAGGGATTACCGTTTATCGCGAGGGATCTAAGCCAGGACAGGTCCTCACGACCGCGAGGGGCGGTCTGACTTGTCCTGATTGTGGAGGTATTCTCAGGGTAGAAGAGGGAACATTCGTTTGCAGCGTGTGCGGTCTATCGAATCTGTAATTTCAAGAATATAGGCATTAAGAAAAGACCCAACCAGAAAGAAACCAATTTCGCCGGCGGTTTCCAAGAAGCCGATTTTTAATAAATATTTCTATCCTCATTCTAGTCATTCTTCGACAAATATCGAACCCCTCTTTTCTAAAAATCTTGGGTGCTTTTCGGGAAAGATATTATCAAAAATGATAAAGGTTGCACTATATTTATATTTAGCTAAATCAAAAAACTCCACGCAGATTGCTCCCGAACAATTACTGAAAAAAGATTAACGATGAGCCCCCGGTGCCGGCTTCACCTATCTTTCCGAACCCCAACTAGCCAGCCTTCCTACGGCAGTTTCCTCCCCCTAAGATTGGTGTGAGGTCGGCATTTCTTCTTTTCTGATTACTAGCGTTTTCGCCTGACTGGTGATTATTTTGCGTTCAACGATTAATCTTAAATATAGCACATATGTGTACATCATTTCACACAAATGTTATATATTCCTGGAATATTACCAACACCCCAATGACCCATGTATCGAATGATTCAAGAGTTATTCTTGGAACAGAAGATATTCCGAGGAAATGGTACAATATCGTTGCGGACCTCCCGGAGCCTTTGCCGCCTCCACTTCATCCAGCAACCATGGAACCTGTAAAACCCGATGATCTGAAGGCCATCTTTCCAATCAGCTTGATCCGGCAGGAGATTTCGCAAGAAAGGTATATCGATATCCCTGACGAAGTCAGAGAAGCGTTCATCCTTCTGGGAAGACCAACTCCCCTGCAAAGAGCTAGACGCCTGGAAAAATACCTGAAGACGCCAGCGAAGATTTATTTCAAGCGCGAAGACGTGAGCCCATGCGGCAGCCATAAACCCAATACAGCTGTTGCCCAAGCTTACTATAACATGAAGGACGGCACGGAAAACTTAACGACTGAGACGGGGGCAGGCCAGTGGGGCTCGGCATTAAGCCTCGCGTGTTCGATCTTCAATCTCAACTGCACGGTGTTCATGGTTCGCGTAAGCTACGAACAGAAGCCGTATCGTAGACATGTGATGGAAACCTATGGTGCACGTGTCTTCCCCTCGCCCAGCATGGAAACGGAATATGGTAAAAAGCTCAACCAGACATCTCCAAATCACCCAGGTTCCCTCGGTATTGCGATATCTGAGGCGATTGAAGCAGCCGTCAAAGGAAAAAATACGAAATATAGTCTTGGAAGCGTGCTGAACCATGTCATGCTCCATCAAACAGTTATTGGACTTGAAGTGATGCAGCAACTAAGAATGCTCGATATTGTCCCAGACTACATGATCGGATGCGTCGGGGGCGGTAGCAATTTCGCCGGATTTGCTTTTCCGATGATTGGCGAAAAGCTGAAAGGAAAGATCGATACTGAATTCATCGCCGTTGAGCCGAAATCAGTTCCGTCATTAACTGGTGGAAAATACGAATATGATTTTGGCGACACAGCTGGAATGACACCTCTTCTAAAGATGTATACGCTAGGACACGAGTTCATGCCATCACCAATCCATGCAGGTGGATTGAGATACCATGGAATGGCCCCAACGGTCAGCCTCCTGACGAAGATGGGAGTGATCAAACCAGTAGCGTATGATCAAAAAGAAACGTTCGCTGCAGGCGTCACCTTCGCACGCGCAGAGGGAATCATCCCTGCTCCAGAAACGAATCATGCTATCAAGGCTGCGATCGATCTTGCGCTCGAGGCGAAGGAGAAAAAGGAAGAGAAGGTCATCGTTTTCAATTTGTCTGGTCACGGGCTTTTAGATCTCGGCGGATATGCGACATTTCTCAGCGGAAAAATGAACAGCTCATAACGCTGAAAAGCTCTTCGCCTTCTCTTGAGGTGCCTTTGCATCAGATGCAAAGGTTCTTTTTTATTTCTACGCACAAACTCAAGTCTTTAAAAGACTCTTGGAACCTCACCACATCATATGCTCCTTGGTGATGGAACATTGAAATTTGCAGGATCGATTGGAATAGAAATGGTTTCAACGGACGAGTTACTGATGGATTCGGAACCCAAACGGTGGCAGATCATCAGATCCCGGCGAGATTACGATCAGAGTGAATTATTTGAAAATGAAAAAAACAAAGAAGTGAGAATGGGGGACGGTGGGCGCAGTCGCAATCGATAGCAATAGATTGATCTTTGCGGCGACTTCCACTGGTGCGACACCAAAGAAAATGGCTGGGCGAGACGGTGATTCTTCCATAGTCGGGACGGTACCTACGCTGATAATAAAAGCGGTGGTATTTCAGCTACGGGTCCTGGCGAGACGATCATGTGTGTAGCTCTGGTAAGGCGAGTCTGCGAACTCCTAGGACAGGATTAAATCCTATGAATACAGCAAGGAATACTATTGATTTTCTTGAGTCGCGAGCTCATTGGCTCGGAGGATTGATCGTTTTGGATAAAGAGAGACAAATCGGATTTCCATATAACACACGATATATGGCTTTTGCTTACATCAATGAGAAAGGAGAAGTTCCTGGAATAAGTCAATGAAGCCGATAGATCATTTTTGATAGGCGAGGTACCATGAAGTCGAGAACATGATAACCATGAAAGGACAAGGCGAATGCGATTACTGGCCATATTATATTTGTACGATAAAATCAAATCACCTGCAATCGTCCTCAAATAAATGATTAAATAGAGGGAAATTGTTAATAGAAAAATAGTCAAAACAAGGTTGGTGCCGAAACTGCAAAGCGCCGCGTCGATGGGATTTAGCCAGGGAAGAATCGGATTCATCACGATTTGCCTTAAAAATAAGAGTATTACGCTGGATTGTTGCAGAACATATCTTGTTGTCGACGAGAGGCAAACAAAAATTCTTGAAGTAGCGGAATCGGTTTCAAATTCACAAGAAAAAATATTGTTCATTTCTCGTCTTCATCCTGATCTTATTAGAGAGAAAATTATCGGGGAGATCACAGAAGCAATATGGTTAAGTGAAAGACCAAGCGAAAGAAGTGTTTCGCCACAGCAACTTGGAAAATTGCTGCAAAGGATCTCCACATTTGTAAAGAAAGAAAAATCGGCAGTCGTTTTCCTCGATGGTCTAGAATATCTTTCATTGTTCAATGATTTTTCGAGACTGCAGATGTTTGTTGAGCAGCTCAATGATATTATTATGGAATCACGTGCAATTCTCGTGGTTGCAGTAGATCCTCGACTGTTTGATCAGCGTTCACTGGCAAAGCTTCGCAGATTTGCTGAGATTGTATCTTAGAAAGATGATCAAGTATTTCCTCAGCGCTGTGCATTTTTAGTACTGATGAGATTCTTTTGAGATCTTTCTGCTCCAATGTCAGTGGGTCCATGCAGATCAACATACTCGAATTTGAATTTAAAAGTGCTTTATCCAATTCGTTCAAAGCACTGATTATCCTTCCCATATCATTCCAAATAAGGAGATATTCAAGGCCGTCAAGGAATACGACCGAGTCCCTATTCTCCTTTAGCCACGCTTTGACGACCCTGGTTAATTGACCAAGGGATTTTGGCGAAATGATTTGTTTTCCCTTACACCCGCTGAGCCAATAACATCTGACGTTCTTGAGATCGAACTTACTGCATACATATTCGGGATGAAGGCGGGTAATGCACAATCCACGTCCATCTCCCTCCATCAATTTTGCCAAAACGTGAAAACCTTTTCGAGGGTAATTCTCAACAACAAGGGATATTCGCAACATCTCTTCAGAAACTGGCATCCGATGTCCTCCTATCAAATTCTCTTTTTTCGTGTCGGTTTTTTGACTTTGAAATATTTAAACCCGATTTGAGCATGCTATTTTTCGATTCTAAACGTCTATTACGAAACTTTTTTTCCAATAAGACTAATAATATCTTGTGAATCGCTGCGCGCGCCGCTGCAGTAGAAAATATCTTCTCAGCAGTGATGAAAGAGTCATTCTTCACCTTCTTGCATATCACAAGTTCTATCAGGATGATACAGCTCCGAGGGCGATCACACAAGAAGGAATCGCGTCAGCAACAAATATCGGGAGAAATAATGTATCGAAGATCGTTACCTCGCTTGCGAACCAGGGCGATGTAGAAATTCGAACAAAACATGTCAAAGGATTACCGAGTGTGAGACGCGTTTACGCTCTCACGCCAAAAGGATTCAAAAGAGCGCTTACCTTGAAAGAAGAGATCGAAAAGACCGTAGTTACTGTTATTGATTTCAACGGCAACGAAACGAGTGAATCTGTCGGAAATCTCAACATTTTTCTTCCAAAAAGTTACACGCTTCTCGAACTGGCGATGGGCGTCATTAGGGGTCGATTCGACTGTGCGGCATTCCATGAGATGAAAATTAAAGAGGAGAGGCGATTCGTTGATTACACAGACAGAAAACCAACTATTAGGACCTTTGTTGGTAGGGAGAATGAACTGAAGAAGTTGAATGATTTCTTGGAATCTAATCGAACCAAAGTGATCGTGGTATATGGAATTCCAGGTATCGGTAAGACGACGCTTTTGGCAAAGTTTGCACAGGAAGTGAGGAATAGGATCAATGTCTTTTGGTACCGTTTAAACGAGTGGGTCACGCAAAAAATCCTCTTGACACCACTCGCAGAGTTTCTCTCTCAAATGGGCAAAAAGGGTTTGGAGAGACTTATTTCCCAGACAGAAAATCCATCTGTCGGCGAGATATGCCATATACTCGAGACGGATCTCAAAGATGCTAATGCCCTCCTGCTTATCGACGATGTTCATAAGGCTGATGCGAGGATCGTTGAACTCTTGAAAGCGATTTTAGGAATTATCGATCATCTTCCTGGCATCAAAATCGCATGCACGAGCCGCGAAATTCCTAACTTCTATACGAGAAAAGACGTCTTCAGTGGGCTTGTAGAAGAGATTGCGCTTGAGGGACTTGACAGAGAGAGCAGCATTAAGATACTCAAGAGCAGATCGATTCCAGATCGATATTTTGATGATCTCGTCAAGGCAACGAAAGGGCACCCGCTCTTTCTCGAATTGATCGAAGAACCTAGCGGGATTCTTGATAAGAATATGAGAATGTTCATTGAACAAGAAGTTTATTCGAAACTGGATCTTGCGGAGCGACGCATCTTAGAGATCGCCTCTGTGTTTAGATATCCAGTGCCGGTCGATGCTTTTTTTATCATGGAGGAGGAAATCGCGAAGGAATCTGGTATGGGTTTTACGCAAATGAGATATAGGGATTATGTCGTTGATCACGACACACTTGACGAACTCCTTTCGAAATTCCTTTTGCAAGAATCGATTGGCCGAATGATCGGTATGCATGACCTCCTCAGGGAATTCTTTTATTCGCGACTGACGCCTAGACAGAAAGCGACATATCACAAAGCAGCTGCACGATTCTATTTGGGAGATACCTCTGCGCCTTCGTGTATCGAGGCACTTTACCACAGCTTGATGGCAGGAGAATGGATGACAGCAGTTCAAATCATAGTTGGCTTTGGAAAAGAAATCATCTCGAAAGGTTATGCCTCTAATCTTGCACCACTTATCGATATGCTCATTACTCAGCCTATGAATATAAATCTTCACGATAAAGTCGATCTACTTTTGACTTATGGTGAAATCAAAGAAATGCAAGGGGAATGGGATGATGCTCTCATTTCCTACAATGAAATTCTTTCTTTTGATGAGGAAGTAATCGGGAAGCGTCCAATCGCGGAAACATGCAGAAGAATCGGATCTATCTATCTCAAGAGAACTCAATTCGATCAAGCTCAGCCAATGCTGGAGAAAAGCCTTTCGATAGCTCTACTCAACAATGATAAGCACGCACTGTCGAGTATTTATTATGACCTCGGAGGAATCGCAGAAAGGAAAGGTCTTTATCGTGACGCAATCGAACTATTTTCAAAGGCCAAAAGAATCGCTGAAGAAATTGGCGAAGACACCAGTCTTGGAAAAGCACTCTACGGTCTTGGCCGTGTTTACGGCCAGCTTCTTGATTACGAAAATGCAATAAAATACAAGAAAAGAGCGCTTGAAATTCTTGAAAAAACGGGAGATGCAAGAGAAATTGCGAAAGTCTGTACGAGCCTAGGTAATGATTACAGGCTTACAGAACAAATTGATCGTTCCTTGCAGATGAACGAAAAAGCAATTGATCTCGCTAGTTCAGCTGGAGATTTGAATACAATTGGGTACACTCTTTCCAATGCGGCAGCACTTTACATCGAGACAAGGGATTTCATTAAGGCTGAAGAAACTTTGGATAAGGCGATCGTGATTTTTAGAAAATTGAACGATAAGATCATGATTGCCACGATGCATCTGTACAAAGGGTATTTATACGCGTACAAGAAAAATTGGGAATGGGCAAAAGATCAATTTGAAAAGGCCCTTGAAATTCTGAGATCACTTAATGTACCTTTAAAGCTCAGTCATTGGCTTTTTGAAGTCGGCCATGTTTTCATTGAAAATGGAGAATATTTGCAGGCTAGGGTGCTTCTCAACGAAGCATTCCAATTAGCTATCACTCATGGTTATGATAACCTCAGGAAAGAGATTGAGGCTACAATCAGTCTATTACCGGATAATACTACTGATGATCTAAAATCTGAATCGAATTTGCCTGCATGATATTGAGCTTTTTTCAAAAAAAGAAAGAAGGAAAAAGGGGGATACAGTAGGTAAGAAAATCAGTGTGGATCGTTACCCGGAATTCCCAAGATCTGAACACCTAACAGAGGTTCCCAGCTGTGTGGGTCGTTGCCTGGGATCCTATATAAATATACCCCCGAAACAGCCCCAGATCCATTCGAACCATTAACCCAACTATGCGGATCATTTCCTGGGATCCCAAGATTATTTCCCGACAAAATTTTATGAGGGTCATTCCCAGGAATACCCAAGGGTATAAACGTTGAGAACACAACTCCAAATGCTGCCAAAAAGAGGGCGGCGGTGGCGGCGATCGCGACAATTCTCTTTTTCATTTTCAATACCTCCGAATTTTTGTTTAACAGTTTTTGCAAAAAAATATAAAAAGGGTGCTTGAGCATGCTACAGTTAAATTTAAATATCATCAAATGGGTAAGTCGCCGAAACAAGAATTAGGTTTTGAGTGGTTCATTCTTATTTGATGTCAATGGAATGGTCAAGGAACATCGTCATCTATTTTTACTGAGTTACTGTTATCCATATTCCAATATGACTAGTCTTGTTACGGGAGCGTCAGGATTTCTCGGTGGACACGTTGCCGAGCAGTTGTGTCAACGGGGCGAACAGGTGAGAGTCCTAGCGAGGAAAACAAGTAATCTTTCTGCAATCAAGCATCTACCTATCGAGATCGTTTACGGCGATCTCTCAAAAATTGAGAGCATTATCTCAGCTGCTACCGGTGTTGATACAGTTTTTCATTGTGCTGGTTCGGTTAAACATGTTGCGCCATATAGTCAATTATACGACGCAAATGTCATTGGGACAAAAAACGTCACTATCGCTGCGGCGAAAGTCGGTGTCAAGAGAATTGTATACGCAAGCTCTTTGGGAGTTTACGGCTCAGATGGTCACATAGTCAACAATGCGACCAAAATGATAAAGCCATCGATAAAAGAAAATTACTGTCGCTCCAAAGTGGAAGCGGAAATTCTCTTTTTTCAAAAATGCTCAGAACTGAATATTGAGGGTGTTGCTCTCAGACCTGGCGTCATTTATGGGCCTAGGGATTACACTGCCTCGTATCATTGGTTTAAAGCTGTCGATGAAAACCATGTCGCTCTTGTTGGTAATGGCACCGCGAGATTCCCGCTGGTTTATATCACAGATTTGGTCGAGGTATTCATTAACGCGTCCGAAAGGTCTGGGCTATCTGGAAATGCGTATAATCTTGATGGTCCTGGTGATGCAACACTGAAGCGAATCTACGATTTAATTGCTAAAGAACTCGGAAAAAATCCAGATTATCGCTATTATCATTATACAATTTCAATGCTTGCCGCAAAGTTCAATCAATTGAAAGCGGCGATTACTGGAAACGATGGCAATACTCTCATCTCGACTCTTGTCGTTGAGCTATTCGGAAAGGATCATCCCAAACCCGATTGCCAGAAGGCCAAAGAAGATCTTGGATTCTTACCCAAAACGGGACTTGAGGAAGGGATCAGAAAGACCGCAGAATGGTACAGAAATAGAAAAATGGATCAAAAGAATTGAATGCTGACGAATCATTATTCTCTTATTAAGAAACGATATTGATAAGTACTGACATGCCAATATACGGCTGCTGGTGTTTGTAAATGGCCATCGCATATGTTTTAATCATCACAGCACCTCAGAAGGATCATCAAATATATTCCGAACTCAAACGAATGAATGAAGTCGTTGAGGTCTACCCGCTTTTCGGCGATTATGACCTCATTGCAAAGATAGAAGGGGAGAGCGTCGAAGCACTAGGAAGGGTCGTTCTATACAAAATCGGAGCATTGCCCGGTGTAGTACATACAGAAACTCTGACAGTCATTGAAGAATTCTAAGTTCTCAAGTCACCTTGACGCAAGATGGAACATGCTTTACATCACCATGCTTACGATTTCACGATACATTTCAAACGACAGCCGTTGGTTTTAAGAAATTTATACGTATGCCCCAGTCGTAGATGTCTGGTGAATCGATGAATTTGGAACGGGTGAAGGCAATTATTTTCGATTTCGATGGCACGCTCGTTAACAGCGCAATTGATTTTGATGCGATGAAGAAGGAGTTCTTTTCTGCTCTGATCAACAGGGGGATAGAACCAGAGATTCTGGCGATCAATGATACTATATATGGCAACCTCGCTCGTGTGAAAGCTGAATGCGAGAAGTCTGGTAAAATCTCACTCCTAAAAGAATTGGACCAGATTATCGACGAAGTGCTTCTGAAAGCGGAATTGGAAAATGTTGAAAACACAACCCTGATTAACGGCGTAAAATCGGTGATCAATCTTCTGAGGGAAAAGGGATATAAGGTAGGTCTCTTAACGCGAGGTTCAAGAACTTATGTAATGAAGGCGTTCAATGTCGTAGGTCTTTCGACCGAAGAATTTGACGCAATCATCTGCAGGGACGATTTCTCCCATGATGAGGCCAAACCAAATGGTATTGCTCTGACAAGGATGGCAGTAAGATTAGGCGTTGACATATCGGAATGCGTCATGATCGGAGATCATCCCATCGATCTAGTGTGCGCTAACGAAGCGAAATCGAATTTTATCGGGGTTTCGTCAGGAAAATACAATGAAGAGATGTGGAAAGTAATTGGCTGCGATACCGTCATCAGGACCGTTGCTGATCTTCCAAGAGTTTTAGGGATCGCTGATAGCATCGTAAAAACGATAGAAAAATGATACAATGGAAAAATCTCTTGTGAAGAAAAGCGATTATCATTCATGAAGAAGATAGTAAGTACCGATCGTGCTCCGAAACCTATCGGACCTTACTCCCAAGCAGTCGTTGCAGGCGGTTTCATTTTCTGCTCTGGTCAGATTGGCATTGATCCTGAAACAAATCAGCTCGTCAGATCAAGTATCGCTGATGAAACTAGACAAGTCCTGAAGAACCTGAAAGCGATTGTCGAGGCGGCCGGATCTTCCTTTGAAAATGCCGTACGGGCGACGGTCTATTTGACGAGTCTCGATTATTTCAAAGAAATGAATGAAGCGTATAAGGAATTCTTTCCGAGTGCTCCGCCATCAAGAGCAACTGTGGAAGTTTCGAATCTCGCCATGGGTGCGAGGGTAGAGATCGATCTTATCGTGGCAGTAAAATAATCAGCTTTGAGGCTTCGCCTTGAGTTTCTCCATTTTTTCTTGGAATGCCATAGCGCAGGTGTTGCTACAGAAAAAGTACTCTCTTCGATCAGATTTGATTCGAACGGGTTCACCCTTGATATCTTTCTTGCATGATTGGCATTGAAGAATGAGTTTAAGATTCGGAACGACCAAGGCTCTCTGATTTTCTTTCACGACCTGAATGATATTTGATATTTCGTATTCGATAATTTCCGGAATCTCTCCGAGACGGCTGACAAAATCATTAATAAGATGGGAATTGCTAAATGTGCAGATCATGTGGAGGCGGCTGTTGCTCAATATGAAAAGCTTCCTCACATTCTCATCATTTCGAAAACGTTCCGCGACGGAATTCAGTTCCGAGGGTTTGGCTTTAACCGTCAAGATGACGCTGAGCTCGCCGAGCCTTTCAGTATCCAGAACCGCTTGATACCCTCGGATAATCCCAAGATTCTCCATATCCGCGATTTTATGACTGACTGTCGGAACACTCACCTTAACCTTTTCAGATACTTGCCTAAAAGATAATCGACCATTATCTTGAAGGGTTTTAAGTATATTGATATCGACTTCATCAAGTTCCATCATAATTCAAAGTAATTCTCCTTGGTTATATTCTTTTTGAATTTAAAAAATGAATTAAAATACGATCACGTTCATAAAGAAAAGAATCATTCTTCCCCGATAAACTTTTCTAAGAAACAAATCTAAGAAAGAGGTTGGAGAGATGTTTGTTTCTTTCGGAATAAAATTAATATGTCGTCGATAACCTTTCACATTTGTTAATGATTATGAAAGACGAGCACAAGCACGAACGACCTATAGCTGCTGAAAAAGTCGAAGAAAAGAAAAAGGCGACCTTTCCCGTCATTGGAATGACCTGCGCAACCTGTGCAGAGACGATCGAGCATGTCCTTTCCGAGTTAGATGGCGTTGAATCTGCTTCAGTTAACCTCGCAGCGGAAAGAGCGACCGTAGTTTACGACCCCAAGAAGATTCAAATCGATGATATGAGAAATGCCGTCAAAGCGGCTGGCTATGAAATTGTACTCAACGACGTGACCCTTTCGATTTCGGGCATGACTTGCGCAACTTGCGCCGAAACGATCGAGACCGCATTGAACCGCCTTGAGGGGGTACACAGCGCGATTGTCAATCTGGCAAGTGAAAAAGCAAGAATACAATATGATCCCAATCTTGTAAGACTCTCCGATATTAAAAGAGCGATCAGGGAAGCAGGTTACGATGTTCTCGAAGCGGAGACTATTGATGAGGAGAAGTTGGCTAGAGAGAAAGAGATGAAAAGGCAGAAGAATCTGCTCATTTTCAGCCTCTCTTTGAGTATTCCAACATTCCTCCTTACCACGATCCTTGATTTCTCTCTGATTAGAGTCACTGAAGAAATGATGAAAATCGGAAACATTGTGCTGTTTATTTTGGCAACACCGGTACAGTTCATCGCAGGCTACCAATTCTATGTCGGCAGTTACAAAGCTCTGCGCAATAAAAGGGCTAACATGGATACACTCATTGCGATTGGCACATCGGCCGCTTATTTTTACAGCACGACTGTTGTTTTCTTTCCGTCGATTATACCATTCGAACATGTCTATTTTGATACATCAGCTCTCATCATCTCTCTAATCCTGCTTGGAAAATACCTGGAAGCAAAGGCGAAGGGGAAGACTTCAGAGGCTATTAGAAAGCTGATGAACCTTCAGGCCAAAACCGCTCGCGTTCTACAAAACGATCAGGAGATCGAAATACCAATCGAAGAGCTCGAAGTCGGCGATATCTTTGTGGTAAGGCCAGGAGAAACGATCGCTTCAGATGGTATCGTTATCGATGGACATTCTTCCGTCGACGAGTCGATGATTTCAGGAGAAAGCATCCCTGTTGAGAAAGAGGTGGGCTCGGAGGTTATTGGCGGTTCAATCAATAAGAATGGACTGCTCAAGGTGCGCGCGACGAGAATCGGAAAAGATACGGTGCTTGCGCAGATCGTCAGGCTCGTTGAGGAGGCGCAGGGTTCCAAAGCGCCTATCCAGCGTATCGCCGACCACGTTTCGGCCTACTTTGTCCCCGCGGTCATCGTAATTGCTTTTGTCAGTGCACTTCTGTGGTATTTTGTTGGATACGATGTCTTTGAGATTACAGTACCTCGTTTCATCTTTTCTCTTTCAATTTTCATTACTATCCTAGTCATTGCGTGTCCATGCGCGCTCGGACTTGCAACACCCACTGCCATTATGGTGGGAACTGGAAAAGGTGCGGAGTTTGGAATACTGATCAAGAGCGGAGAAGCTCTCGAATTGGCTGGTAGAATCAATATTGTCGTTTTCGATAAGACTGGTACTCTGACAAAGGGAGAACCGGAAGTAACCGATGTGATTTCTATTTCGCAGGAAGAAGAGGAAATCATAAGGTACGCTGCAATCGCAGAAAAGGGATCGGAACATCCACTTGGAGAGGCGATCATTCGGCGCGCAAAAGAAATGGGAATTGAAATACCTGACGCGGATGAATTTGAGACTTTACCTGGAAAAGGAGTTGTTGTGAATTTTCGTGGATCAAGGATTCTTTTCGGTAACAGGACCCTCATGAAAAGCGCGCAGATCGATATCTCAATGATTGAGGACTTGATGCGGAAGATCGAGGATGAAGGAAAGACTGTGATGATCCTTGCGCTCAACGGAAAAGTCATCGGTTTAGTCGCTGTGGCAGATGTTTTAAAAGAAACTTCAAAAGAGGCAGTTGCTGAATTGAAGAAGATGAGGATCGAGGTTGCGATGATCACAGGCGACAACTGGAGAACTGCAAATGTGATTGCGAAAAAACTGGGAATTGATAGGGTACTGGCAGAGGTGCTTCCGGAGGATAAAGCTAAGGAAATCATAAAACTTCAAAAGGAGGGAAAGATCGTGGGAATGGTCGGTGATGGAATCAACGACGCGCCCGCCCTCGCGCAAGCAGACATCGGCATCGCGATAGGCAGCGGCACAGATGTTGCGATTGAAACGGGCGATATTGTCTTGATAAGAAACGATCTGCGGGACGTCGTTGCAGCGATTCAATTGAGCAGAAAAACGATGAGCAAGATCCGACAGAATCTGTTTTGGGCATTTGCATACAACACCGCTGGGATACCGATCGCGGCTGGTGTCCTCTTTCCCTTCTTCGGCATACTGCTTCAGCCGGTCATCGCCGCGGCAGCAATGGCGATGAGCTCCGTTTCTGTTGTATCAAATGCACTCTTATTGAAGAGATATGTTCCCGAGATAAGAAAAAGGAGGTGATGGTGTGGCGAAAGATCCAATATGCGGAATGGAAGTCGAAGAAAAAAACGCAAAATGGACTTCGGAATACAAAGGCAAAAAGTATTACTTCTGCGCCCCTGGTTGTAAGAAAAAATTCGACGCAGATCCTGCGAAGTATGCGAAATAAAAGGGACCCTCAGTGCATCGGCCCTTTCTTTTCTTTTTCAGCCTTTTCTATTTGGTATTCTGCCGCTTTTTCATCGACCTCTTGATCCCTCGGCAACATCTTCTTTGCGATCGCAAGAGCATCCATTCCGAGTTCAAAAAGAGTAGGAGCAACATGAATTCCTTGCCGGGTCACTGTTTCAATGAGTTTGCCTGGGTTCATAATTCCCTTTTGATCGATGGCGTTCTTAATCGCTTTAATATATTTCACTCCACTGCCCCGAATGGTCTTCAGATTGGATGCAAAAAACATACCGAAACCGAGAGGACGACCGCCATGCTCGAATGCAAGATCTGAATATTTCTTGTTGAATGAAAGAGAAGCAACGCTCTTCAGAAGACTCTCTGAGTCAAAGAGATAATAAGGCATGAACATGACGGTATTTCTGTCGGCCATAATACCGATGACTGCCCCCTCCATTTTCATTTCTTCCATGAGGTCATATGTGGCATTTGCCATCGCCGAAAACTCTCTCAAAGGCACGATGACTTCCCCTGGAATGGAACCCATGCCTATTTCCCTTGAACGGTATTCGTAACAGCGTTCCTCCCATTCATGTGTTGCTATATCATCCGGCATTTTCTTCGCACCGTGATTTTCCATGATCTTGTCAATCACCTGCTCTTCGTGCTTAACTACTTCAGCATCGCCTTCGAGCATGAAGCTAAGCATGCTTCCAACTTCGGGTGCGTGCTTTCCGGCTTTTCTCAAAAACTCGTAATGCCTTCCATCACCAAAGGATATGTGAAGCGGCTCGACCCTCGATCTACATACTTCCGTCAACGCTGGCCCGATTGATGCCAGGTCATTGAAAGCGTAGGAGAGAGGTCGCATCGTTTCTGGCGCAGGAACCAGCTTAAATGTCACCTTGGTGATGATGCCGAGCGTCCCCTCAGCGCCGACCATCAACCAATTGAAATTGTAGCCCGAGCTGTTATCGCAAACTTCGTCAAAGCCGGTGTTGATAATATCGCCGTCAGGCATCACGACTTCCAAATTTCTGATATTATTCCCCGCAGATCCATATTTGTAAGTACCAATTCCAATACCACCTGTAGAGATCCATCCGGCGAGCGTCGCACTCGGAAAGCTGCTTGGGTATGAACCGAGCAAGAGACCTCTACTTAAGCAAGCCTCGTAAACCTGCTTCCAGGTGGCTCCTGCCTCAGCGGTAACATAGAGATTTTCCTTATCGATTTTGAGAATCTTGTTCATGCCCCCGCTCATATCGATTAAGATCCCGCCGAAAGCGGGGATACTTCCGCCAAGGCCCCAAGTCGAACTGCCACGGGGAGTGATTGGGACGCCTTCATCGGCAGCAATCCTCACAATTTTTTGGACATCCTCCGTTGATCTAGGCCTCACCACAACATCAGGGATGTTCTTGAACGCCAATTGCGCTTCTTTAGGAAGTGGAGCAAGGTCATGACTATAGAGAAGTCTTTCAAATTCACTTGTCTTGACATTCTCCTTTCCAAGCGCTTCTTCAAGTTTTCTGACATATGCCGGCAAGGCGTTCGTCTTCGCTTCCTTCGCTGGATCCATTCCATCTCCTCCACGATGTGGATTTCTGAAATCTTCAGGCGATAATTCCTCATGCTATTTTAAATCTATCACACGACTGTCGACCATTTCGAAGCCCTCAAAAATCAAGAGAATCCATACAAACCGAGACCATAATCAAAAACATTGAGTCCGACACGAAATAAGATAAGATTTGATGCCCAAAGATTACGGTGCACTGGGCGTCAACTCGTTTGCTGCATTCCAGAACTGCTCCGCAAAGCAGTCACGGATGCTCGCATCCGAGCGTCCATTCCTACCACGGATTCCATCCCTCTAGTGAAGGACGGAGGACCGCTGGCGAATCCGCAGCTCATTCCAGTAGCCATGGCAACCAGATATGATGCGCGGATCGCGGCTTACGCCGCAAATGGATCCCGAATATCTTGACACCGTCCAAAGACAATGCCAAGAGGTCCGTTTTCCCCAGGTGCATTCCGCCTTTGGGTAATCAACCTAGGGATGGCGGTGTATTTATAGATTGTCTCTGCAAATCTTTCGGTCTTCATGCTCTATCATCCAACCTATTCGGAAATTGCTGATTCTATTTGAAATCATAGAAATTACGTGATAATTGAGTAATTTATGAAGAGCGCCAATCCTTGATAATCAAGGGGATTTTCATTTAAAGATGTTGATCCACACGAATCGAGATGAATTTCTCATTAAAAGGTATCCAGAGCCACATTGAACAAAACATACGAGATTCGTGTGATGCGGTGGGATATGCAGGAAGCCGGATCAGCCACTGGCGGCCCAGGGCTGGTCATTCCACAAAATGACCCCATCGCCTCGCAGGGCGGCCGACAAATCGTCCAACTCGGGCCCTTAACCGCGTCTCGAGACGCTCAGCCAGGCTCGCGAGAAAGTTTGTATCAAATCCCGGTAGGGGATTGATCAAACTGCGGTATTAAACCGCGGACGAATCTGCGATTCATTCCGATCTATCAAGGAATGTCTGAGTGGTCTTTACCGGCTTCTTTCTGCCCTGATGATAAATGTAGATACCCAATCCTATTTATAGATTCTTAGGAAAATCCTGATAGTTCATTCTTCATCTTTCGAAGAGATGAGATTCCCAAATCGGAAATAAATGAAAGAATGACGAATAGAGCAAATGAAGGCACAAATCATGGAATCCGTCAAGTCATATTTTAATTCATAATTTAATCAGAGGTCTTCATTTCCTCCGGGAAATTAATCGAAATCATGATGGAACTGGGATTATCGACATTCTTTAATGACTTGACCAGACCGCTTATGACATTACTGACAAGTTCCGATACAAACTTGTTTATCGGGATTTCGTCTTCATTTACGAAAATCTTCACCCTCGCATCACCTCGATTTTTACATTTCGAGATATCTTCAACTCCGTCAGCAACAGCGCCTGCGAGATCTTTACATCCAGGAAAACCGCATTTTCCGCAGTTTAAACCAGGGAGTTTTTCGAGGACGCGTTCTTTTCTTACTTCCCTTTCAATCAAGTTTATGCAATGCTGGAGACATTCCTCTGTTTTCGCACAGCGAAAGAGAACTGGTCCATTTACCTCAATGTCACCAATGACGATTTTTGGAATGCTAGATTGCTTGAATCCCTCTACAATGATGACATCAGGTGAAGCAATTTTGTTTAAAAGAGATAGTGCGTCATCCATGGCATACGAATCATTAAAATAAATGACTGCCTCGTTTGATGAAATACCAATTACGGGATTGCTTCCAGCGAGAAGGTGTCTGGTTGTGTCTTTTCCTGGCGGGATGAGCACATTGCCGTCATGAACGTGCTTGATCGAGGAGACCTTGAAACAACGGGCAGTCAGTTCTCTCAGAAGTGATTCGATCAAAGATGTTTTTCCCGCGCCCGATTCGCCAACTATTCCGATGATCAAGGAATCATCTCCAGTAAGGTTCTCTCGCACTTACTGCGATCTTGAATAACTCGATTAATTCCCTCTCTGAAGCATTTCTTCTAATAGCGGAGAGAACGTCGACACTTCCATCTTCGCTCAGAAGACACGGCTTTAGATGTCCATTTGATGTCACACGCAGACGATGACAATTTGCGCAAAAGCTGCTATTGTGCATCGGCCTGACCACTTCCACTTCTTCTGGGAGATAATATTTTTTTCGGTTATGCAAGCTCCTTGAAATGATTTTCAGTGCCCTAGATTCCAGATAACTCTCGATCTGGCCAAGATCGCAGTGGTGATCCGCATAAAACCCCTCGTTGATCTTCTCCTTTTGTGTTTCGAGTTCGATGAGCTGCAAAATCCCACCAACTTTTTTTGAGAATCGAATCATTTCGTCGATTTCATTTTCGTTGATCCCTTTCATAACCACCATATTGATCTTGAGAGGAGTGAGGCCAACACTAATCGCTTTCTCAATGCCTTTGATCACATCGTCTAATACGTCGCTACCAGTAATCCTTCTGTATTTCTCGTGATCGAGCGTGTCGAGACTCACGTTCACTCGCTTCAATCCAACAGTTCTGAGATCACCCGAATAATCAGCAAGGAGCGTCCCGTTCGTCGTCATTGAAATCTCTTCAAATTTATTGGCACATTTCGAGACGATCTCAACAAGATCATCCCTGACAAGTGGTTCACCGCCAGTAATCTTTAGTTTGTTCATTCCTAGCGATGAAGCGATCGTCGCTATCCGCGCGATTTCATTTGGAGACATCTCATCGCCACTTGATTTCTCGCCTTCTCGGTGGCAATAAAGGCAATTGAGATTGCACCTTTGAGTCACGGAGATTCTCAAATTTGTCAATTGCCGTCCATAAGAATCAATCAACATATCGATCGCCATGAATAGGGATATGTCAATTCGGATATAACGATAAATAGTTTTTTCATAGTTCTTCTCAGTCCAACAAATTCCCCAAAAAAAGAACGAAATGGGGTTAAGCCAGTTAAAAAATGTTACTGCTGAATCGTCAGGACTCTTTCATCGATTTAATGAGCAACCTGATCTCTTTGATCTTTTCATTTAGCTTCTCGATTTTCTCCTCATTCCTTTGTCTGATTCTCTCAAAATCCTCTTTTCCAATTTTCTTGTCTTTAAACCTTCGAAAAGCCTCATCGATCTCCGCACGGTATTCGCTCTTGATCGCATTAATCTCCTTTATTTTCTTTTCGAGACGCTCGATCTTTGGCGTCAGCATTAAGGTCGCCCCTCTCGATCGATCCACCATAGGAACAAATGATCACCACAGGATATTAACACTGCTACGAATGAAATCAAATGCAACAGCTAGAGCTTATTCCGAGTGCCTGAGTTGCGTGTACCTGAGCCAATTATTTTCTTTGGCGATTTCTTCGATACGCATGAGCGTTCTTTCAGTGATCTTATGCAGATGGGAAAAACAATCGCAATCGGACGAACCAAACCCTTTCAAAAATGGTTTGCAATCAATGATTTTCTCTAAATGAGCGTTGATCTCGCATTCTCTTTTCACAGATGATGGGATGAGAAAAGCCTCAAGAGGCTGGCCGCAATCGAGCAGGTAATCAATGTGCCAGTGCTTCTTTTTGACATTTGAAAAGTGACGGCTAATGCGCGCATGAAGTCCATTCATCGCGGATCCAACATAAGCGTAAAGCCCCTTTTCGAAAATGAATCTTCCAAATTGACCGATGGAGATTTCTCTATTTTGCAAAAGTTTGACGATCAGAATATATGATCCAGTCTGGGAATTCTCCATGACTCACTCCCTTGATTGGTCGCAATCGATTTTTTCATGAAAAATTGAAGGAAATGTTGATAGTAATTTCTTTCCGAAATCGGTCACACTATATATAATCCAGTTCGCCTCTTGTTTTCCGATGACAAGACCAGCATCTTTCAGAATCGATAGATGATAGGAAAGTTTTGAATCCTGGACGGAAGTGAGCTCTTTGATCAAGCAAACACAAAGAGGCTGTTTTTGGAGAATAAAGAGAATTTTCACGCGCAGGGGATCGGACATCGCGTGAAACACCTTACTCAACCGCGAAATTTCTCCATCGGAAGGAAGTGAAGATGAAATACTCTCCAAACCGCCTATTTCTTCAAGAGATTGCTTGATGGGATCTGGGATCTCCATTTTCCTGCATTCTTCGGCCACCATTGACAGTCCTCCGATCGAAAAAACACGAATTGGATCACAAATGATGTATAAGCATAAGAAATTACAATAATTATTCTTTCGCATGAGCGCTTGCTTGGTCGCACAATAATTTTTTCGACTCAAGCTGATTCATCGACTCAACTTTTGATGCGCTGTAGATCCTGATCAATGTGCTTCCATCGAGTCTTGAATCCGAAAGCTCGGCGATCTCTTTGAGTTTGCGCCCATAAACATCAATCGACGCAAGCTGGTCTTTCCACTCATGGTAAGGTATCTTAACCCTCAATCCGTCAAGATGTAAAACAATCGGCGCTGGCCTCAGACTCTTCTGCACAGCTGGCAAATCTTCGATGCGTTGTCTCACCTCTGCTGGATGAACGAAAAGCGGATCCTCATCGATAATCCTCCTTCGTTCTTCGATCACCTTACTGACCTTCTCTGCAATTTCTTCAAGCTTCGCGATATCCTCCGCACGCCTCATCCGCTCAACCCTTCTGCAGACACCAGATACAACCGCTTTGCAGTTAGGGAGGCCGTCAATCGCCGGACCACAGACGACGACAACCGGTACCCTAATGTCCTCGAAAAGGCGTACTTTTTCTGTCTTGATACAGTCCTCAAAGTTGCCCAGGACAAAAACGGCTGCATCATATTCATTAATCAACGCTTTTTCTTCGGCACTAATCTGCGCCGATTTCCTACCTTTTCCGCGGGCAAGACCCATCACAACGGTGATCGCCCCATATCTGCGAAGATGCTCAGCAATGTCACAGACAGGGTGGGGCATGTGATGTCGTCCGAGTGTCGGTGCAACGACGGCGATCTCTGTTCCGCCCAGAGGAATTTCCGTCAATTTGGCGCCGAGCTCCTGGGACTTCCTTTCAATGACATCCCTTTCTTCCTCCGGAATCGCAAGCGTGACCAAAATCTGCACGTGTGTCTGGGTCTTTTGGATAATGAAGCCCCCGACATCTTCAACAAGCTCATAAAGTTCATTTACGCGGTAAACGCCGCCGTCAAAGAGCAGCACTTTGTACATCGAGGACCTCCATATCAGCATGAACCTTTTCAGCTAGCCGCTTCCATTCTTCTTTCATCTCGTATTCTGTTGCTACGATCGTGATAATGTTTTCCGAAGAAAGATCATATCGAATCTTGAAACCTTCTGGTAAGAGCCTCCATAGCGCGTCGAGCACCTTCTTCCTCAGTTCCTCCCCTCGGTCGATTGCGATTTCTAGAATTTCCTTCTCATCGATTCCCTTACAAAGAATCTCAAGTCTTGAAAGTTGTTCAATTCGTTCCCTACCGTAGAGTTGCCAGAGCAACGATATGAGAGAGGGCGCATAGTTCTCATCGGTGATGTTGATGTACGTCCCTTCCTTGCCTTGCGAAATTTCCGCAATCTCAGTAATTCTGATCTTACCAGCTGCTTTCCTTGTCTTTACCGAAATGAGGAAAAGGGGGTCCGATGGCCTAATGATGAATTTCACTGCCTCTACGTGCCTCGTAATGCCAATATCGAGAAGGATGCTGTTGAACAACTCCACATAGCTCTCATTTCCAAACTTTTCGGGTCCTTCCACTTTAACTATCATTGCTCAACCCTCAAGGAAACCCGAAGCAAGCAACGCTGCGCCAGCTGAACCGATATACTGGGAATTTTTCGGAACGATCGGTTCCTGGCCGAGTATGTCCTTCATCGCGGTCACCATGCCGCTGATGAGCGATGTTCCACCTACCTGGATGACCGGTTGTCTGATATCAATTTCCTGCAACTGTTGCTCGTAGATCTGCTCCGCAACACTGTGGCACGCCGCAGAGGCGACATCCTCGATCGAGTTGCCTTCCGCCAGCGAGGTAACAAGATCCTGTATTCCGAAAATCGAGCAGTATGAGTTCATATTGATCTTTCTGTAATCGCCTGCATCCGCGAGTTTTCCGAGTTCCGTGATATCGACTTTGAGTCTTTTCGCCACGATTTCGAGGAATCTCCCCGAGGCACCAGCGCATATACCACCCATGGTGAAGTTATCAGGAATCCCGTCGCGGACGGTGATAGCCTTGTTGTCCATTCCTCCAATATCGATAATCGTTGCCTCTCCCTTCTGTCTGTCTGCGAGCCAGACTGCACCCTTTGAATTGACTGTCAATTCTTCCTGAACAAGCTTCGCCTTCAGTTTCTTCCCAATGATAAATCGACCGTAGCCTGTCACACCGATGGCCTCGACTTCGCTGAGCTTCACGCCAGCCTCTGCCAATGCTTTCTCAAGCGCATCCTCCGCCGAAGCGATGACTTCGCCTGTTGGGAGCCAGTATTTTCCAATGACCTCGTTATCTCTGACGACCATCGCTTTCGTTGTCGTTGAACCCGAATCGATACCAACGGTCAAGCCGACCTGTCTTTCTCTGGCGAGCAGATCTTTTCGAGTGACAATCGTTACGAGTGCTTCCATACGCGTCAACAGCTGGCCTGACTTCGTTCTTTCCGTGAATGAGTAAGTCACAACAGGCAGTCGCGTATGATTCTGTACGTATCGCCGGACCTCGTTCCTGACCAGTGCCCCTTCTGCGCATCGAAAGCAGCTCGCGATGAAAACAGCATCGGCGTCATATCTTCCATGGGCAAGCTGTACCGCCCTTGCGATCATCATCCTGAGTTGAGGGCTTGATGGTGAAAAACCGAATTCTTCGACAGCAGCATCGATGTCTTTGAGATCAACATCCGGTGCGACCATTTTTGCGCCGACAATACTTGCGGCTTTTTCGATCTCGGCTTGCACACCGCTGTATTCGGTTCCACAAGAAAGCTGCGCGATCTTGATCATTTCAGCCCCTCCAGGAATTCTTTAATCTTGGTGACCATGAGTTTCGCTTCTTCTTCATTGGTAGGGTAAGGAATTTCAAGGATGGGAATGCCTTTCTTGCGTAACAGGTACTTCACCATCTCGTTTGTACGGTGGCATCCGACGCAACCGAAGTAGTATGGCGCATCCTCCATGACGATGGCGGCCTCGGCCTCGTCAATCAGAGGTCCCCACAACGCTAGGCGACCTCTAATTCCCGATGGAACTTCGATACCTGCGTACTTGAGTCCTTTTTTCACGTCTTCAGATGTGACATTAATCGGAGGGGAATCAATTTCGAGATCTGTGACCCTTTCTGCGATCGCTTTCATGGCACTCAGCGGTTCGTGTCCAAAACGCTCGACGAGATCAAAGAGTATGAGGCTGTTTGGAGGCATGATAAAAACTTTCAACCAATCACCTCTTTAACAATCCTCTTGAAATCGTCCACTGACAACTTTCCTTTCTTTTTCTTTTCAGCGACTTTTTCATTCTTCTCAGCGGCACGCAAACCTTTCTCGATGAGTGACAACATTTCCCATTCCTTTTCAAGCTGCGTAAACCCAGGTCTAGAGCCGTGAAGAGCCCTGCACCGACGCTGGTCACCAACGGGAAATCCTCTCAACTTCGAATAGATGCGATTGGGGTCAAGCTTCCTCACTTCACGAACCGCCACCTGCACATCCTCTTTTCTCCCTTCGATCATTGCACCATAGCAGGTTTCTTTTATCGTGATATTCTTTCCAAGGCTGTGCAAAAATCGGACAATTTGATCCGGCGTAATCTCGGAACTTGGTGCGATGACAATCATCCTCGTTTCAATTTTTTCGTTCACGTTGATTCCCCTTCTTTCGTCCTCTTGTTATCTTTTTCTTCTCCTCTTTTCGCTCTCTAAAATAGACAATATCGCCATCCTTTACTTCACCCATCAGTCTTTCTACATCACTGACGAGTTTGCCGACAAGATTTGTTCCGTAACGCTCTTCACCCGTTGGCCCGAATTCCTCACTTTCCTCGAGCCTAATACCGATGAGGCCACGATGCGGCCTTGACATATTGGTAACACCCAAATCACCTCTTGCTGAAACATCATCGAAAGTTGCCTCGGGAACCAAATCGGCCGCTTCCCTCGGATTGCCTTCAAAGGTGATCATCGGCAGCCCCTCGAAGGTGAAGTGAACCTTCATTGTTCCAATCGGCTTGTGATCGAGACCGGTCATCTTCCGGATGTAGTGGGCGGTTTTCGGAGAAAGAGTATCGTAAAGCTCAATTTCATGGACTTTTTCAGGGGGAATGCCAAAGGTTTCAACCTCTTTCGCTGAGATAACTTCCATCGTCAATTCTGGCTCCTGTTCCACGATGATCGCATCGTCAGAAGTGTCGCCGGTCCTGATCTGTTTAAAGCCCCTTTTCTCCAAGAATTCCTTCCCAGCAGATTGTGTCAAACCAATGGTTAGAATTCTTTTTGGTTCTGTGATGATCGTAATTTTCGAGCCAGCTTTGACAGCGCGTATGAGATTTTTTCCTTTTATGATCGTTCCAACAAGGTTGTGAGCAGGTAAAATTTGCCTTCTCACCTTATAAAAATAAATGCGACCCGTGCCAGTTCCCTCATGGCGAACCGTGATAGTATCAGCATCCCTGATAACCGATTCCTCAGGTATCAGGGACACGTCCATTCTTGCTGAGCACGCCGCATATGTGAATGTTGTCTCGGTGATCGGTAGCACATTCTTTTCGGTCAGAACCAAAAAATGCTCGGCGCTCACCGGTGATTTTTGATTCAGAAGAACATGAACATAGCTCTCGATCATCATCCCATCTTCAAGTTTGAAATTGAGATCGTTCGTGACGATGACATCGCGCTCGCTCCTTTCAATGTAGATAGGATCGATGCCGATGATTCTGTCACCCTCCTCCAATTGATCGAGTACGTGCCTGCCGCGAGTGATTCTGCCTACGAGACCGTCTTTAGTGCCGTAGATCCCCTCATGGTCCTCATTTGCGATCATTAAATAACTCGTTCTACTATCAAAGCCACCGAGCGCAAAGAAGCAGTCGAATTTTGCGTATTTGCAAAGCGACCTATTAACGGCCAGTGAGGTAGGAAATGAGCCAATCGCAATGACCTTTGACGTCTTCCACCGGATATTTTTTCCGGCAACGTGTTCAACAATTTCCTGGAAAAGGGAGGCATATTCGGAATCGTTCAGACGAAGAACCATATCTCCTTTCGAAGTCTTAATTAAGAAGTCTCTGGTTTCCTCTCGCAGAATCTTCGAAGGTCGAATGAGTGCAACGATCGACCCGGTTTCATATATTCCTCTACTGAGCACCTGACCTAGCGTGGCTCCATCGTCGATTTGAATTTCCTCACCATTGAGTATGATTTTCATCTGGTCGTCGTTGTCATAACTAGCCGACATAAATAATTTTTCACTTCATAAATCGGTTCGCAACATTTCCAGCAGAGCCTATTGGATTGATGGGAAAAAGCATATAATATTTTTAATAGCGCGAAGGATTACACGTATCAGGATCGATCAAATGAGCGATAGAAACAAAATCCTTGAGAAGGTTGAACGAAGGATCAGAGGAATACCTGGTGTCGTTGATATGGTCTTTCTCGACAATGAATTTAAAGAGAACATCATCGCCCTCGAAAAGAAAGCAGAAGAGAATGGTGCAGTCGGTGGCTTGATGCCATTTACAAATAAGGGAGTCTGGGAAGCGCTCAGTCGACACGTGTCTTTTATCATGATTATCAATAAGATCAGCATTCCCGAGGTGGCATCAGACCACACGATCTACCTTGTTGATCAAAAAGGACAGATTCTAGGTGAATATGTATCCAAAGAAAGGCTGATGGAATTCAAAGATAGAGAAGACGTATGCTTCCTCAGCGACGATTTTGTGCTCTACTCGGACGTCGAAATCGTGGGCGAACCCTATTTCTTGATCCCGGAAATTGAGTTTCATGGCCTTGACGGGATCGAAGGAATAACGAGGGTAACATCTGGGAGTATTTCAACGCTCTCAGATTTTTTCGTAAGATGCACGAAAGGATACCTTGAATCAAAACACTGGACGCATCTCGTTGGATTTGACATTGCAGCAGATCATCTGTGATGAACTCGAGTCTTTTCAAGACCCCATAAACACTTGGGTTTCCGAAGGAATGACTGACGCGGCCGGTATTTTCTTTCCTTCAAGATTTCTCTTGACCTTTGAAACGATCTCATCGAGTTTTGTTTGGGGGCACGTCACTCCTCTGATGACACCAGTAACGATATCAACGATCTTGCCCTTTGTCGCAACGTTTTCTTTCGTCGGCATGACGAGGCGCGTTTTGACACCGATTCTGGCGAAATCCTCAAAGTCGACTGGAGCCTGACAAACAATCACCGCTGGAAGATCAACGTTGCGGAGGATCAAACGTGCTTTGTAAATGATATGATTTCGCACATTTCCTAGATGTATCAGAACTAATTTGAATTGCTGGATTCGCTCGACCTCTATGGGATCCAGTCCGAAGATCGATCCTGTGCTCACATCAGGGGCATCTGCCGGTACACCCGACCCAGCGTTGATCACGATGACACTTGTGTCAATGCCCTCTTCCCTCAGCGCATATGTGATTTCACAAACAGGCTTCGTGATATGTCTCTTGCCTGGTCCCATGGCAACTGCCACGACATCCCGGCCACTTTCTGAAATTGTTGCTCTTTGTGCGAGGCCGCCACCAATTCCCAAACCCCTCGATTCCCTACATTCCACGAACTTTGTATGACGTCCGATCCTTTCTTTCAAGCCTCAACACCGCCATGAGCCAGCATCTCTTCTCCAAGGTCCCCAAATTCCGCAACGATTTCCTTGGGATCACCGAGGGCGACAATCTTGCCATTCCTCATGAATGCCGCGCGGTCGCAGCAATTGACAACGAAGTCCATATCATGACTGACGATGAGGAAAGTCTCGCCGAGTTCCTTTCTTGCGCTGAGAACTGATTTGGCGACGGAAATCTTTGTGATCGGATCCATCGTTCCTGTTGGTTCATCGAGGATCACGATTCTCGGTTCTCTGATCAGCACCTGAGCAAGTGCGATCCTTTGTTTCTCTCCGACGCTCAGCGATTCCGGATATGATCTAAGAAGTCGTTCAATCTCCTTTTGATCAAAACCGACGCCGGCCAGCACTTGAATGGCCTTTATCTTGGCTAGTTCCGCTGGCATCTTCATTCCGATGCAGACCGTAAGATTTTGTAGTACTGTATGAAACGGATAGAGACAGTACTCCTGATGGAGCACGCCAATGTAAGGAGTTGCACGGCCCTTACCCATCGGCCCGACTTCTGACATGTCAACCCAGTCGTCACCTATTCTAATCAAAACTTTCCCATCTGTTGCTGGTGTGATGCCTGCAATCATTCTCGACAATGTGGTCTTTCCAGCTCCGCTCAAACCGACGAGGGCAAAAATCTCCTTCTCACCCACCTCAAAGGATACGCCATCAACAGCCTTGACGACTCCTCTCACAATAGAATAGAAATACTTTTTAGCATTTTCAACTCTGATAATCGGTTGACCGATCGGAACGGTCTCCGTTTCCCTCGGGCCGTAGCCGATCATGAAATCCCTTGTGACTTCTTCCGGAGGGCCACGCTTTACCATTTCCCCCGCTTCAAGCCAGATCGCTTTATCAGAAAGACGATTGATCGCCTTGGGCCAGTGAGACGTCACAACCATCGTCATGCCATTCGATCTAACGGCGTTGATCAATGTATTATGAACGATCTCAGCTGTCTGAGGATCGAGTGTGCCCGTCGGCTCATCGGCGAGGAGCAATATTGGATCTTTCGCCAATTGCCTTGCAAGCACGCATCTTTGCTTCTCTCCTCCCGAGAGATCTCTTGCAATGTGAGTTACACGATGTGAAAGATTGACCATTTTCAGCAATTCGATTGCTCTTTCAACTTTTTCCTTTTCATTGCACCGATTTCCAAGAGCTTCAAAAATATTCTCCACAACGGTTAAATCACCGTAGAGGGCAAAGGTTCTCTGAAGCATGATCGCGATCCGTTCCCTGATCGCAAGCCTCAGAGGGTCCCTTTCAGAAAGGCTCCAAAAATCAACCTCCTTGATCTTCATTTCCGTTCCGCAAACTTTGCATTTGAGTTGTGGAATTGGACGATCTATCCATCCGCATTCTGGACACAAGCTGATTCGGTAAATGACTTTTCCTGCGTCGGGCCTGTAATCGGGATTTCCTCTCAACATATTTATGAAGACCGACTTGCCGGAACCGCTCCTTCCGATCAGCCCGAGTACTTCCCCGACATTGATGACAGCACTTATATCCCGCAAAACCGTTGTACCGTTGAAGATTTTCGAAACATTATCAACGATTATCAAGGGATTTGATTGATCCGACATATCGGTAGGGTTACCAACATATGCATATAAATGCTTTGCCAGATATGTTACGATCGTTAGTTACGAATCAATTCTTTTCCTTGTTCAACAAGAAAATTTAATAGGATGGATGTATTATCCATCCTAGATGCCCACGACGCTTTATTCATATAGCAGTGGAGGACCGACACCCAAGTTTTCACCATATCATGTCTGGAAAGCGTATTGGTTGATAAGAAATAACGGACCGATCGGCAGAAAAGCACTATCACGCGCGTTGAGACTTGGGGAGGGCAGCACAAGAACCATTCTCGAGAAAATGGTGAGAGATGGGTGTGCAGAAAACACAAACAGAGGCGTAACACTTACTGAGAAAGGAAAGAAAAAATTCGACAATTGTGGGATCGTTGCTAAACAAGTCGATATCAAAGATATCGCGATCGGCAAATACCACTGTGGGGTTCTTGCGAAAGGACGTGCACACCTGATCAATCTAGGATGTGAGCAAAGAGATGAGGCGGTCAGAGCTGGAGCGATGGGTGCGACAACACTTGTCTGCAAAAACGGAAGAATTGTTTTTCCAGATGATGAGAAATATCCGTCAAAAGATGTCGAAGATGCGTTACGAAGCCTCTTTTTTGTAGAAGACGGTGACGCAATTATCATCGGAACTGCTTCTTCTTATGAAGCGGCAGAGCGTGGTGCAGTGAGCGCAGCGCTTGCACTCGATGACCAGAGAAATCCATGCTGGCAAGATAGCGGGACGTTCATTTCTCAAGACTCCGAGGCGGAAGATCTCAAATGCATCGCGCTTGCGATCCATGAACTTGTAGGACGGCTTCCGCTCACGATGAGAAGCAAAAATCACTACGGCGTGAGATGCGAAGACGGAGAGGTCATTGATACCAATTACACGGGACCTGTACTCGAAGAAGCACTTAGGAAGAATCAGATTGTCAGGAAGATCGCTCCAAGTGGCCCTTATCGGGGTGTTCCGATCGTCGCTGTCCCGATTCTGAAAAAGAGGGAGGCTGTTGCGGTCATCGGTGTCGTCGACATTACGAAGGGAGCGGTTTTCGAAATCCTCAACAGGATGAGAAAGGAGCAACTTTGAATGAAAAATTCGATAAACTGCAAACGAAGAAATCGTGAATCAGAGAGCGACCTCAAATCATTTACCGTAAAGCTTTCGAGATGAAGTAAAATGATGGATCATCAAGAGAGCGAAGAAATCGTTGTCGGTGTTGATCCCGGTGTTTGCAGATTCAACACCGAAATACGTGCTCGCGCGAGGGATGAAAAAATCATCATCACTATCAAAAGCGATTGTCCGGCGGTGGAGGATTTAGGAAAATGTATCAAGGAAATCGATCCTGTTAGCGCACTCGCTATGCCGTATTCAAGGAATCCAATTTATTTGAAAGCTGGCAAAGTTCTGAAGCACAGCACGTGTCCCGTCCCGATGGCGATTCTCAAATGCATTGAGGTAGCGGCGGGACTCGCACTGAAAAGGGATGTCATCGTCAAATTCAGGATGTAGCCGGCTCAGATAGCGCATTTGAAAATTCTAGGATCTCATCGATCTTCTTTGTCCAAACGACGGCACTCGGCCCGGTGAGATACATCGCCACGATCATCGCCTCCTGCAGCTCCTCCTTCGTCGCGCCAGCGTTGATTGCCGCCTGTGCATGAGTTTCAAGGCAAGTCTCACATTTCAGCAAGCAGGAGATTGCGACAGCGATGAGTTCTTTGACCTTCGTCGTCAAGGCGCCACTTCTAAATACCTCGGCTTTCATCCTGTAGAGAGCTTGAACAATCTCAGGTTTCTGTTTCGCGAGCAGCTCCAGACTCATAGATGAAGGATATGGCATCATGTATAATATATCCAATGTTATTTTGGATGATTGTGTCGAAAGCTTCCACTTCAATGGTGGTAGAGAGACTGAAGCAACTCGACGGTGTTCTCTACGCATTTGAAATCACGCCAGGCATTAAAGATCAACTAAGGGAAATCGAAAGGCAAATTAGGGCAACATTAGGGATTGAGGTCAAGAATACTGGCGTTGAGGAATGTTTAAAGAAAAATCATATCGTCTGCATTATCAAAGATAAAAGATTCAGACCTCCACCCGAGCCGACGATTTATTTGGTTGCTGATGATGGGACAATTCTCGGACAGGAAGTTCTTGAAAAGGATAGATCTAAATTCCAGTGCTCTGACCATGTCATCTTTCTCTCTGACGACTTCGTCGTTTTTACAGATCGAAGACCCAAACCGGGGTGCAAGGAATATTTTCTTATGCCGCCAGTTCGATTTCCCGAGGTTGAGGTGATCGATGGCGTCAAGAATGTTGTCTCCTGTAGTCC
This sequence comes from Methanomassiliicoccales archaeon, assembly GCA_014361295.1. Lineage (NCBI taxonomy): Archaea > Methanobacteriati > Thermoplasmatota > Thermoplasmata > Methanomassiliicoccales > Methanomassiliicoccales archaeon. The sequence continues at coordinate 261,780 of JACIVX010000001.1, read as the reverse complement.
CTCTCCACTTGGCGATCTGCTGATTCGAAAAGTGCACGGCGTCACAGATGATCCTAGATTGGCAAGCGTGCTTATCGGGTTCGACGTGGAGAATGACGTCACATAGAAAACAAAATTTTTCATATCTCATCTCAAATGAAGATCAATTTTCGAGAGGTTGCAGTCAACTTAAAGAAATCCATATAAGATTTGAATTTAAAGAGATCAATAACATCTTGTATCTAACCAATAAAAGAAATTCAATAAAAAAATGAAAAAAATAGTTTAGGTCCCTGAGGGAGTGATTCGGCTGATCGCCTTTTCTACCTCCTCAAGGGTTTGTTTCATCTTTTCGAGTTCCTCGAGCTGTTCCTCCAGTCCCTTCTCCTTATCGGCAACGACGCGATACTCACCAGGCTCGGCTTCTTCCAATGCAGTGATATCATAATAGAGGTTGTACGTGTCCAGCAGCGCCCACGTCACGTCATCCTCTACCTTGATATCCAGGATCTTCCCGATCGTGCCTGTGTTCTTGTATTTCGCGTAGTCGCCGACCTTCATGAGATCACGCCGGAGGAATGATCACTGTTCTCTCGCCAGCGGGCCTGAACTCCCTCAGACCACCGCGTCCGAACTCCCTCGTGATGTTTGCGAAGTCGAAGGGGAGGTTCTTGTCCGCAAAGGCAACCTTGATCAGTGGGTTGCAGACGAACGCGTCGCCTCTTGCCACGTGCGCGGCGTTGGCGATACCAGCGTATCCACTCATATGCCCGACGTTCATCGCGTAGTTCGGGTAGTTCGGTCCTCTCAGCTCGAAGGGCAGACCCTCGTCGCTTCTGTAGGAGAAGCTGTTTGCAGCACCGCACTGGTCCTGTAGGTCGTATCCGTAGAACCCGAGCCTGCCGAGGCGCTCCTTGTGCTGCAGCATCGAGAGGTACCAGCCGTTGACACCGACGTCCGCGATACCCGTCGCCATCGCTGCCGCGATACCGCTTGCGGCCGCAGCGACAGTTGCCCTCTGAGACCCACCGAAGTGCGTCTCCATGACAGCTGGGTATCGCTCGTACATCTCGAGCGCGTAGGAGTTGACCTCAGTAACCAGTTCCTCAATTAGGTCCATCGAGGGCTTTGCCTTCGCAAGACCACCGTATTTCTTCTTAATCAGATCTACGGCGTAGTATGTGTAGTCCTCGAGGATGTTGTCAGTGTATGCCGCAGTTGCATACTGTGTGAATCCGACACCTCCAGACATATACGATCCAAGGTAGATCTGATCGTAGATGACAGCACCAAGCGCGACAGCCTCGAGCGCCGCCCTCGCCGGGTCATCAGGATATTTCCTGAACGACTGCGTCATGTCCGCGAGATATCCGAACGGAATACCTCCTGGCTCGTTAGGTCCACGCGCTCTTCTTGCAGGCATCATCGTACCCATCTCGACGACTGCTGCGTGTTTCGCTGCGAACGCGAAGTCGGCGATCGCCGCTTCTCCAGCAGCGAGTTTGTACGATGTGATGAACGCCATGCTGATCTGCATCGCGCTCCATCTCGACATCGTAGCACCGTCGCAGGTACGACCAACAATCGTTGGGCATCTGACAACCTGCCACAGCGTATTCCCAATCGCTTCCTTAAGCTGCTTTGCCTGCTCTGGCGGGAACTCCTTGTTGATGTCAATGACAAAGCACTTGTCGATCTCATCAATCAATTCGTCATTTCCACTGAAGACCTTCACATAGCAGTCAGCTGTCAACGCGGGGCTGCACTCTGCCATGTGCTCCTGTACGACAGCACCACCAGGCATCGTGTGGTTAACCGCCTCCAAATAAGTGTTGATCGTCTCAGGAGTAACTTCTTTACCAAGTCTCTTCTCGATGACCTGATGGGCCGTGTCCAGTCCGACGATAACCGTTCTTCGTATATCATCCCAAGCCTGCTGCATCGCGGCATTGTTGATGAAATGCAGATCGTCGGCTTCCACAAAAATATCCGTGTGAGACAACTGGTAGGGCATCAACACTCTCTGACCGAGCGGAACACCGATGTCCTGGTTCATCGCAGGAATGCCTCTCTCCTTCGCGATCTTGTTAGCCTGCTCAACCCATTCCCGCTTTCTCTTTGACTGCCTCCAGCCGCCAAAGGAATAGTAGGTCGTGTGGACCTCAGTGGGGTCTTCCTTGAATTTCTTCTTTACAGCCTTTATGAAAAGCTTCTCATCGGCCATTGATTACACCCCCTTCAGCGCAAATGGCTGGAATCCAGCCAGCGTTCTCAACCTGTGAATCCTCAGGTTGACCATCATAACCTCTTTGTCCTCCCTCATGTCGACGCCGTCGACCCTGAACATCGTCGTCCGCTTCTTCAATTCCTCTTCCGGCAGCGGCTTTCCAACGGAAATCGGCTTGTCCAGAGGAATGGCAACCTGATCCTTCACATATTCAACTTCGCCCTTCTTTGCATTCCAACGGTACCTCTGCCATGCATCGAACATGAGACCGTTTTCATCGAGACGGCACGCATGTCCGTGGACAGTCGCACCTCTGATACCCGTCCTGGCGGGATCGAATGTCTCGCTCTCGATGAGTTCCTTCGCGACCTTCTCGAGATCGCGCTCTCTCATCTCAATAATTTGCCTTCCAGATAGGGTACCAGTGTCGACACCTCTGAACCTGCTGACGTTCATCCACGCTCTAACATAAGGCACGATCGGCGCAAAGTAGACTGAATCGGTGAACTGGACATATCGGATCCTATCCCCAGCCTTTGCACCCGGCGTCGGTTCAACCAGCTGCCTGATTGGGCAATCCGGCTCGGTTCCTTCCTCCAGTGGCGGGTGAACGCTCTTGTATTCCTCACCTGGCTGCCGGTGACCGAGTATTTTCACGACGTCTTCCATCGACAGCTCGCGTAGCTTGTCGAGCTTGACGTTCGGGTCCATGTATCGGCGTCTGTTCTTCGCCGGAATCGTTGTTCCGGGATAGAACTGCCTCTTATACGCCATTTAAATCACCTCACTCCTTTCTTATAATCGGAAACAGTAGGCCTATATTTCGAATACCTCCCAACCTCCAAGTCGAAGCCAAATGGCAAGACTTCCTTACAAATTCCCTCAATGTCCTTCAGGGCCGCTTCAACATGATCAATATCGTCGATTTCGACGAAGATGCGGCCGACCTGGACCTTGAGTTCCGTCTTCTTTCCCGCTACTTCGATCACTCTCCTTTCACTGTGATCCACGTCGAGACCTGCTCCTGGTCCCATCGTGATCTTCTCGGGGAGAGATTCACCCTGAACATTGATCTGTCTGACATGTTTGACCGTATATAACTTGTTCAGCAATTTTTCCGTTGTCGCGGCTGACAAAAGCCTCGACGGGAAAATCATGATCTCCGGTAGCGGTACCGGCTCCGGCATGGATTCGGCAGGCATCTTCACACCATTTCCTTCAGCTTCTTTGCCTCTTTTCCGACCATCTTAATAGGTGACTTAAACTCAGGTATGTCACCGAATACCTCTTTCACAAGTCCTGATGTTGCTTCAGCGGAGAACATCTGTGTACCAGCATCCAGAGCACAACCAGCGGCTATTGCGGGAATCACAAAGCCCTTCGAATGCCTTGTGACGATGTGGTTCCCATGGAACAGACCTGGTCCACCACCACCGTAGATCGAGTGCGAGAAGAAGGACATCCCAACAGATGTACCCATTGCACGACCAAAGTCGACTCCTGGCAATCCTGTTTCGTGCTCAAGCAGATCGTTGTAGTACAGGATTGTCGACGGGACACCTTGCGCTGCTCTCGCCGCACCGCAGTTAACCATGATCGCACACAGCATACCTGCAGCTGCGTATGCATTCCACAGTGCGAAATCATTGGTCGTGTAGACCTTATATCCAGAGGGCAACTTCTCCTTTACTTTGATGACTTTGTCCTCGATTGCCCTTCCAACGATTGATTCGACTACGCTCCCGACGGTACCTGTCTTTCCGTTCTCCTTAACGATTTCGTAGACCATATTGTTCGCGTTGAGACCCTGGTACGCAAGTCCCAGCAGGTGCATCCGCTCGAATGGTCCGATCGCATCGCCCATTTCGAACATCGCAGTTTGCTCAAATATTGACGCAAGAGCCGCTGCATTCATAGCATTTCTACCGGTCAGTGCCACAATGTGGTTTGCCATAATGTTCCTCAATGCATACCCTGCGCCCTCGTTATTCTGGGGAACCTCGAGAATCGACTTGATGTTGGATCCCAGAAAGTTTAGAGTCTGGGGGTATCTTCCCCATACGGCCGCCTTAACCATGTTGGCTCGGAACATGTCGATGTCGAAAAGCTCAATGATCGCTTGAGTCACCGCGGCGGCGGCTGCAGTAAATCCAGTCGTGTATTCAACACCAGCCTCCAGCCTCACCGAGGGGACTTTCACGATCATCCTCTTTCCGTCCGCCAGTACGCTAACTTCTGTATCGTCGTTCTGGGCGACTTTGAGAATGTCGCGGACGGACTTCGCGATCTTTGCCGCATTCGCGACAAGCGGGACATCGATCTCCTTGCCTTTGATATGTGCGCCGCCTACCTTTCCGGTTTTCAAAGCCTTTTCAATCCCAGCAAGGTCGACAGCGACTACTCGCTTGGCCAAGGACACCGTTCTCTTGATGGCAGGGTTATACAGAGGACTGATGGCTTCCAGTGGCACGTCCCTTTCAATCAGCTTGCCCCTGTCGTCATACAAGTCCACCTTGTCCTTGTATTTCGCCATTCAATACCTCCCTTTTTTCCGATTTTCACCGACCTTGGAAAGCCTCCTCGGACGATGAAAATCAGTCCCCTTGCGATATCTCATTAAAACGAGCTAGCTTATAATCTTGATTATGGATGGAGTATCCATCCATATTAAACAATCGATTAACTCAAGGATCGATCCAGTTAACACAGATAGACGACTTAACGAGTATTTATTATTTTTCCGCATAAATTAAATTTTTTATGGTTGTGATAACCAATTCCGCGTCTGACTTCTTCAGGTCTTTCGCGTGTTTCATGAGATATTCACGAAGCCTATTAAATTCATTCCTTTTCAATTTTTTATGTGCAATTTCTAGAGCTTTTTCATAAGATCTTTCAGGAAAATAGATCTCCTTCAATTCACGGATGATGTCTTCACTCTGCGATTCCGAGATGATACCTAGATTGACAGCGCTTTTCAAATTATACCGAATGTTGATGAGCGCCTCTGAAAGGGGCTCCAGTGTTTCAGGATTGAAAACGATAGCGACCTCGTCGTCACCCTCGATCACACCAGATGAATACATATCGAATACCTTTCCAACTCCGATCATTCCGAAATCCTTCAGTTCTGACGCCCGGAGGGCGCCCATACTGCCGCCTCCAACAACGGTGATACCTCTCTCCAATAACCCAAGGATTTCTCGATGACCAACAGCCGACTCGCTGAAAAGAACTCCATCAATAATGCCAACGACGACGTCGTTCTCACTGTAAATCGGAATCAAATCTCCTCGCTTCACCGGCGGCCGGTAATCCGCATCGAGGATCTTTCTTGCTTCGGCGTGCGATAAGCTCGGACCAAGGAAGATGATGGCCTTCAAACTGTTGCCTCCACCAATCTCTGACCCACACGGTCCTCATCCATTGCAAAAACTTCCAATCCTGGAACTATGATCCTCACGACCGGGACTCCCAATTCCCTTCTCGTAAGATCGACCGCAATCACCTTTTTGAATCCTTCTTTTCTAAGCCGATCGAGAACGAATAAGATATCGTCGTAAATATCCTTTGTATCGAGCCGATCGATCTCCGATATTTTCTTTTCCCTTCCCGATCTTGAAAACCATATGCTGTTGATCGATTTCGTTTTCTCATATCCAAGTTTCTGCCGGAACCTGGCGTTGATTGTATCCTCCCTGGCACCGTGGATCTGCGTCACCCTGCTTTGTGCAGCTTCGGTCAACGCGCGGATCGCCGCAATATAAGGATTAAGGTGCGTTCCGATGCCCATGACCAATAATGTCGGATCTTTCGTTCGCCAGTCATCAGCTGCAACTCCGATCGTTGGGATCCCGATGTCGCTCGTCAACTCTTTCATATGAATGCTAATGCCTTGTGACTCAAATTTCTGTATTAAGTCATAAACAAGACCATTTTCAACATCAAGAAATAAATCCGCTTTTACACGTCGTTTAGCCTCACAGATCGACCATGCATCCCTCTCGATCACCTCACAGAGCCCGTGGAGAACAGCCTCTTCCAAGGAGTTCCCAGAAGCGAGACCATTCGTATTGGATCTGAAAAGCGGCATGTCGAGATGCGAAGCATACGGATGGAAAACGGCATTTGCCGGAACCCAGATTCGCTCCATTTCGTTGAGTTCAACTCCCTCAACCCAGGCAATCGGTTGATATTCAAGATGGAAAAGAGATGCTCTAGGTAAAATAAGATCGCTTGGATGAATTGCATATCTCGAGGATAACATGTCATCAAGTTTTGCCCTGACGACTTTGCGATCCTTTTGTTCAGCACTATACCTCTCCAGTCCTTCCATGATCGCTGAAACCTTTGCCTGTTCCTTTGTTGCACCCTTTCCGTTGTAGACGCTCACTGCGCCCGATTCGGCATATGGCCGGATGCTCGAGTAAACAGGAATACCAACCCTATCCAGACCTGTGATGTCAGCAACACGGGTGATGCCAGCAATCTTACATAACGGCTCAACGCGCTGGAGCGTCGTCCACGGATCGACGATCCGATGTCCATCAAACAGATATCTCTTTGGAGAGGGCCCTAATTTCATTGATTCACGCCTCTCATTTGGGCATTTGGTGCGCCCTTATTAAAGATTTGTTATTTCCAGTATTCTGCCACCAGATGTCAGATCATTCTGGCACAATACTAATTGAAAACCTACATGCTTCCTGATTTCCCGGATACCATATCGAAATCAGCATCGGGATTCAAAGCGATCTTCTCGATGAGAATATCGACCTCAACGTTCTGGATCTGCGGTATCGTGAGTATTTTCCCCTGGATCAGAAGGTAGAGACTATCGACGCTTTTGGTATACACTTCACAAATCAGCGAGTGGTCTCCAAATACCTTATGGATATACTCAATTTCTTCGAATTTCTTGAGCTCTTCGATGACCGAGTTAATTGCAGAACCAACCACCTCGAGGAGAATGAGCGCTCTCATGACACCCATTCTCGATAGATTCATCACAGTCGTATATCCAGAAATGTATCCCTCCTTCTCCATGCGTGAAATCCTTCGACTGACGGTTGCCTTTGAAACGCCGAGTTTTTCCGCGATATTACCTAGACTTTCCCTTGAATTTAACCTTAGAATCCTCAAAATCTCAATGTCTAGTTTGTCCATGAAAATTCCTCCGTGTAAATTCCTCTCCGAAAACCAATCCAGATTCTCCGGAAACAATCAAAACCAAGAGGGGGACTGTTATTCGATCTTTGCATTAAGTATATAATTAATCATTATTATACTAAAGGATATCGAGGAAATGAAACGATGCAACTATCAGGAAATCATGAATTGTAACAATTATGCAAGGAAGTAAGAAGATTGTTTCAACATCTTTATTAAAGAGTGATTTTCGAGCGATTCGTTATCGGGATATTATCTCATTTAATGGAAAAGAATTAACAGCGTGTCAACCGCGAAAAGTGTTTCACGCTTCGAGCGAGAAGTATAGTCATTTTGAACGATATCCTTCACAATTTCGGCAACAAACGAAGACTACTTGGTTCTGGATTTCGGAATCGGTCCCGATCCAAGTCTTTCCAAAATTTTCACGACTTCCTCAAGTTTTCTAGCTGGAATGCCAGCATACATTTCTTCAGGGGCTATGTCCGTGCTCCTTCTACACCCAAAGCATCCAAGCGAGATGTTAATATCGCCAGTTAGATATGGGATAATGGTTGAATCGACACATGTAGCTTGCATCGAGGCCGTGTTGATCGTTACCCTTCCGCCCTTTTCGAAGGTCGCAGCTACAGGGAGTATCCAATATAGTTGTTCAGGCGTCCCGACAACAACGATAACATCCGGTGGAACTTTCGCTTTGCTCAGTGGACTCACAACCGTTCCGATTACGCTACCCAGAGGGAGTGTAGGCCGCGCGTCAATCATCCTTTTTGCCGCATCTGCACTGCTGAACATTCCGAGATTATAATGAAATTCCCCAGAAGCGACTTTTTCAGGCGTTGCAACTATACCGAGAGCAGAAGCACCGACAGGGCATGCATGTTTGGAAGCGGGTATCCACATAGCCTCCCCCTTTCTCGCTCTCATAATCGACTGGCAATGTCGCAGATTCCCCTCGACTTCCTGGTATCCGTCGGGTGGTGATTGTCCATTCTTAATCAATGTAACAGCTACTGGTTCGTATTTGAGCCCAAGTATGCTGACCAGTTTCTTCGAAGCTTCAGAATAATCCATATGACTTTCACCATCTCGTGTTACTTCAAAGTTAATATTTATAGATGTCGAATTTGAATTCGGAGATCTGGACGTTTTAGTCAGCGATGGATCAATTGTTCATGAATTTCATGCAACGAGTCACAGTACAGTTGAAAACTGTTTAATTTTGAAATACAAGAGTTTTCAGCGAAATTTGGTCACAAACAAGCTACAACGAAGACCAGCAGTATGCTATTTCTCGAATGAAAAATAATATTAAGACGAAAATAATTAAAGATTCCATTTGAATTGCTGAGATTATGGAAAAAAATTCCAACTGGCCATTTGTACCTGGCGATTACGAACTCGGATCGAATAATTCACCTGTCGCCATCGTAATCATAGGTAGAGGCATTGTGGATTTACCTCGGGATCGGTTCAATATCAAAGGTACATTAAAAACTGAAAACATCGGAATAGAAAAGATCGTGGCAAATATCATCAGCAACCCCAGAATCCGTTTTCTCATTGTTTGCGGAAAAGATGAGTTCGGGCATTTTCCTGGTGATGCATTGGTCAGTTTGGGTAAAAATGGCGTTGACGAGCGAATGAGGATCAACGGGACAAAGTCTGCAATTCCCTATTTGTGCAATATTCCGAAAGAAGCCGTTGATAGGTTCATGAGACAAGTAGAGGTCATCGATCTTGTGCATCCAAAAGAAGTCGAAGAGATCATCGCCTACGATCCTGTGTACCATTTTGATGAGGAAAGAACGAAAGAACTTCTTGAGAAGATCGATGAATGTAATAACCGTGATCCTGGCCCTATGGATGTCGAACCGCTCATCATAGAGAGCCCAGCGCTCACGATGGAAGGATCCTGGATCGGAAAATCACTGAACCTCGCATCGGATAAATTCGCGTCCCATATGCTTCGACTTTCGAGTGAAAAACTGGCCACATCAGCATCGCTCGCCGTGGTGTCAGAGGAATTCGGCGTCATGCTCGATCCGATCGACCACGAAATCTTTCTCGTTCCCTCCGTTTCTCTTGCCATAAAAATCAGATCATATCTAACAGGAGGTGCTTGAATTGTTCAGATTTCAGAATACCCAACATGTTTTTGAAATCGGTAGTGTCTCATTTGGTGGCCAGCCTGGAAAAAGAAGGACTGTATTGATTGGTTCTCTATTTTATCCCAGTCACAGCATCGTTGAGGATCGCACGCATGGTAGAGTCGATACCGTCCGTCTAGAGGAATTAATTAACAACGTGGAAACTGCGATCGACGAGACAGAAACACCGGCGGCGCTAATGATCTATGCCGAAACGACTGAAGCAATCGTTTCATATCTCAACATTGTTTCCGATCTATCCGAATTGCCACTTTTTGTCGACTCACCAAGTCCTGAGGTCAAATTGGCTGGCGCGAAAAGGGCTGTTGAAATGGGTCTTGTTGAAAAGCTAGTCTACAATACTCTCAGTGTCGGAACTTCAAAACAAGAATTTGAAATGTTAAACCAGATAGGTGTGAAAGCGGCGGTGCTTCTCGCATTCAATCCGCGCGACTTCGGTGTTAAGGGCAAGATTTACCTTTTGGAAAACGGCGGTGGCATGTTGGAAGAAGGACTAATAGAAATCGCACGCCGTTATGGCATTGAAAAGCCGCTCATCGATGTTGCGGTCATGTCGATGGATCAAAACGCGGGCTCTGCTCTAAGGGCAATGATCGTCTCGAAAGCCAAGTGGGGAATTCCCACGGGTTGCGCACTTCACAACGCCGTTGAATCTTGGTCAATGCTCGCGAGATTAAAAGAAAAAGATGCGCGGATTTACAGGCAGGTTGACATCGCATCGGCGGCACTACCGATTATGGCCAGTGCGGACTTTGTGATGTACGGTCCGATCGAATATGCCCGATCGGTCTTTCCGATTGCCGCGTTGGCGGATGAACTCGTGAGACAAGCGATCTCGGATATTTGAGAAAGCTGTGATAGCGTCTTTTAATTAGTAAATTTCCTTATAAGGTCAGGTATTCCGTTTCAATCATTATCTTTCAGCCAGCACAATAAAAATGCGATGCATTTTTGACTAAATCGTGTTCCTAAATGACGATTTCACTGCCGACCGACATCAGCTCGAAACCGGTGAATCTGTCAGAAATGAGCTTCATCGCCTCAAATCCCGTGCAGTGCATCGGAACGACTCTTTCAACACCCAAATTCTTCAAATGATCCATCGTCTTGAGCAACCTATCGGTATCACCACAGTACAGGTGAAATCCTCCAGCAATCATAAAGATCTTCGATCCTGTCGATTTCTTGGCCTGGTGAACGATATTGACGATACCAGCGTGCCCGCAACCGACGACGATGATCAGCCCTTTTTTTGAACTGATGTAAAGGGCCTGCTCATCGGTGAAATTATCAACAATGAGATTTCCTCCCTCTTCAATCATATAGTTGCCCAATGCTTCGAATGGGAAAAGACGAGAGATTTCTCCAGATGCTTTCACCCCTTCTACGATCTCAGTCATCGTCGATATGAGCTTGAGGTTCGACGATGCAAGGCTTCGAGCGACCTTTTCAGGAATTGAAAGATCAACCATCCTGTCATTGTTGACCGCAAAACGGGGACGTGTCGTAGTCCTCGGGTGCATAAATATGGGAACGCCTGCCTTTGCGAGCGGAGCGAGACCTCCGACATGATCGTAATGCCCGTGCGTGATGAAAACGGCATCGATCTTGTCCACACTCAATCCAAGGAGTGAAAGGTTATGAAGGAGCACCTCTTCCGACGCGCCAGTATCGACAAGGACGCGATGTCCTTTGTCCGTTTCTACGAGCATCGAGAAGCCATGTTCCGAAAGAAAATGTGTTGCTGGTGAGTCTAATCTCTTTACTAGTCCCGAGGGTGAGTAGGGAGGTGCCGATGTGTTGTCAACAATAGAAATCAAGCGCACTTACCGTTCAACTCCTCCCTCTTCACAATCTTTAATTCATTAAATCTGAAGGTGCTATTTGGACAAACCTGCTCACAGTTCTTGCATGCTGTCCCCAGACAATACTCCGTTGCGATTCTGATCTTGTATTCCTTCCGTCCGATTTTCTCGACTTTAAGCGCTTGCTCGGGACATTCCATCTCGCACCTCTTGCAACCTGTGCAGCCTTCAAATGATCCGATGAGGAAAACACCGACGTGCTCAAGAGTCTTCAATCCCTTCGATCCCACTTCCGGAATATCTCTATCAACAATTCTCAGCGTTTCTTTCGGTCTCTCAATATCGGGTAGAGGAGATAAACCTGCAAGTTTCAGCATTTTGTTGTAATATTCCATCGGCATGCCCTCGAGCCAGTAGGCTACTTCATTGATGTAGATATCCTCGAAAATTTTTGACGTCGCAAACATGATATGTTTAGAGGCGATCGAATCAGCGACGGACTGCATCATATCCATTACCGATGGATCGACCAAAAGATCATAGGCCATCATCAATGAAGTGTTCCCGACCTGAACCGTTTTTTCGACGACACGTGGAACGAGACCACATGTCTGTGCCTTGATCGGATCGACGTAAGTACCAGATGCGCCAGCTAAATACATCGTCTTAATCTCGTCATCCTTGATTCCGACCTCCTCAATTAGCGTCTTATGCCCTGCGCGAATCGCCCCCATCGCCTTTCCAGCCTCATGGAGGTCCTTCTCGTTGAAAGTGACCCCATCCTGGAAATGAAGAATTCTGTCCTTTGTCGCAATACCAGGCAATTTGATCAAACCCGTTTCAAGACCGAGAGCGACCGCCGCAACGACGCCTGTGCCTGTAATTCCCCTTGCTTTTATGTTATCAAGTTTCTTCAAATCACCAGTTGAAGGGTTGATCAATGAAGCCCTTCGCGGGCCCAGACGCTCGTCGAGAACAAAATTGGCCCAGTACCCATCGCTCTCGACATTCAAATCAGATATCGCATAGGGTGCTGCAAGCATTCCATGGGAAATATGCTGTCCCTCCATCGCGGGACCAGCGGCTGCACTTCCACTGTACAGTTCACCGTCGTGGTAGAGACCCATTTCAGCGTTTGTTCCATAGTCTGTGACCATACATGTCTCTTTCTTCTCTAGCATCTTTGACTTAATAATCATTGCAAGGGCATCCGCGCCAACCTCGTGCCTGATTGCTGGCGGAATGGCAACCTCAGTCTCCGGCCCTACGACCGTCAGTCCAATCGCACCAGCTGTTGTCGTATGTCCTCTTCTGTTAGGTCTCGTGACGTTGAAACGCTTAAGAATCGATTCGCCAGCGTATGCGAGATCACGAATCTCAATGCCCTCAAACATCGAAAGCTGGGCCGGATTGCCGCAGACAGCGATTCTTTTGATCTCTTTGCAATCAACGCCATGAAGTGCTATGAGTTTATCGACCGTCTCAAGAATGATCTTATGCCCCACTTCAGCGCCATTTTCAATCCAAAAATGAAGGTGATCCATAATATTGGCACCCGGCAAAGGATGTCGCATCGTGATCGCTGTCGATATGATCTTTCCTTTATTCGATAGATCCACTAAATGTGTTCTGTAACCGCTAGTTCCTAAATCAAGAGCTATGCCGTAGGCCATAGGAAGTACCATCGGTAATTATGATTTCTCTATTTAAATCTGCACATTTTGAAATACTGGCTAAACGAAATAAATAAAAAATTTGCTTTACATATTTACGATTGTGGAAAAAATACGATCAGTATTTTTCAACTGAAAGAAAAGACATGCTGTCGGATCATCTGAAGAATCATTGAAATCTCTGACAGTTTGTTTATCTGGCTTTATTACTTGGAAAACAATCTCACCTCATTCTTGCGAGCCGTATCATCGGGGTATTCCGCGAACCAAAGAAAAGATAAATTTGGAATTTTCAATAAAAAAATAAAAGGGAATCGGCGATTCCCATCTTTCAGCTCTAACCTTTTACCGCTTTGACCAGAGCCTGAATGTTGTCCTTCGGAACCCGCGCAGCAAGACCGCAACCTGGGGCGACAAGATGGAATCCTGCCTTCGCCACTCTCTTAGCGTCCCTCATAACGTCATCGGGTGTTCCCTGCAGCAACGGCTTCACGACGCCGACATTTCCAATGAGTGCTACCTTGTTATTCACAATTTCGACCGCCTTCTCCGGAACGACTTTCTCTTCGATGCTTAAGCCGTCAACGCCGGTTGCCATCATGTGTTCCAATAGTATTGTCGTGTCACCGCAGATGTGGAGAACTCTCTTTGCCTCAATACCCGAGAATGCTTGTTTGATATATGGTGCGGCGAACTCATCGAACATCTCGCCTGAGAGCATATCGGTTGACGCTGATGGATCGCTCATCACGATGACATCCGCGCCCGCAGCTGCGATCGCCTTGACATATTGGTGTTCAATTTCGGCTGCAATCTTGAGGAACTTGTGAACCGAGTCAGGATCCGTGATGATCCACAACAGAATGTTCTCAGTCCCAACGAGATGTCCGGCGATCGTAAATGGTCCTGTCGTCCCAACAACGACTGGCAATTTACCTTCGGTCTTCTTCTTCAGAATCTTTGTCGCTTCGATAACCACTTTCGCACGTCCGCGGCTCGCAAAATCTTTTGGAATCTCAACCTCACTGGAAGCTTCATATGGGTGTTGCTTAACCATCGGCGTCCGGTCCACCTTTCCCAGGTCGACCTGAGCTCCCATAATTTCGGCTTCAACTGTCAGACAGAAGGGCAGGCGAGCCGATTCAAGCCCAAAAACCTTGTTCGCTGCCATAGCGAGTGTCGCCATTTTTTCCGGGTCAGTGTGTGCATCAGGCCAGTAAACACCGACAGCATCCATCTGATCCACAGTCGCACTCTGCGTGAAACAGACAACTGGAGGTCTGTCTAGCGGCTTCCGGTTGAGAGCTGCAAGCACTCGATCCCGTGGTTTCATTCCGTTATCCACAAAATTTCCCTCCTATGGAATCATCAATAACCTGCTTTTTAACTTATCGAGACCGATCTACTTCAATGTTTCGCAGATTATTGTTTTATTATGCATTTTGTGATCTATAGATGCAACATTGTTCCATAAATCGACGATTTGGCACGTAAATTTCCCCACTGCTCAATAAACAAATCATTTGAGCTTGGGGACGCCCATTGCTGTCGCTTTTACGTCAATCCAGTTGATGAATTTCATTTCTTTGCCATATCCGTCGCAAAAGCGACGTTCAATGACATCGAACTTGACTTGTATTTCACCCTCGACGCCGACCGATTCAACACGATCCCTGACAAAATGTCCAGCATATGATTTCGCGGCAGCGACTGCTTCCTCGACATGCATGTAATCGATCGGAGTTGTCCCCGGAGCAAAGACAAGGAACTTGCAATCCTTTGGATAAACATGCACTGTAATGGACTCAGTAACGCGGCTGCATACGGCGCCTACCGCGTTCCCCACGTCGTGATGTTCAGGAACGATGACCTTCACATCCATCCTCTTAGCAAGCGGTTCCGCAAAAATTTTGGCGGGAGCGCCGATTGCGACGATAGGCCGATCAAGGGCCGCTTTCAAATCAAGATTCCTGAAACGCTTCTCACCGGTACATGCCTGGAGTACACAGGTTAGCGCCTTTGGACCTGTCGACGTGCCAATTTCATCAAAGATGATCTTACGAATGATCTCTTCCCCAACACGTGTGGCCATACGCTCGAGCGCTTTCGCAATAAATTGATCTGGCGGGAGATTTGATTTTTCTGCGATGAAATTGATACCGATCTCGGATGCTTCAACATCCCCTACCCGATAAAGTCCAGCGACATGCATGATATCCGTTGGTGTTATTCCCGTCTGGAGGACACGACCTCTAAGTTTGAGACTGTTGAGAACATCTCTCGTCAAAACAACTTCAGGAACGCCGTCCATGATTTCGAAAAGCGTTGAAGGCCCAGCCTCATTCAAGAATCGAAGAATTTTCATTTCATTTTCTTTCAGACCAGAAAAGTCAAGAGAGGTCGAAACATAAAATCCTGTATCGGAGTATTTCTTCATGCGCTCTTTGAATGTGTTGCTTGAAAGAGCAGCAATTGCAAGAGGAATGACCCGCTCCGGTCCAATACAGATTTCACCATCTTCATCGAGCCAGATGATCGAATCGCCACCAAGACCGCATGTCCATATGTCAATCGCTTTGACACGCGTTCTCCAACCTCCGACAACGGCGCCTTCTTGAGTCAATTTAGGAAATCCACGCTCCATGAAAGCGATGTCCGTTGAAGTCCCTCCGATGTCGACAACGATGCAATCTTCGACATGACCCAAAACTTTTCCACCCATGAGACTTGCCGCAGGGCCAGATAGAATTGTCTCGATTGGTCGCTCTTGCGCCATTTCAAGGGACATCAAGCCTCCGTCGCCCTTAAAAACCATGATCCGCGCCGCAAGACCAAGGTCTTTTAGGGATTTTTCGACTGAGGACATGAATTGTTTCATGATGGGAATTAATTTTGCATTGAGAAGTGCCGTAACCGTCCTTTCATAGATTCCGAGATCCCCAGTCAGCACATGACTCAAAACAACTGGGATGTCTGTGTGCTTCTGGATCATCTCTTTTGCCCGAATTTCATGCGCTGGATTGCATATGCTGAAAATGCTCGAAACGACGATCGCATCGACCTGATGCAGCATTTCTGTGATTGCCGATTCAAGCGCCTCTTCATCAAGCGGTTCATTCTGATTTCCCACCGAATCGTGACCACCCTTTACAAATCTAGCAATGTCACAACCAAGTTCCCAGTTGTCTTGAGGTTTCCAGCCAATCCCTATCAGACCCACGCGACCTCCGCGTCCCTGAAGTACTGAGTTCGTAGCAATTGTTGTCGAAATGCCGACGAGTCTAATGTCATCGTGTCGAAAATTACCAATCCTAAGTACTTCTGCGACGGCGTTTCTTATACCAATCGAAAGATCATGATATGTCGTTGGTGACTTCGCCTTTGCGAGAACCTTGTGAGTGGTTAAATCGACCACAACGCCATCTGTGAATGTACCACCAGTATCGATCCCAAGACCAAGCCTGCACATATCAGAAACCACTTGTAAGTTAGCGACTGACATTCAAACCACGCTATTAGATTAGTATGAAGAGATATCCGCATGAAGAGATGTTCAACTTAGCTAATAATATAAAAAAATTACTTGAGGGCAAAGCCCTCGAAAACTGATTTATTTCTTCTTAAGAAGTTCTTCTGCGATCTTCACAGCTTCGATCGCATCGTATCCCCACGCATCGGCACCGATTTGAGCTGCAAACTCCTTTGAAGTCGCACCGCCGCCGATCATTGTCTTGACGGGGCCCTTCAACCCTGCCTCTTTGAGCATTCTTTCGAGCTCTCTCATTCCTGCTAGGGTCGGAGTCATAAGGGTGGATGTCGCCAAGATATCGGCCTTCTCAGCCTGAACCTTTTCAATGTACTTCTTGAGTGGCACATCTCTGCCCATGTCGAACACCGTCATGCCAGCACCGGTAAGCATCGCTTTAACGATGTTCTTTCCGATATCATGGACATCCCCTTCCACAACGCCGATGACAATCTTACCGCTCGCGCTTGCGGCCTCAACTTTGAGTTTAGGAAGGACAACATCGAGCGCGGCGTACATTGTTTGGGCGGACAAAAGGACCTGAGGCAAGAAGTATTCCTTCTTCTCGTATTTCTCACCAACAACAGCCATTCCCTTGCTCAAACCATCGAAGATAATCGTTTGTGGTAGAATTCCCGCGTTGAGTGCCTGTTCCGCCAGCGGTTTTGCTTCTTTGATTTTTCCCTTTACAACGACTTCAGCTAGCTTGTCGAGAATTTCATTACTCATTCAGCGCTCCCTCCACAATTTGGGATGTGTTTTTTGGATTGGGGTGCTCTATTATAAACCCTTTTATGGATGGATACACCATCCAACACGATCCACATATTAACAATTGGTGATTTGGTCAGCAAGAACAATGGGGATGCTCTCTCCACACGAAGGACATTTGCCATCATGAAGATAGATTTTTACAGGTGAAAAGGTCGGACAGAAACGGCTCAATTCGCCTTTCTTTAAGCATATCTTTTCGCTAACCGCTTCGCTTTTTCTTTCAACAACAAGCGCGCCACATCGATGACAATATGTATTCTGATGTTCGTCGCCGATAACTCCCGCAAGGTACGGATACTTGATTCCGCATTTTTTCGCAATTTCATATGCTTCCCTGAGTTTTTCTATGCTTTGTGCCGGAAGATGTGAAAGTTTGTATGAAGGTTGAAATCTGAAAAAGTGCACAGGAGTTTCCGAGCCCAGTTCATCAACGACCCAATTCGAGAATCGTTCGATCTCATCTGCACGATCGTTCATCCCCGGGATAAGTAAGAAGGTCAATTCGACATGAACACCAGCGCGCTTTGCATCGATACATGTTTCAAGCACATCCGAAAGCCGCGCATGACAATTTGTGCGGTAGAACTCGTCGGTGAATCCCTTCACATCGATGTTTGCAACCTGAATGTACTTAAACAGTTCATTGCGAGGTTCTCTTTCAATAAAACCATTGGTGTTGATGATCGAAAAGAGACCACGACGTTTCGCTTCTTTCGATACGTCGAGAACAAATTCGTACCATACGATCGGTTCATTGAAGGTCCATGCAATCGCATCGACCCCTTTATTAAGAGCTTCTCCTACGATCACATCGCTATTTGTCGAGCGAAATTCGACATCAACGCCAGAAGATCTTGCAATGGAAAAATTTTGACAATTTGCACAATCCATGTTACATCCAAATGTCCCGAGTGAATAGAGCTTGGCGCCTGGTTTATAATGGAAAATAGGTTTTTTCTCGATAGGATCGACGACCGATGCACAAACTTTTCCATAATTCGCAGATCGAAGAATTCCCCCTTCATTGATCCTCACTAAACAGTACCCGCTCTTACCCTCACTGATGTAACACCGACGAGGGCAGAGGAGACATCTGACCCCTTCACCTTCCACGGACCAGTATCTCGCAACAGGATCTTGCATAATTCTTCCTGCTAAAGTTAGTAGTCATCCTCTTCGTATTGGGATGCCCCACAAACCGGGCACTTGATTTGATTTTTCTGCAGGGGAAATCCACAGACAATACATTCGGGCACGGTTAACGACCTCTTTTAATTTTCACTCCAAGCGCCTTAGTGGCACCTCAATGGAATCTATGACCTCAATGGAATCTATGGATACTAATATCCGTTCAAAGATTTAAACCTAAATTTAGTACCCATTTCTGCGCAAGGTCAATACTGCTAAAGCAATTTCGTATTCTTGCAATAAACAAAAAGGATTTTTTAATCAACTGGATGGGTGATTAACCCACCAATATCGATTTGATACGATGATTCCTAGATCTGACAAAATTCTGACCGTGAAACGATCACTCAGATAGAGATCTGATCCCCTCAATTTTCCCGAGTTTGAGGAGACCGACCTCACTGCACGCAAAGACTTCCGCCTTGGCGAGATCTGCTTTTTGGAGGATTGGTGAAAGACATTCAGATGGCCCTGCTCTCGCGATATCGACCCCGATTGCAAGTGGGCTGAATGCGGGCAGGACGATGACTTTTTCCTTTTTAAGAAAGACAAAACACGGCAACTTGATCGCCGCTCCTACTCTATCGAGAAGCTTCACAGAAGGGTGCTCATGCCCGATGATCAACGGTCTCCGATCGATATCTATGTGACCGTGCGCAAAAGTTATTCCTTTCGTCGAAAAACTGTCAAGAACCTCGATTCCCATTTTCGATGCAATCGTCTTGAGATAATTGTCATGATTCCCTTTAATGAGAATGACATTTGAATGCTCGCGCAGTAACGAAAGCATCGATCGAACCTCGTTCCATTCTTGCTCGAGATTCTTGCTGAATTCATGTTTTATGTCACCAACAACGAGGATCTGCTCAGGAGCATACTTATCAATAATCCTAATAAGCGAGTCCCTCATCGTCGCCGTCTGCATCCTTGGAATGAGAATGCCCTCCTTTTCCAATGCTGATTCCATGCCGATATGAAGGTCCGCAATCGCCACTAACCCTTCCGATTCATCAACAACGCAAAGATCATTAGCGATCAGAATTCCCGGCATGATTTCGTAAACTTCCATTCTATAACCGACCAAAACAACACCTTAATTTGGGATATTTATCTTCTTTTCTCAGCTAGGCTTCTGATCTAGTGTTTGTCTCCAATCCCAGGTCCAATCGTAGCTCAGAATACTGCCACAGAAAGGCACTTTCGCCAATCCCTACAAAAACTTTTCAAGAGATATCAGTCTTTATAAGCCAAGAAATGATTCGACGTTCCTTTATCATCCTGCCCTCAGTCGGAAGAGCTACAGAGGCGGCACTGTGGAAAAGAGGAATTTGCGACTGGGATAGTTTCATCAAGGCAAGGTCGATAACTGGATTCTCTGGACGTCGAAAAGAAAAATGTGATAGGATCCTTCAGACAGCGCAGAATTTTCTTGAGGCAGGTCACTCCCAGTATTTTGTCGGTACATTGCCTCCAGTTGAACACTGGCGACTTTATTCTTATTTTGAAAAAGAAGCAGCATATATTGATATCGAAACTGATGGACTTCATCAGAATTGCAGGATCACGATGGTCGGAGTTCATCGAAATGGAAAGACACGAGTGTTCATCAGAGGCTATGACCTCAACGAAAAGAGCCTTCGTGAATTTCTCTCGGGCTGTAAGATGCTTGTATCGTTCAACGGTAGCAGCTTTGATTTACCGATCCTGCAACGCCATTTTCCCTTTTCCATCCCTAATGTTCCCCACTTTGATCTTCGCCATGCATGCAGGCGTATAGGCATGACCGGGGGGTTGAAGAATGCTGAGCATCTCATTGGGATCAAGAGGGATAGACTTGTAGAATTTCTCACTGGTGAACATGCGGCCTATTTGTGGAGACTATGGGAAAGGAAAGGAAGCCGAAACGCCCTTGAGCTTCTCAAAAGATACAATGAGGAGGACACCAGAAATCTCGTAGCTATCGCAAAATATGCCTATCAGCATCTCGAAGACAAGCTTACACACTGTATTGGCCTGCGCGACCGAATGGACGGGTTGAACCCATGACGCCGTCAAAAACAATGGATATCGAAGGATTCACGAATGCGGCAAAGGATCTCGCAGAGATCCTGCTCGGCGCGGCTAGAGTCTCCATTATTGCCCACATCGATGCCGATGGCATCTGCGGTGCATCGATTGCTTCGACCGCACTCGAAAGGGAAGGGATCGAACACTCAGTGCGTTTCGTCAAAAGACTAGATGAGACAGAGATCGCGCGGATCAATGGAGACCCAGCTGACGTGGTGTGGCTCGTTGACATGGGAAGCGGTGTATATTCCAAAATCTCGCATCCCTGCACATGCGTGACCGATCACCATCTTCCCGAACCAGGCACAGGACAAAGAACGACAAGAGGAAGGGTCAACCTTCTGAGTTTTCTTCAAAAGCATCTCAATCCCCATCTTTTCGGTATCGACGGCTCGCTGCATATAAGTGGCGCAGGAACAACATACATGGTCGCACGGGAGATAGCGGAAAAAAACAAAGACTTGGCACCTCTCGCGATTATCGGAGCGGTCGGAGACCTCCAGGATTCTGCGGAATGTAGGCTTATGGGAATTAATAGACAGATTCTCGAAGAGGCCGAGAAGCAAAAAAAGATGACATCGATCAGGGACATCCGTATCTTCGGTAGAGAAACAAGACCTGTCAGCAAGATGTTGCAGTATTCAACCGATCCGATTCTCCCGCAGCTGACGAACGATGCGGCATCGTGCGAGAGATTCCTCGCACGACTTAATATCCCTCTTGTTGAGGGAGAAGTGTGGCGTTCCTGGGTCGACCTGCTATTTGAGGAAAAAAGGAAAATCGCCTCAGCCCTCTGCCACCATCTACTCGATTCGGGAAGTGGCCACTGGGCCGTTAAAAGACTGATCGGCGATGTCTACATTCTCGAAGATGAGAGACCGAAAACCGCGCTTCACGACGCGAAAGAATTTTCAACATTACTGAACGCGTGCGGAAGATATGGCGAAGGACATATTGGAATGAAAATATGCAAAGGCGATAGGGACGCGGCACTCCAAATCGGCATGCGTCTGCTTCAGAACCATCGAGGAAATCTGGCAGATGCGATCGCCCTTGTCAAAGAGGTGGGAGTGACGAAGGGAAGGATTGTTCAGTACTTCCACGGCAGGGACGAAATACTCGATAGCATCGTTGGCATCGTTGCAGGAATGGTTCTTGGCTCAGGAGAAGTTTCTATGGACATTCCAATTGTCGCTTTTGCTTATTCTGAAGAAAATAAGGTGAAGGTTTCGGCTCGAGCCACAAGAGAACTTGTGAGAAAAGGCCTTGATCTTGCGGAAGCGGTCAAACGAGCGTCGGAAAGAGTTGGCGGGATTGGAGGAGGACATAACATTGCAGCTGGTGCTACAATCGACTCAGGAAAAGAAATGCAGTTCATCGAAGAAATTGAAAGGATTATTGAAGAACAGTTGTCAACGAGATTCAACGAATGACCCTCAGAAGGATTGCCTGTTGAGCGTGAAGTCTGTTTTCAGCCTGGTCAAACACCACACTCTGTTCGCCGTCGATCACCTCGTCGGTAATCTCATGCCCTCTGTGCGCTGGCAGACAATGCATCACGATGCAGTCGTCCTTCGCATTTGCGAGAAGTTTCGAATTGACCTGATAAGGCGCGAAGACCTTTTCACGTTCCTCTGCCTCCTTTTCCTGCCCCATCGAAGTCCAGACGTCAGTATAGACAACATCGGCGTCTTTAACAGCATCATGAGGATCGCTGATGACCTTTGACAGGCATTTGTTTCTCTTCGCGATCGATATCGCATCCGCGACGATTTTGTCGTTTGGTTTGTAACCATCGGGGCAAGCAGCGACAAAATCCATTCCTACGATCGCGGCGCCAAGGAGGAGGGAATTGCACACATTGTTTCCATCGCCAACGTACGCCATCTTAATCCCCTTCAGTTTTCCCTTTTTCTCTTTCACCGTAAGAAGATCTGCCACGATCTGGCACGGATGTTCGAGGTCGTCAAGTCCGTTAATCACAGGGACCGTCGCATTTTTTGCAAGTTCGAGCATCATCTCATGGCTAAAAGCACGGTACACGATGGCGTCAACGTATCTGCTGAGCACTTTGGCAGTGTCGGCAATCGTTTCGCCTCTGCCTATTTGAAGGTCTCTTGGACTCAAATAAAGAGCATGCCCGCCGAGTTGGGCCATTCCAACTTCGAAGGAGACCCTTGTCCTCGTGCTGGGTTTCTCAAAAATCATCGCGAGAGTTTTTCCCTTAAGGGCGCCTTCTTTTTTCACTCTACCGCTTTTGAGATCAAGAGCCATGCTCAGGATTTCATCCATGTCAAACTCGAGGTCACGGACTGAAATAACATCGCGCTTCATGCTTCTCGCTCATTGAATTGAGCTATTAGATTTAACTGTTGTGAATATTTCCAGACAATTCCTTTGACCGATGTTTATAGGAGGAAGAACTGGCCGTACATTTGATAGAGATGCTACGTTTAGCAAACCGTTGGCCGTAGGAGTCAACTGCAGCGCTTTTTCAATTGAAGTTTCCAATTGAAATTCGCATGAAATTTGATCTGAAGGGGTTTATGTGAGTTGAAAAAATAGCAGGCGATTACAATGATTGTTCACGCATCGATCGTTGACGTAAAATGGAATTCATATCGAATGATTTTTCCGAATCTTCCTTTGGTTTTTCTCTTACAATTTCAATATCAGCAGGCCCGATCGACGAGAAAAACATTTATCTAAGGATAAATCTTCACTTTCGCCGCGTGGCCGGGATGGGGTAGTCTGGTATCCTGTGGGACTGTGGATCCCTAGACCCGAGTTCAAATCTCGGTCCCGGCCCCTTCCATCCTCATCCGTTCAAATTCTTTTTCAAGAATTGAGAGATGGCGCTCTTCAAGCACGTCAGGATCCAGAGGTACAATTAAAATTGACTTCATTATAATCACATCATCTTTAATTGCAAAGAGCGATTTCAACACTCTGTCGATCGGATTATTCGAAATGATGTACTCAATCCCATCAATCATCACGATCGCATCCTCGCCTCTTCTGAGGAACTCACCAATGAGATGTTGCATGATTGAAAGATTCGTCGGGTCGACTCTGTCTGGACCTGGCTGATTTGCCAGCCAAATGATCGGCGTATCGACGATACCGTACTTCCCCTTGATCACATCGGGATACGTTCGGGTAATAAGGAACCCCTTGCAGCCTTTCACAATCTGACCAAGAAAAATGGAATACGCGATTTCTCGGTCTTTGCTCTCAATGAGAAGACATTGCCCCGGATATAGACGCGGAATCGTGCCTCCTGGCTCCGTCTGTCCCTTTTTTGCGATCGAGCCCCTTTCCTCCACTGGCATCACGATGAACAACTTTTGCTTGATAACAGCGAACATGAATAAGAGAGCAGCGATGAGAAATCCTGGTGAAAGAAGGGAAATACTCTGAACATGGAGAAATTCAATAATTGAAAGGATCAGTGCCCAGAGCAAAGGCGAAATGATGCCCATGCCCATGAGAATACACTGAATTCTGGTATTCCTGATATTAGTCATCCAATATGCCCTCACAAGCACGAGAAGAGTTGCGAGCGCATAACTCGCAAGAATGATCTCGAGCGCGTAGATTGCTGGGGAATCCGGAACGCTCCAGCCCACACTCGTCATCATCAATTCATCAACAAGAAGCGCGGGGATTGAAGCCGCTATCAACAATATAATCAGAAATCCGACTTTATGTTTGGAAACCCAAATTGATTCCCTTTCGGATGGTAAGAAATAAGAGAGGTAGAGAAAACCACCGTAAATAAGTACGATAACGAAGAAAATGATTCTGACAATTGCCCTCGCCCCTTCTTCACTAGAAATGTTCATGAATGTAAAGTCCAGAAATCCTGCGATCAAGAAAAGTGACATGATCGAAGTGAAAATCCTTGACGCTTGAAGGAATGGATTCTTGAATGCTACATAAAGGCCCAAGATGAATGCGATAATGCCTGTAAGTGGAGAGATCAGCGAGTAAATGAGATCGCCTTCAAGCATTTCAATTCTTCATGCGATTCTATCGGTTAAATCCTTTCCGATCTCGTGTAATGGTTTGAAAATTGAACGGTAAATAAAAAAAGAAAATTGGTAGAATTTCGATTAGAGAATTCTGGGTGACTGAAATTTTGATGATAATGCTCCATTTTGGTATCTGGCTGATGAATAATTTAGTAAATGATTTACATTTACTCAAAAAAATTCAAGTTTAAAGAATCTGAAAGATTTAATAAAGCGAGGCGTGTATAGACGCCCGAGGTGCGGAGCGATGGTATGGAACGGTCCTCTAATCAAGCTCGACGAATTTCGATATGAAATTCCTCAGAGTTACAAGAAATGCATGAAAACGAGCAGCATTTTGTATATTGATAGCAAAATGCTTGATGCCGTGAAGGCAGACAATGCTCCTGAGCAAGCAGCCAATGTAGCGTGCTTACCGGGAATTGTTGGAAAATCTCTTGCAATGCCCGATATCCACTGGGGCTATGGATTTCCGATCGGCGGTGTCGCTGCATTTGATGCTGAAAACGGGATTATCTCTCCGGGTGGTATAGGCTTCGATATCAACTGTGGTGTGCGTCTCGTGAGGACAAATCTCAATATCGATGATGTCAAGCCAAAGATCAAGGAACTCATTGCCGTTCTTTTCAAGAACGTGCCAGCAGGTGTAGGCTCTGAAGGAGTCACCAGCGTTGCAGCGAATGAGCTCGATGACATTCTCGAACTCGGGGCTGAATGGGCGATCAGAAAGGGTTACGGGTGGCACGAAGACCTCGAAGTCACGGAAGAAGGGGGCCGAATGAAAGATGCGGATGCGGACACCGTCAGCAGAAAGGCGAAGGATAGAGGCATCCCACAGGTTGGCTCGCTTGGATCTGGAAACCATTTTCTGGAGATCGATGTTGTGGAAAAGATCTTTGATCCTGTTGCTGCAAGAACATTTGGACTTGAAAGAGAGGGGCAAATTACCGTCACGATTCATTGCGGGTCGCGCGGTTGTGGCCATCAGATAGCAACCGATTACCTAAAAGTCATGGAAAAGTCGATCCGAGAGAGAAAAATCGAGATTCCTGATCGGCAGCTGGCATGTGCACCGCTGAATTCGAAGGACGGACAAGATTACTTCAAGGCAATGGCGTGCGGCGCGAACTATGCGTGGGCAAACAGGCAGATGATTCTGCACTGGGTCAGACAATCTTTTGAAGAAGTTTTCAAGCGCAGCGCCGAGGATTTGGAAATGCATTGTGTGTATGACGTTGCACATAACATCGCGAAGATTGAGGAGCACGAAGTTGACGGTAAGAGAATAAAAGTTTGCGTACACAGAAAGGGGGCGACGAGGGCATTTCCAAAGGGCATGGCTGAAGTCCCGATGAAATATAGAAGTGTTGGACAACCAGTCATTATCCCGGGAGACATGGGGTCTGGCAGTTACGTGCTCGTCGGAACGGAAAGAACGATGAAGGAGGCGTTTGGCTCGACCTGCCACGGTGCTGGGCGGATGATGTCAAGAGAGGCAGCGATCAGAAGATACAAAGCGAATGAGGTTTGCGCAGAGCTCGAACGTCGTGGTATTTACCTGAAATCGAGCACAAAAGACGGGATTATTGAAGAGGCTCCAGGTGCTTACAAGGATGTTGATCACGTCGTCTCTGTCGTTGAAGGGGCCGGCCTTTCAAAGAAGGTTGCAAGACTGTTACCGATTGGCGTCATGAAAGGATGATTCAAAGGATGTCTTGCGATTCGAGATTTAAATAGTCATGCAGAAATTCGATTTTCTCCCGCGTTTCCGATCTGGGATTGAGATGACGATTACAATCGTGCCAGTCGGCCAAGTCGACGAGGATGCGATCGTCGAAATCGCAGAGCGGCTGAGGAAAAGGTTCGATCGCATTATTGTTTTGGACGAGCGACCAGTTCCGACAGCCGCGTTTAATCCAATTAGAAAACAATACAACAGTTTGCTGGTTCTCCACTCTTTAAAGGATATCCCTGGCGACATCGTGATAGCCGTGACCTCTCTTGATCTTTACGCGGAAAGCCTCAACTTTGTCTTTGGTCGAGCCGAGG
The DNA here is from genome assembly GCA_014361295.1 of Methanomassiliicoccales archaeon. Lineage (NCBI taxonomy): Archaea > Methanobacteriati > Thermoplasmatota > Thermoplasmata > Methanomassiliicoccales > Methanomassiliicoccales archaeon. The sequence continues at coordinate 235,118 of JACIVX010000001.1, read as the reverse complement.
TTGGTGGGAAATATTGCATCATTTCAACGGCAAGGTTGGGACATCACGACAGAAAAATCTACTACGATCGGGCAGAAAAAGAAGCAATACATGAAATCGGCCATGTGATCGGCTTAGGACACTGCCCTAACGATAGATGCGTTATGCATTTTTCGAATTCGATATTCGACACTGATATTAAGAGCACCTGGTTCTGTGAGCGCTGTCTCGATTTGCTTCATCATAGAAGGTGAATACCAAATCGAGAAAATGAGATATGGAAGCTGGATGGTAGTAATATATTAATCTCGAAAATGACCAAAGATGTTCCCTACAAATAACCATAGCAATTAGAAACTATGAAAAAATCACTTTTTTTGCCGCTTTTTCCACCGCTTCCTTATACTTTTCCGGTGTTGAAACCATCACGGCCCAGGAATGAACACTCCTTGTTTGAAGCGCCTTCGCCAGGGGACTGTGCCGTGTCAGCGGTCTTACCCTTTTGCCATCCAATATGGGGACTTCAGTCTTACCAATGCGAGGTTCTGAAATAAGAAGTTCCCGTTCGGGAACATCTACGATGACTTCAGACTGCTTGATGTGTGCCCGCTCTGCAATTTTGCACTCAACCTCTTTTCTTTTGTAATAATCGGTCAGTTCAAGCAAAGGCGCAAGCGATGTGTCATCAAGATCGGCAATATTGACAGAAAAGGCCTTCTTATAGAGACGACGATAATGAAGCATCGTCATAATTTTTTTTGATTCTGCGCCAGCCTTGAGTAATTTCGTGGCAAAACTACAATCCGTTTCAATCTGAATGTTCTCGAAGATATTTCCCGATGCAGATTCAGCTGCCTTGCAGAGCATCATCTCAGCGATCCGGACAGTTTTGTGAAAATAAACGGATGTGTACATCAGCGCCCTCGCGACGAGCAACCCTTCAACCGCTACGATCCCGCCCTTATCGACAACAAGATCGCCGTGAAAGATACCAATCGTCTGCAATAACCGATCGAGGTCGATAGTCCCGTGAGCCACACCAGTGTAGTGGGCATCTCTCAGAAGATAGTCCATCTGGTCCGCATCGATGGGACCGTGGATCATCTGTTTCAAATAATTCTTTCCGCCAAAGAAGGTCTGGCCTTCCTCAATATTCAATTGGCTTTGATCGAGCGACGATGGACTGGATGAGGTGATCAGGTCGACAACGATTTCCGGGGAGATGCCCGATTTCTCAAGCAAGTCCGCGATCGTGTTGGATATCCCTAATAGCTTCGAAGTTCGAGTGGGAAGGGTCGAAATCTCGCCGAGAATGATCGCCTTCGCGAGGTCGACGTGTGTAAGGCCAATGCGATCATTCAAAACAACTTCGAGGGTATGAGAATAAGGCGGATGACCGATGTCATGCAGGAGTGCTGCTGCCATAACGCTATTTTTTTCATCGTGAGGCAGAGACAATGCATTCGCCATTTTCTCAGCGATAAAGTAAGTGCCAAGAGAATGCTCAAGACGCGTATGATTTGCGCCAGGAAAGACCAGATGCGCAAGGCCGAGCTGATGAATACCATGGAGACGCTGCATCTCAGGACGCTCAAGGAGTTCAAGAAAAACTCCTTCTAAACGCACGCTCCCGTGAACGCTATCGTGAACCACCTTAAATTCTGGCACCAAAAAGCAATCGCTAACACTATATATATCGTTATTGACAGATGATAGTATTGTTGTATTCAGAGTGATCTATTTTAGAGTAATCCTCCGTTACGAAAATAGAATCTGATAACGAATTAATCGAGCCGAAGAAAGAAGTCGCCGGAGAGATTGCCTAGGTGAACCCGCCCTTGATCTTCTGCCTGTCGATTTTAATTCCATTTGGAGCAACAACTAGGAAATTCCGACCGATTGCGGCAACATCTCCATTCGTATCTCTTGCAACTGCCTTCAGTTCACTGGTCACTCTCTTTAGAGTCAAAGAGTCGTTGGCAATTGCCGAGTAATCAATGATTAATATGTTGCCATTGTATACAGGCTGAGTGATCGTCTGGAGATCTTCATACCTGTAAATCTCGGCTACCTTCACCATCCCTTTGCCCGAGAGCGGGCTCCCTTCATCGAAACTGAGCTGACCTAGATCAATATACTGGTCACTCTCAACCGTTTCGACTTCCTCCTTGCTCTTCCCGAAAGGCCTCTTAATCAGCGGCATCGCATCCCTCGTTTGTAATTGCCTGTCTCGTTATTAATCTTTTCTCAATGCTCAGGCTGGCGCGCAGCGAATCAAGCTCGCGTGTCTAAATTCAGAGGAAAGTAGAGGAAAGTAATAGTCAAAGTCAATAATTGCAACTCTTATTCTCTCGAGTAGTCGCTCGAAGACAACCTTCCGATGTCAGATCTCTCTGATGACGTCTTCTTTCTTTTCCTTCATCGATTCCAGGCACTTATAGCAGTAGAAGTACCCTTCCGAATTCTCCCTGATGAGCTCTCCTTGTGAACGTCTGAAAACTTCTCCGCAATTTTTGCAACGGTAAAGCTCGGGTTTCCTCATCGCCTCTTCTTCTCGTTTGGTCAATTTAAGAAATTTCAGCTTCTTGGCCTCATCTACTTTCTTCTTGCCTTTTGTCTTTCCTTTTTTCTCCTTTTTCTCTTCCTCGTTGATGAGTGTTCCCTCCTTTAAGCAACGATTGGAAGGAATCATATTACTATTTTGTCCCTTGAAATCTGATCTTGAAATTCGATTGAGCCCGCCCTAATATTTGGAAATATTAAAAGGCAGATCAATTGATAAATCGTCAAAAAGAAAAAGCGTTCGGAGAATCAGCTATCATTCTTCACTAAATTTCCAAAGTTTATCTCCAACAAAATGAATCGTCTTAACGGCTTTACCTGGCTTCTTTTTCAACATTTCTTCAGAGGATATTAGTGCTTTACCGATCGCGATCGGCACCTTGTTCCTCACATCCCTAACCCAGACAAGATCTCCTTCTCTGATATTTGAGTCAGCTTCTACGATTCCGGGACACATAACATCTGCACCGTTGGAGATGTAAGGGACGGCCCCCATGTCCACGGTGACGAACATTCGCTGTGGCTTGTACTTGAGCATTCCCTTCAACGTAAGGAATGCCTTTCCCTCGAAAACAATCGCTTCGATTTCCCCATTTACGAAAATGACATCGTAATCACCGCTCTCTGCTCTATCAACGGTGTCCTCGGAAGTAAACGTCTTGATGCCAAGCCGCGAGAAAATCTCGTCGGCAAGTGCATCGATTTCCTTTTTTCTGAGCCTATGGCGTTTTCTGATTCTCAGATCAGCCATAATCGCCGATTAACCCGATGCGATAAAAAATCTTTGATCGAATCAGCGTTTTTTCCCGCCGAAGATCCCGAAAAAGCCTTTCTTTCCTTTCCTGGCCGATTTTTTAATAGTTGAGTCAGTAGTCCTTCTTTCCTCTTCTTTCGGAATTGTGTTTATAGTGTTAGGCTCGACAGAAGCGGTTGTGCTTGTTGTTATTTCTTTTGCAGGTGACCCAGGGGTTAGAATTGTCTTATCGCTTGTCACCTCACCTTTCATTATCTCATGAGCGAGTGCTTCGAGTTCGCCGATCTCGTAACTCTTTAGCTCCGCGCCGCAATGCGGACATCGTGTCAAATCGACATTCACTTTCTCGTCGCATATTGGACACTCAATTTCCAGTGATTTAGTTTTCATATGAGCTTGCCCGACGATAAAAAATCAAGTGCAGGATATAATGATTGCGCTTAGTTTATCGTGTCGAGAAACGCGATCTGAAGCTCATACTGGTTGTTGTTGAATTTATAATCGCTTGGATACTGTAGCGGTTAACAAGGGAGTGCCATTCATTAGAAAATGCCACAATATATGATAAGGCTAAAGTGGCAGACAAATTTCAACTGATGAAAAATAATTTAATGGCGAATAGTGATAGCATCATTAATGCGATGGGGACTCATAGGAATCAGATTGGTGATTGTTGCCATTAGTCTCTTGATTGCCACGATCATTATCCTCAGCATTGTACCTCTTGCCATCGGCGGATTAGATGTTCAACTTCCAGAAGATGAGGAAGGCACTTGGAGTATTGAAGGAGATGTCCTGACCCTTACAACACCTGTTGAGATCTACAATGGTGGCTTCTACAATATCGAAGACTTCACGATCTCCTACAAGTTTATGAACGAAACTGGCGATATTGTTATTGAAGGTCAATCGGAGCCAGTCGATATTAGCGCCGGCAGGACAACGACACTCAATGTCAGCTTTGTCATCGATCTCAACAGCATCGACCCTTCGGAATTGAAGAAAATCGTCTTTGAAAGCGGATCCTATGATTTCGTTGTGAACATTGAGACGTTTTACATGATGAAACTTTTGAAGCTGGAGATCGGGATCAACAACACGATGGAATGGGAGCCGATGATCAATGAGTTTGAAATGGATCTTTCTTCGGTCAACTATGAGGTCAACGATTCTTACTTGACAATCAATCTCCCGTATCACATCTACGCGGCTGATATGCTCGTGGGGAAGCAGATGACGGTCCGATGTGTCATTAGCAACGCGACGGCGGAGATTGGGAGTGCACAGAAAATTATCACGCTGGCGCAACCTTTCAATGACGTACTTGCCCTTACGATCGACGGTAGTGCCGCCAATTGGCTCAGAGATCATTCAGAATCACTGACGATCTTATTCGTTCTCGAATTCAAGGGCGCAAGCGCTGCTGAAACTTACGAATATGTCTGGATGCCACCAGGTTCACAGGGGTGAGGAAATGGGTGATTTCTCGTTCAAGATAGGGAAAACTTGGAAGGGTGCCCTCGCTTCAATTGCAGCAGCGCTGAAATACGTGATCGTCCCGATCATCATCATTACGATTATTGCATCGCTCGCTGGTGAATTAATCGGCGATTATCTTGAGGCGGTAAGAAACGCGATCTTGATTTTTGGCATCCCGCTCATCGTCATCAGCTTTTTCAAGGGCTTTTACCCGAAAGGTTCTCAATCAAGACTGGTATTTGCCCTCATCACGACAGCACTCGTCTGCCTGTGGATCTGGTTCGTCCTGCAGGGAGGAATCTTTGAACTCAATGTGGAACAGGTCACAATGACTGTTGATTACTCGTTGCTTGTCCTGCTATTCATCCTCGTTGCCGAGCTTGGTGGCGTGTATTATGCCGGTGAGTACCTCTCATATCGAAATGAGTATCTATCTGGAGGATTGAAGGAGAAAGAGAAAGGGCAGAACGACAAAAGAAAAGGTGAAGAGAAAAGAACAACGGAGAAATCGCAAGACGAGTCTGAACAGTTGACTTCTGAAGCTAGCCTTGAGAAAAAAGCCGTTGAGGAAACGAAAAAGGAGTGAGATTGCAAGAAAATCATGTACACCGCGCATTCCTGCGACGCATCATTCCAGAATTCTGATACCTTTTTTCCAATTTCAAATGTCACATAATCGATCGGAACAGGTATACGTTTCATTTTGATGATTTCAAGCGCTCTTTCTCTCTGATCTGTATAGGGATTATCTCTACGGAAAAGACGGATCACACCGTCGACAGAATACGATACCACCTCCCTAAACCTCGCCAATGTCGTTTCATCAGAGATGAGAAGGGATATGCAGTGACGTTTATTCAGCGAATAAATAAGGTAACTAATCTGTTGCCTGAACTGAGAGATCCCCCATGTCAAGCGCCAGTATACCGAGGTTATCGATCACGAGATTCTACGTGCCAGGTTCTAAAAGATCGATGAGACCTGCGAAACCACGATCGCTGATATACTCGAATTGATATTTCTCCCCCACCATTCTCTCTTTGAGAATCGCACAGAATTTGAGATAACCACTTGATTCATAAGAAGCGAAATTCCACCCGAACTGCGACGCCTGCTCAAAAAACATCCTCCTTGCATTCATCGATTCCGATGTATGCCGTCTTTTCACCATTGGCGCAGCATCGATTAACGAAATGCAAGACAAGAACTGTTCTTCCATCCCCTCTGCTTTTCCCGTAATGAGAACGCTCCTCCCCTTTGGATATCCGCCAATCAATCTGTCAAGACCTTTGATGCCTGTTGAAACCCGTTTCATATCCATGATTTATCGCAACCTTCAAATTTCATGAACTTGACAAATTCAGATAATCACAAAAAAAGAATCATTCGGTTTTTATAATCTTTTTTCAATAATAGCTCCAAATTGCGGACAACTGCAAAGAGATTTCATTTTTTGGCGGCTCTATAAATGCGTTAATCTATGCACTGCGGTAAGTGGAGAATTGATAAATACGTAAACGGCGCTACGCGCCGAAGAGCGAGGCAATTCGATGAGTATCAGCATTGCGATTTATGAGCTTGATAGCGATGAAGCGCTGTGCAAGAGAGCGAAAAATTCGATTATCAAGGTCTATCTCAATTCGGTCAAGGGCCTGGAGGAATATGCTGAATATGACGATGTGGTAACATTCGAAGACGCGAAGAGGATTTTCGAAAAGGACTGGGAGAATTTTCTTAGGAGAAACAGAATCACTGAGGATGCAAACGAGATCTACATCTCGAAAGTGAAGAATGAAGCGGATGTTAAAAGACTTGTCGCCGCTGCTTTCAAAAAATACACTGGATGGATAAATGTCGGAAGAGTTCCTGAGGATCTCAAGAAGAACATTCTATCCGAAGCGGCCCCTGAAAACAGATTGACTGAGTGGGATATGCTCGGATTTGATGAGCTCAACGAAACATGCGGCCGGTGTCCACTTTCGTGGGACAGCGGACGCGGGTGCATCGGAACCTTTGGACCTGATAATAGCATGCTTCCTGACATCGCCCGTAAGTATGGCTGCCAAATTATTGCAAATATTCCAAAGCTTGTCAAAGAAGGTAAGAAATTAGAAAAAGAGGAGATCGAACAGCTTATCAAAGAAATTTCAGTTTTGAGGGAGAAGCTCCCAAATGAAGGAAAGATAGCTGTCCGCCGATACGGAGGGGTACTCGAAAGACTTGAGGCTGCTTCAAAAACGAGCCTCAAGTACAACACACGCCTCTACTTCGTCTGACGGGAATTCATCTTGAGAAAGTCCACTGATGCGGTCATCACAGATGACTGCAGACGGCGCACGAACTCGCACGGCAGACTTCGATCGTTTCCCAGAATTGATACAATAGATCACCAATCAGGAGTTTTGATTTAAGTGGATTTCCCAATCCCGTTAACATCTTAATCACCTCAGCAGCTTCGAGAATTCCAAACGCCCCTGCGGTCACGCCAATGATCGGAAAGGTCGGTTTCTTAGGCGGTGGCGTCGGAAAGAGGCATCGAAGGCAGGGCGTTTCTCCTGGCACGATCGTCGTCATCTGACCGTGAAATCCCTCAACGGCTGCATGAACAAAAGGAATTCTGTTCTTCACACAGAAATCATTGAGCATGTAGCGCGGCGTGAAGTCGTCAAGACAATCGACGATGATGTCAACTCCCGCGAAGACTTCACCGATATTTTCCTCCGTAACTTTGACCTTTTTCGGGATGATTTCTATATCTGAGTTGATTTTTCTCATTTTCCAAGCTGCAGATTCGACTTTTGAAATCCCTTTTTCCACGTCTTCTTCCCAGTGAAGGATCTGTCGGTTGAGATTTGAAATCTCTGGCGATTGGTAATCAACGATGACGAGCCTGCCAACGCCTGCAACTGCGAGATATATCGAAACGGGAGAGCCAAGACCTCCCTGACCCATGACTCCAACCGTCGCATTCTCGAGTTTTCTCTGGCCACCCTCGCCGAAGCCCTCGATCATCATCTGTCTTGAATACCTCTCAATTTCACGATTCGAAAATTTACCATCTCTCAATCCGATAACCTCCTCTGCGGGTATGCTTTGTAATCAATGAATACAGCGTGACCAATGCTACCAAGGTATTTCATTTGGACACTAATACGAACATACACAATTGTTACCTCTTCAAGAGAGAATACATCCGATCAGAATTAAAGATTTTCAACTCAGGATGATTTTCTTTCTTAATAGACTACAACTCTAAGTCTTATGGCAATACTGCGACAAAATGTGCCTTTGTTTCACTGAGTGTTTCCTTCAGGAAGGAAAAACTAGTGTCGATCGTCAGGAATAATGAAATTATTGCATTCAACCGATTCCAATTGCGAGTTTCTTTGGAATCATCGAGATGGAGTCATATCCTTAAGCTTGCCTACTGAAGTACCAGCGATACAGAAGAGCCATATCTCTTGGGAATATTGCGACGATGTCGCCGTCATTAACGCGTCTTTCTAGCGCCGAGTAATCGTTATTCAAGAACAAATGGCTCGTTTCCTCGGGTTTCAAATCAAGTACCTCTAGAATATCGGCAATACTTTTCACTCTTGAACCGTCTAACTCCGCAATTCCTACCTGTCCCGTCGGATCTGTGGCAGGCGCCTTTGTCTTCAGTCTACCATAGAGCCTTACTTTAATACTCATGTTTCAAACACCCTTTCCAATTATCATCCACCAGCGAGAACGGGGAATACAGCAACTCTGTCCCCATCGACCAGGCGTGTCTCAAATCCCTTGAGATGATCAATATTATAACCGTTGACCATGACTTTAACTCTTGGCCTAACCTTTCTTCTTTCGTAATCTTCGAAAATTTCGTCTTTCAGCTTTCCGAATTTTGAAACGAGTTGTTCAAGCACATCCATGACATCGTCTGCCTCAATATAGATTTCATTGATGCCCGCAATCTCCTGAAGTGTCGCGAAAAGTTTCACCCTGATACTCATTTCAAATAAAGAAAGAGAAGAGAAAAGAGAAAAGGGTTTCGGATTAACTATTGACTCACTCAGGATAGACTCGATCAAGTTCTGCTTCTGGAACATCGTAAACGACGTTTTTCGGCGGCAGCGGTTCGATTCTCATGAATTCCGGCAGTCTGTCGTGCGCTCTCGTCAGACCTGCGGCCTTGTTGAACTTTCTTTCGGTTTCAAGAATCTTCGCACCGAGCTTCACCGCATCGTCGACTGTCCAGTTTGTTCCTAGCACGCCGTTACACGACTCGACCATGCCCTCGAATCCCTCAGGTATGTCCATGATGGCGAACGCAGTAAAGAGACAATAGCCGCTCGAGTCGATGAACGCGGTGCTCTGTTGCAGTGCCCTCGAGAGATCAGCCTTCTTCGTGTCCATCGGATCCGCCTTTCCGCCGACGCCGAGGATCTCTGGCGCGATTGCGTATCCCGCCGTGTGGTCTGCACCCATCGGCGTTGTCGCGTAGGTGACGCCGATTCCTTTAATGGGGCGCGGGTCATATGCCGGTATGCTCTGTCCCTTGACCGTCGGAATCCTCGTAACGCCGAACGCCTTGCCGGTGAACTCTGTTCCGTTCGCGATGATACGGCCCAGCGGCGATTTCTTCCTTACCTCTTCAAGCAGGCACAGAGCGCCCTTGCCGTCGCCGAACTTCACGATACCTCCTTCCATCGCGACTCCGATCGTCCCACCCATTTCAATCGTATCGAGACCGAGATCGTTACACGCGCGGTTCAACTCGCCGACATCGTCGAGATTGTAAATGCCGCAGTTCGGACCGAGTGCCCAAACGGATTCGTATTCGAGAACGCCGACCGGGTCCTTGCCGCCTTCTTTGACCCAGACTTCTGAGCATTGGATAATACAACCGGGGCTGCACACATGCGGTCTCTCACCGCCCCTTTTCTTAATGATTTCAGCTTTCTTTTCTCCCGAAACAAGCGGCGCAAGCTCATCGTAGCCCGCGGAGAAATTCCTGTGCGGGAGAGCACCAGCCTCGTTGATCACATTGATCAATGCATCGGTCCCATAGCTGTTCAGCGTTCCTCCAGGCTTTGTGATGTCGTGCTTCTGGAGCGCAGCAGTCAGCTTCTTTGTTCCTTCCTTAAACAGATCTTTGTTCTTTATTTCGACACCAGGTGCACCCTCATCGTCCACAACGATGAATTTCAGCCCTCGCGTTGCCATTACCGCGCCGAGGCCACCTCGACCTGCATATCTGCTTGGCAATCCATCGATGTCATTAAATGCGACGCCAGCTCCAGCGCCTCCGAGCTCTCCTGCGATCCCAGTCGCGCAAATCGCGACGTCCTTCCCGAAGTTCTCCCTCAATTGCGGATAAACTTCGTAAAGACCCTTGCCAACCCATGGCTTGGCATCGAAGAATTCGACTTTGTCCTTTGTGATCTTCAAGAGATAATACTTGTCTTTACTCTGACCTTGAACGATCAATGCCTTGATTCCAAGTTTTGCCAATTTTTGCGCGAAATTGGTACCTGCGTTTGCTTCTTTGATACCCCCAGTCAGCGGCGATTTACCACCAACGGAAATTCGCCCGGATGTCGGAGCACTCGTGCCTGTCACAATTCCCGGAGCGAAGACCACTTTGTTGTTAGGTCCCAGCGGATGGCAGGTCGGAGGCACCTCTTCAGCCACAATTGTCGAAGTGAGTCCACGGCCGCCAAGGTTCTTCCATTTCTCTGGAACGTCCTCGTATTTGGCCTTCAGTTCGGTCATGTCCACTCTCAATATTTTGGACGTAAATCATCACCCCCTAGAATACAACTAGTCTTTTCGTATTAAAAAAGCTTACGAATGTCATAGTAAATTATTCGACAAGGCGTAATCGTCTGGATATGTTCAATGAAGCATTTCGATCTATCCTCTTTCTTTGTGAAGAGATATATGATCTGCGAAAATCGTAGCGCACCAATAAGTTTCTTATACTGGATATCGTTGCAGTTCTCCAACAGACGGGTGATCGAATAACAGAAATAGTTATCGAGGTCAATGATCTGACAAAGAAATACGGCAACCTGACCGCTGTTGACAATATTTCCTTTTACGTCGAGAAAGGAGAGATTTTTTCTTTACTCGGTCCAAACGGTGCAGGGAAAACAACAATTGTCGAAATACTCGAATGCCTCAGATCAATGACGTCTGGAGAAGCGAGGGTGCTTGGTCTGGATGTCACGAAGAAGGCAAGAGAGATTAAGTACAAGATCGGAGTACTTCCGCAGGATTTCAACGCTTTTGACCTTCTCACGGTTAGGGAGAATATCGAATTTTTCGGAAGCATGTACGAACGCATGCTTGATCCTATGGATTTGATCAAAGCGATGGATCTTGAAGAAAAAGCAAATGAATACTTCAAGAATCTTTCCGGCGGGTTAAAGCAAAGAGTCGGCGTGGCAATTGCCATGGTCAACGATCCGGAGATTATTTTTCTGGATGAGCCGACAACGGGCCTCGATCCGAACGCGAGGAGAGAGGTCTGGAAAGTCATTGAAGGGCTCAAGAAGAAGGGGAAAACGGTGATTCTGACGACACATTACATGGAAGAAGCAGAGATTCTTTCAGATCGCGTCGGAATCATCGATCACGGACGATTTCTTGCGTTGGGTTCTCCACGGGAGATTATTGATAGATATGGATCAGGAAGCCGTTGTATTATTACAAACGCCGATGAAAGATGTCGTAATGTGCTAGAAAAGCAATGGCCAGATCACGAAATCAAGAATGGCAACTGCATTATTCCTCTCAAGGACAAAAGTAGCCTTGTAGAGATCATTTACGCGCTCGACAGAAGCGGCGGTAATTACGAGCAAATACAGCTCACGAGACCGACACTCGAGGATGTCTTTCTCAGATTAACTGGAAGAAAGCTCGCCGAAGGAGGTGACGTAGAGAATGCCAAATAGGATCATATCGACCTTAATCAGTTCGGTGAGAATGTTTTATCGCAGCAAATCATCAGTTTTCTGGACGATCGCATTCCCTGTGATCCTGATACTCATTTTCGGAGCGATTTTTAGCGGCGGCAATGATGGAAAATACAACCTTCATGTCCAAGATCTTTCGAATTCTCAGATGTCACACAACTTTATCGAAGCTCTCAACCGAAGTGGATCGATCAATGTGATCAATGTCGGAAAGAATGTCAACATTTCTGAGTACATCAGAGACAATAGCCCAACTGCGGTGCTTATCATTCCCTCGAACTTCGATTCCGCGTTCATCCCAGGCGCGACAAATAATACAACTCAGCTAAAATTGATGATCGATCCGACGAGCACCTCCGCCAATGTGATCACGACGATCGTCGTTTCTGTGAGCAACCATTTTAACCTCGCGATAGCGCAAGGCGGAGAAATCATCACACTTCAGCGCACAGAGATCGCTTCAGAGCAATTCAACTTTATTGACTTCTTTTTGCCAGGGATCATCGCATTGACAACGATGACAACGACGATTTTCTGGACAGTCGATATTCAATCAAGATACAGGGAGAATGGGATTTTCAAGAAGCTCATGACGACGCCGCTGACACGAATGGAATGGCTCGCTACGCAGATACTTTGGCAGCTGATCGTTGTCTTCATTTCCATTGTCGCGATTCTCGTTGTTGGAATAGCGCTTTACGATGTCAAGCTGACCCTTGATCCTGTCGCCGTCCTCATCATTATCTCTTCGAGTGCTCTGTTTTCATCAATGGGAATGATCCTTGCAAGGTTCATCAAGGAGCCAGAAACAGCCGGCACAGCGGCCAATGCTATCACATTTCCAATGATGTTTCTTTCGGGAACATTCTTCCCCCTCGAAATGATGCCTGGATATCTCAGAGCGGTCGCACAGGTGTTACCGCTGACATATGTCAACAATGGTCTCAGAGATGCAATGGTCTATGACAATGCAGTAGGAGCGACGAATAGTCTGATCGTCGTCGTCATTCTTGCAACGATTTTCTTTGTGATCGGTGTCGCCGTATCGAGATGGAAAGTTGAATAATCGTGAAATAGAAAGCGTTTTTGTCTCCTCTTTCTTTTTTCATGCTTCTTAACCTATTTGGCATCATTCAGGTATACCAGCATCTCATCTTTTCGCTGGCATCCCCATGTTCCATCACGAATTTTCATAGAGTCTTTTCCATCAATAAAATGAACAAATCGAGAGTACGAAAGGCTCGATACATTGAATTATTGGAAAAAGGCGATTCGTATGTGTATTTTAACGCGGCTGGTTGCATCAAAATGAACTGTTCTCGCATCCAAGAATTACAATTCCCAATCGAATTTTTAATCCATTAAATAAATTGAATGATTGAGATTATTCACTTCCATCTGACGAGAATTTCCTCGCGACGGAAGACCTTCAAACTTACATAAAAAACGACGACATCAATAGCCGCCGTTAAGAGTATGAACGCTGTCATCAAAACGAAATCGAGCGTCACGAGGCCTGCTATCGCAATAATGAAAAAGGCAACGACTGGTAAAACGACGAGCCCTCCTATCTGTTGGGAAGCCCTCACATCGCTGACTTTTGACGAAATTAGCATATTGATCAGAATGCTGAGAATGCAGAAAAGTGGCGCGAGGATGAAGACTCCAACGAGCCAAATAAGATTCGGAAGAGGATAGTAGCCGATGACAGGTTGCACGATGACATCGACGAGAATCACGAACGGCACGAGGCTCGCCCAGGTCACGAGCATCGTCGGGAGGAAAATGGAGATCGACTTACCAGCGAGGAGTTCCGTATCGGTTGTAGGGGTCGCAAGTAAAGGTTCAAGACTCTTGTTGATCTTTTCGCCGACAAAGCTGTAGGAGGCGATGACCGTCGGTATCACGGCGGGAATGAGAATGAAAAACATGAGTAATGAGTCAATGAAGACCTTCAGGAACTTCTCCGCCTCATTCACCTCTCCAATCACGACACAACGATCGAGCACAGAGTCGATCCTCGTGGTATTTTCCAGATTGCTATGAACCACGAGAGTGCTATTGATTCTCGATTCGACGATAAAAGAATCAAAGACAACTGATTTTGACACATCGCACCCTTCAATTATGCATCCTGTCGCGACCGAATTTGTCAAATTCACACCAATCAATCTCAAGTCCTTTATCGAGACTTCAGTGATATTCCCACCTACAATAGTCGCGGAGATGTTGATTGTGAGATCGAGTGGTTTTTCGTCCGTGGGCTCTGCAAACATTGTCACCGGAACCAGATAGACGACTGGCATGACGAATGCCATAACGAGGGGCATGGCGATGAGGCTGAAAATGATATACTTATTAGTTTTGAACTCAGCGAGATCCTTTCTCGCAACGATCCAAACCTTATCTAGCCTCAGCGTATCCCCCCCACGAGCCTGAGATAGATCTCTTCGAGACCCCGTCTCAATTCCTCGACAAATTCGACTTCTCCGCCAGCGTTGATCAGCGATCGGATAATCAGAGGATTATCATCCTCAGGATTTTCAACATCGATTGCGATTGTGTTCTCATTTTCATGCACTGATCGTACAAATGGAAGAGCGTTGACTGCAGCGATCATCTCTGGTGTGATTTTCCTCAATTTGACAAGTGTCGTCCTTCCCCAGAATTTGCGGGCGAGATCATCTGCGGATCCAACTGCAAGGATCCGGCGCTGTATGATGCCGACACGATCACAGATTCTCTGCGCATCGTCAAGATTGTGCGTATTGAGGAAAATTGTCCGACCTTCCTTTTTCAAATCGAGGAGGTAATTACGCACGGTGATGGCAGCCTGGGGATCAAGTCCAGAGGTCGGTTCATCAAGGAAAAGGAAATCCGGTTCATGAACGAGTGCTCTCGCAATTGCGATCTTCTGTTTCATTCCTTTTGAAAACTTCGCGACTGGATCATCTCGCCTGTCCCAGACATCAAGCTTCGTCAGAAGATCTTTGATCCTTTGCTCCCGTTCCCCCTTCGGCACGCCATATAATTGCGCAAAAAAATCCAGGTTGCGATACGCACTCAACGATTCGTAGAGTCCTGGGCTCTCAGGCAGAAGGCCGATCATGCCACGTATTTTGATCGCATCATCAGGATTTGTAATATCCAGGCCATTAATATAAGCTGTACCAGCGGTAGGAGCGATCAGGCAGCAGAGCATTCTTACTGTCGTCGTCTTGCCCGCACCATTCGGTCCAATGAACCCAAATACCTCGCCATCTTTGACAACTAAATTGAGATCCTCGACGGCTGTGATATTGCCAAAACTTCTCGTAAGGCCAACTGCTTCAATCAGATACTTCACCGCCACAACGCTGGATATTGTAAGTGCAACGAAAAGTGAATAAGAATAGCAAGATTAAAGCCTTGGCCTGTATTCCGGTGTCTCGGTACCTCGTTTTTCGGTTGATGTCATCCCGGTTTCTGGCGCTTCCTTTGCCGTTGTCTGAGTTTTCTTCACATCAACGCCCTTTTCGTGAGGCTTCTTTTCGAGAAAATCTCTCAGTTCATCAGCGTCGATCTTCAGCATGATCATATCTCCGATGGTCTTGATGTCATCTGTTTGAATCTTGATAAGTGGTGTTGTCAGCAGAGGCTTTTTGACATTGAGCAGATCGATCGCGTCCTTGTCCAATCTGACCTCAATAAATGACGCTTTCCAGTTTTTTTTCCGGCGTAAAAATAATGTTCTCAGCAAAACCAATTTGTCTCGCTTTCCTACAAATGACCCTTTTCCCGACGATGTCTGCCGCGGTCATTAGAACTGCTCCTTCTTCGACCACAACATTCTTCACTTCGGAAAGAGGAATTTTCAGCGTTATAGTATCTGAAACAGAATCAACGCTGTCTGTTTTCACAAGAATCTTTGCCGTCGAGAACAGTGGCTTCTTCACCCCAATCGTTTCCTCAAGTCCTTTTTTCACCCCGATTCGCAACGCCGGTATTACCCAGTTTTCAACATCAAGGGCAACGCCCTCAACCATGCCGACGATCCGCGCATCTGAACTTACAATCTCCAGGCCGATAATATCCTCCATTTTTAACATGATAACCCCGAGAAGATTACACATGTCAACGGTTAAACATTTTTCCCCTTTGGACCTCAGCAATTGTTTGCATGAAGTGAATTTTCCAGCCGAGTCTGGGGTTGCATCGAAAAATGGTTATTGCGGACGAATCTTGAAACCATATATTTCGAAGATGGAATTAGGATAGATATTGCTACCCTCAACTTGATGAAAGATTTGAAAAAGATTCAGGATTTCCTAGAATTGAAAGAAAAGATTAAGGAAATTATGCAGTGGACCTCCGATAGCCACTCTGAGTCGAGTTGATCAGTGTTCACTTCGGTCGTCTCCAGCGCATGACGTAAATGATTAAGGTTGCGCCAGCAACTATCAGTATCATTGGAATAACAACAATCCATAAAGGAAACTCGCCAATCGATTGAACTGTGACGCTAATCGATGCATCATTATTCGTCTCATTGAGCTCATCGATGAGATTCGAAGGATCTACTGTTACTGTGATCGTGTGAGTTCCTTTTGTCGCGATCCATGTTATCGAGGCATTGTCAGTACCGTTGATTGACAGATAGCTAATGAATTTCTGCTGTGTCATTGGAGAACCGTCGATGGCAAAAGTGACAAGAACATTGACCGCATCTTCGGTTCCAGCATTTGTGATCGTTGCAGTTATAATGACCTCGTCCCCATCCTTGATCTCATTTGGTGACAGATTGATACTCCCAGGCACGACAGCAAGATCAGGCATGAAAAAGGATGACGAAGGAACTGAAATTTCGACTGACGCGAAGTTATTCGATTCATTAAGTTCCTTGATTTTATCATCTGGATCGATCAGAATTCTAATTGTATGAATACCTTGAATCGCTTGCCACACAAAGATCACGGTGGACGAACCATTTACGGGTAAAAATTCAATCGTTTTCAGCGATCCGATCTGTGATGTACCGCGGAAAGCCTTCACCTCGACATCAGTCGCGTTGACGTTGCCGATATTTCCCACGTTGACAACGATGTTTACGAAATCTCCAGCTTCAAAAATTTCTGGGGAAAAAGTGATATTCGAAGGGGTAACGATGAGATCCGGAAATAGCTCGACCGGATTTTCGATAGAGATATTGACTGAAGTAAACTCAGAATAAGAATCACCATCGAATGCCCTCGCCTCAATCACATATTCGCCGTTAAAGAAAACCGTAGTATTGAAGTCAAAAGTCCATTCAGTGAGACCACTGGCATTCATCCAGTCTGTTTCCTCATTGAAGTCAATGCTCCTGACACGAACTTGCACACCGACTAGTGTATCATTTCCATCTGGATCAGATGCGTGTCCAGAGATCACAATAAGTCCCTGGACGATTGATCCTGAAACAGGTCGGTCAATCGTGCACATAGGTGGTATGTTGATCATTCTCGTAAACATGACACGCTGCGGCGTCGTTCTTCTATCCTCAAAAACAATGAGCGGCGCTCTTCCCTCACCGATCGCGATATCAGGATTCTGACGCTTACTACTGGTCGTCGCATCATCAACCTTAATACTCGGTGAAAATGTTATTCCACCATTTCTTGATATTACATACCTGATTTCATTCGTAGTTAGCGTCTGAAGTTTGTAAACAACCGATATATTTCCACCGTTGTCAGAGGCGACGCAAGGGTCGACGCTGACGCCGCCATCGCTCGCAACTCTCGAATACGAAAAAGTATTGCCACCGTCAGCGGAACTTGATACGCGAATCACCGAAGTACCCGTTCGATAATCCTCCCACACGACAACAGGATTACCGTCTGGGAGAAAACAGACATCAGGCGATGTTTGCTTGACGTAATTTGGACCATCACTGATTTTTACATTTGCCGAAAATGTGACCCCGCTGTCATTAGAAATGGCGCCATATATGTCATAAAGAGAATCGTTTCTTGCGTCTTGCCAGACGACGATCAATTTACGCTCAAAGGCGTCGATTCTAGGCGCATTCAACAACGATTCGCCAGTCGCAGTATCATCAATTCGCCTTGGCGTTTCAAAAGTCATTCCCCAATCAAGCGACCTCGTCAGAAAAATTTTGGTATAGTCAGCCGAGCCGATAGTCACATTCTGCGACCACACTACGAAGATCGTGTTGTTTGCGATTGCAATATCTGGTTCAGTGGCATAAGTACCAGGAGCACTGATTTGGATATTGGTCGAAAAACTCCTCCCGCCGTCATCGGATTTAGAGAAAAAAATTGACGGGACATCATCATTTCTCGCATCTTCCCACACGACGAAGATCGACCCTGTTTCATTTACGGCGATTGACGGAGAGGAACGATACCCTGAGGATTCCCCTGCGTCATCGACTCTCACTTTGGCTAAGAAATCATATCCTGAATTTTCCGACCTTGCATAGAAGATACGATCAAAATGAGTTGTGCCTTCTGCCCAAACGACCGAAATATTGCCCCCCAAATCCGTTACAATCCTTGGAAATGCCTGGTTGCCATAAGTGGTGCTGTTATCAACAGGAATATTTCTTGAGAAAGCGAGCCCCTCCGCTTGTTGCATGATCGGAACAAAAGGAAAACATGTTAAGATGAGAATGATAGCGATCATGGCCGTGATGGCCTTTCCCCGCATGTGTATCCTCCTACACATCGCAATGGACCAGGCGACTTAAAATGATTTTGAATAATTTTGAGTTCTGAAAATCTGGATCTCTCAAATTGATACGGATGAGAAATATACCACAAGAGTGGCATATCCTGAGAATGATCATTGAGGTTTATAACTCAAAACAAGCACCCATGGATTTCAACAAGATGAGAAAAAGGGGGAAATATAGCATAATAATAGGATGGCGCTAACTGTTTGTCGTTCAATTGAATAAACGAATGGTACCCTTCAGCATCATCGTCTTATAATTAATCATAGAATACGATTACCGAAAGCGTACGATGATGCACGGAAAACCACACAGAATTGATGTTGATTGTAAATCTAAAAGGAGTTGAGATGGTCGTTCAATATGATTGAGGCATTACTTTCGATCTTAATTCCAGAAAGCTGGGTAACCGATATATTGAAAAAATACTCTGCAAAAATCGAGTTCGTCGAGTGCATGCCCTTCGGGAAAAAAGGCGGGAGGGGTCTTGTCGAGATGGGTGGGGATAAGACAACGATGGAATTAATTATTAGAGAGATCAAGACGCACCCCGCCGTATGCAGAGCAGAAATCTCATTTCGCAACGATGGTAAGGCATCAGGATATATCATCACAAACAAATGCGTCGCGTGCGAGGCGTTGTCGCGATCCGAATGCTTCTTACGATCAGCCACAAGCATCGGAAACGGAAAAGTTCTATGGAGAGTTGTCACTGGGAGAAAGAAATCGCTGGCTTCACTCGTACGCGATCTGAGGTCCGTCGGATGCCAGATTGAGATCAAAAGCGTCACGAAAGTTGAGGGCACGAGTATGTTGACGAGACGCCAGGAGGAGGTTCTCAGACTAGCCTTTGAAAGAGGTTACTATGATTGCCCTAAGAAAACGACGATTAGAGATCTTGCAAAAGAACTCAACATCTCCCCTTCGGCACTTGGCGAGATTCTGCAGAGAGGAGAAAGGGCAATACTGGAGGAGTATTTCAGGAAGAGAAGGTGACACCTTTTTTCATTCTAAGGTTTGTAATCTATGACAACAAATGAATCTTCTTGCATCAAAGAACAAGTCCAGGAGATTTTGTGACGGACATATTCGGCAAAACTGTCATCATATCTTTATGGATATTCCGTGTGGAGTGTAACGGCGATGACGATGAGTTCAACAACTCAAGAGATTAAAGTCGAAACAAAGAATTCGAAGCGTAGTGCAGAAGATGTGAAACTAACTGAGAATCTGAAGAAGATTAAACACAAGATCATGGTAATGAGTGGAAAAGGAGGGGTTGGAAAGAGCACGATTGCGGTTAACCTCGCCTTCGGGCTCGCAATGAGAGGAATGGAAGTCGGCATCCTCGACGCAGACATACATGGCCCGAACGTGCCAAAGATGCTTGGGGTCGAGCGCGCACTTCTTACGCATGACGGATCTTATATCCTTCCAGTAATTGTGGCTCCGAACGTGCGAGTCATTTCAATGGCGTTCTTGCTCTCGAAAAGCGACGCTGCTGTTATCTGGAGAGGCCCCATGAAGATGGGAGCGATTCGACAGTTCCTTTCTGAAGTGAACTGGGGATCCCTTGATTATCTCATCATCGATCTGCCACCTGGAACTGGCGATGAACCTCTGAGCATTGCTCAGATGATTCCAGATGCTGACGGCGTCATCATTGTGACAACGCCGCAGGACGTCGCCCTTCTGGATGCTTCCAAATCGATCTCGTTTGCGAAGGCACTCAACCTTCCAGTCATCGGTGTCGTCGAAAATATGAGCGGATTCACCTGCCCTCACTGCGGAAAGGAAATCGCTCTATTTAAGAAGGGAGGCGGGGAACGACTCGCGACGGATATGGCCGTAGCCTTCCTAGGCCGCGTGCCGTTCGAGGTTTCCACGGTTGAATCTGGCGACGGGGGAATACCGATCATCCTCTCGAAGCCTGATTCACAGACGTCAAAAGCGATCAATTCGATCATTGACGAGGTGATCAGGAAGACTCGAGATGAAAAATCATGTTCAAAATCCTAGTAGACGGTAAACCGGTACACCCATTTGTTCATTTTCATCCGTTGATCAGCATGAAAATTATCTGTAAAAGATGAAGGAGGTGAAAGAATGAGGATATGCGTGACAGCAACAGGTAGCAATTTGGAATCCGATGTAGATCCAAGATTCGGCAGGTGTGAATATTTTATTGTAGTTGATCCAGCTACACTTGAATTTAAAGCAGAGCAAAACACTGGCATCTCGGCGAGCGGAGGTGCAGGAGTTCAGGCCGCTCAGAAGGTCTCGCAGCTCGGAGTTGATGCGGTAATCACTGGTAGCGTCGGTCCAAACGCTTTCCAGGTATTGCAAGCAGCCGGGATTAAAGTCTACACAGGCGCAAGCGGCAAGGTCAGGGATGCCGTGAAAAAATTCATTGAAAATAAGCTCCAAACGGCTTCAGGACCAACATCGGCAGCACACGCTGGAATGCGCGCGGGGAGAAGATAGTACAGAATTCATTGAATTTGTTGAGAATCTTTAGAAAAATCTGGGAGGAAGGTGTAATCATGAAGATATGTATTCCCACAATGGGATATAGAGGGATGCGTGAAATGGTCGGAGAGCATTTTGGTAAGGTACCAACCTACACGATCATTGATACAGAAACTAATGAGATCAAGGTCATCGAGAACACAAGCGAACACAGAGGCGGTGTAGGTTTGCCACCGGAGCTGATCAAGAAAGCAGGTGCAGATGCAATCCTTGTGTCAGGTCTGGGTATGAGAGCGCTGGAGATGTTCAAGAAACTTGGAATCAGGGTCTATACAGGTGCTCACGGAACGGTTGAAGAGACTTTGGCAATGTTTAAACAAGGAAAGCTGACGATCGCAAGCGAGGACGACATATGTAGGGAGCACCAACACCATGATGTACATTCCGAATATCATTCATGCTGAGATCAAGTACAAGACCAATAGATGTTGAAAAACATGAACGACAAGCAACAGAGTCTGAGTCCATGGTGCGTTTGAAGGTTCAGTGATATTGTGACACAGAAACCAATTTGGCAAGGAGTGTGGTTCGAAATAAAACGCTATTGTTCATGCAGAACAAATGATCGCATAACAAGAGGGAAGTTTTGAAAAATGAGAGTTGTCGTCGCAAGCGGAAAAGGCGGAACTGGCAAAACCACGGTCGCTGTCAACCTCGCTCTGAGCTTACCAGAATGTACTCTCGTTGACTGCGATGTGGAAGAGCCGAATTGCGCGTTGTTTCTTCCAACAAATTTGGAAAAGATCGAGAATGTCGTCGCAAGAATCCCAAAGTTCGATCTCTCAAAGTGCACTTATTGCGGCCAGTGCGCTGACTTCTGCCAGTTTAATGCAATCGCAGTGATTAAATCGAAAAACCTTCTCTTTTATGAGAACCTTTGCCACGGTTGTGGAGGGTGCGAACTCATTTGCCCAACCGGCGCAATTTCCGAGGGTGTCAGAAAGATTGGCGAGATTCATCATGGTATAACTGATCATATCGATTTATTCGTCGGTAAGATCGATGTTGGAGAGCCGATGGCAACTCCTGTGATTAAGAGAATCAAATCAATCGCTCTAAAAGAATCAAACAAGCCGATGATTTTTGATTCTCCACCAGGTGTTGCCTGTCCAGCTATTGAAACGATGCGAGGCGCGGATTTTTGCATTCTTGTAAGCGAACCAACGCCATTTGGCTTGCACGACCTCAAGCTCGCGGTCGGTGTTACAAGAAGGCTGAGGATTCCATGCGGCGTCGTTGTGAATAGGGAGGGGATCGGCGATGATCGAATCGATAGATACTGCGCAATTGAAAGGATTCCCATTCTTATGAAAATCAAAGAGAGTCGGGAGATCGCAGAATTGTATTCAAATGGCATCCCCTTCACAAATAAATTTCTAGGATATAGACAGATGTTTCTCAACCTATACAAATCAATCGAGAAAATGATTTCAGATTCAAGAAGGGCGGACAGATCGTAGAATATGGAAAAGGATGTGCTATGAAAGAGATTACGATCATCAGCGGAAAAGGGGGGACCGGCAAGACGACGATCACTGCAGCCTTCGCATCGCTCGCGAAAAATACCGTTATGGCTGATTGCGACGTCGATGCTCCAGATCTTCACATTATACTCGATCCAAGAGTCAGGCAACGCTTTCCCTTCTACGGTATGAAGGTTGCGATGAAAGATGAAGCAAAATGCACACAATGCGGTGAGTGTCGGAAACACTGCAGATTCGATGCGATCGATGAACACTTCAATATCATCGACGATGTGTGCGAGGGTTGCGGTGTCTGCCAGCTCGTTTGTCGCGAAAAAGCGATCAGGCTGCTCGACAGAATATCAGGTTCGATCATCGTCTCGGAAACGAGATTCGGACCGTTCGTTCATGGCGAGCTCAGAATCGCAGAGGAAGCTTCCGGCAAACTCGTTACACTCGTTAGAAAGAAGGCTAGGGAAGTGGCGCTAGAAAAAGGAAGAGATTTGATTATCATTGATGGGCCGCCTGGCATTGGCTGTCCTGCAATCGCTGCGATTTCCGGATCGAATCTTGTGCTCGCTGTTACAGAACCTACAGTCTCAGGTGCTCATGACCTCGAGCGCGTCCTTAACCTGACAAATCATTTCGGAGTCGAGACAGTCGTCTGCATTAATAAGTCATCGATCAATCCTGATAATACAAATAAGATTAGAGAATTCTGTGAGAGTAAGGGCCTCGAAGTTGTCGGAGAAATACCCTACGATAATTGTGCAACGAAAGCGATGGTTGCGGGTATGACGTTGATTGAATTCACCGATTGCCCTATAGCAAAGGAAATCAAGAATATGTGGTCAAAGATTCAAAACAGACTTAAAATTGAAGACTGAGAATAGAATTTTGTTTCTGTCTAATGCGCGTTGAAGAACTTCTTTAGCGGAGTTCAAAGACTTAAACGAATAAAAGAGCACAGAAAAATTCTAGTTCCTCGATCACTCAACGATTCAATCTCAATTATATCCTCATGACAAGATTCTATTCGTGAAATCCAAGAAAATCTAAGTAGCGTTTTTTATCAATTTTTTGATCCTTCACAATATGCTGCAGTCGTGGTCAACAGCCCTGATAACGTGATGAAATCACCCAAACGAATTATAAAAAAATAATTTGAAATATCATACAGCATATCCGATTTTCATGGCATTCAAGTGCATCGATCACAGAGGTGTGAAACAAGAGGAGGTAAAGGAAGAGGGCGCGAAGGGTGCGAAGATCCGATGGCTCATCACAAAAGAGGACGGTGCTAAGAAATTTGCGATGAGGCATTTTGAAGTCGCAGTTTCCGGAAATTCGCCCTTACACCAGCATCCGTATGAACATGAAGTTTTTGTGCTCAAAGGAAAGTGTGCGGTTTTTTGCGATGGAAAAACGGAGGTAGTCGGAGAAGGTGGAGTCATATTTATTCCACCGAACGCACTCCACCAATTCAGGAATGCTGGTCAAACCACTCTCGAATTCCTCTGCGTGATTCCCTATTTAGATTGAAAATCATCGGGTGCGTTGAAATCATAGTTGCGTAAATCAAGTTCAAAAGTCAGTAGAAGATGAGCATAAACGAGCCACGAGTTCAATCTTTTTCCCACGAGATTGCGATTTCCTACAGAGCTTTACAAACTCAAAATCATAAAAAAACCGAGACTATTCATAATCAAAAAAGATTGGTATGGGAGTCCCCATCAGATAAAATTTATGAACAATGGTAGTTTGCTGATGCGCTCGTCCAAATTGTTTTTGAGAACTGGATCATTCTCTTCGGCTATTTCTCAAAAGACACTCAGTTATTGCAATAATAAAAAAGAAAAGAAGCGCCGGGAAATGGCGCCTCATAGGCTCGGTTCACCACAACGGTGGGTAATACGGCATCCATCGACATGCCCATCGCCGACCGAATCCACCGCGGAACATGCGTCCGAATCGCCAGTACCCTAGCGGGACTGCCCCGCGGTAGAACCAGGCAGGAGGCACATAGGGATTTGCATACCCGGGTACGGGAAATCCAGCGCAATATCCCGCCCTTCGGCCGGTCATTGGTCCAAGTCCCAGGGGACCTGTTCCATCACCGCCAGGCATCTTTAATCACCTCCTTTCTTTCTCCTTTCAATTTCCTTTTTCAATTCCTCAATCTCCTGTTCGAGATCGTCTTTCTGCGATTCGAGATAGCTGAGTTCCTCTTCCAGCATTCTGAGCTCTTCTTCTGGCGTGAGTCTATAGGGTCCACTGTATGGCCTTGGAGCCCACATCGGTGGCGCGTATGGGTAAAGCACGTCGGCTGCATAGGGAAGGCCATAAGCACCTCTCGCCCAACCAGGTAATCCAGTGAGCCAGTACATCCACCTGTAACCTCTTCCAAATCCTCGTGGCATCCTTATCACCTCCTATTTGTATCATATTCACGAGCGACGACATTCCCGACCATTTGGGGGTTGACTGGGGTTGTCACCGCTCGGAAACGCTTACATTAATGCAATTATGCGCATTATTATTTAAAATTTTCCCGCTATTGCGCAAAATATCCGAAGTAAATGTGCTTCTATCGTACTATCATAAAATCCTCTGGAGGATTCAGTTCGAGCAATCTCAGAAGGAATCCCAGAAAATTATATGAGTTGAAATCCAACAGTACGAGAGAATTGACCGCTATAAATAAATCGCTTCAATCAACACATCCCTCTCTCGATCAAGGCATCTCATCACGAAGCAATCATAATATACATTACTGGACATCATCCCAATTGACTTATGTTCCAGCCACGAAGGGGCAGAAGGCGTGGACCGCGATGGATTTCAGAAATTCCCATCGTCAGGGTGTTCGGACCAATAGATAGACCGCATGTTGGCGTCATCAAAATGAGTTTCGAAGAAGTCGAAGCGGTCAGGCTCGTTGATTATCAAGGCCTCGATCAAGAGACGGCGGCCTCTTTAATGGGAATTTCACGGAAATCGCTGTGGCTCGACCTTCATTCGGCCCGCTTCAAACTTGCTAAAGCACTCATCGAAGGCGCGGTTATTCAACTCGAGGAGGGAAATTTTCTCATCAGACCTGGGCATCCAACAGATCTTAAATCCGAGCCAAAGGAAGATGAGAAGGATGAAAGAGAATTGGACGGTAGTCAGTGATTTTAGCTCTGGTACCTTTTGGCATTGATATTTTCAATGATCTTGCGGCCACTCATTCAAATCTTCAAATTCATTTTTAATTTTTGGCGAAACAATTTCCTTTTCAACGCAACCGATCAACTGACCAGTGAACAATTGCATGAGGAATCATTGAATTTTGAGTAAGTGCGAGGGCATTTCCGGTTTCGGGACAAAAGCGACCTCCTGCTCATTGAAAATTGTGACATGCATCGCTCTCGAAGAATTCTTTACAGAGCTAGTGATAGATTTCTTCAATTCCTCCGGTGTTGAGCAAACTCTGGCATTGATAACAAGCTTCCCTTCGCCGACGAAATATCGCTCGCCCCTCAAATCATCAATTCTCAGTCTGTCCCCGACAAGGCTCAGTTTCATCGTGCTTTTAGTTGATGAAAGAATCGCCTTCACATGCGCAAGCGAGTGACTATCGAAGTGCTCCGCGATTCCTTTCATTATTTCCACGAGAAAAGTGCGCGCGTCTACGCGCTCGTCCGCTATAACCCCAGCGCTGTAGTTACACCAGCCGAGCATGGCTTTTTCCCTCGCAAAAATTTTCTGATCGACTTCGAGCGGTTTCTTCGTGCTCGTTTTCTTCGACATCATCAGTTCCGCAATTTTCTCGACATTCATTTTCGTGATGAAAGAGTAAGGGATAATCATCGCCTCTGAATTGAGTATCTTGATGTGCTCAATAACTGCGTCCAATTGCCTTCCCTCGACGAGGTCGCATTTCGACAGAACAATGATCTCTGCTTCTTTGATCTGCTGTACTGGAATGAGAGTTGCAACGGCGGGGGAATTCTCGTCGTGGCCAAGTGATTCGCAGGCTGTTTGACAGTCAACGACGACAAACAGCGGAGCGATATCGAAATCCTGCGGATAAAGTTCCTTCAACGGCGAGATAACGGCCGCGAGCAGGTTCGTCGCAGTTCCAATTGATTCAGCAATGATGAGATCTGGTCTCTTGGCGAACGCGAGATGGTGTGCATTCCTAACAAATTCCTCAAAATTCACACAAAAGCACCCACCGCGGATTTCCTCCACATCGAATCCGCCGCTACGCATAAATTCTGTGTCGACGAGCACGTTGCCCTGATCGTTTGTGATGATCGCAATCAGAGCGTTTCGATTCTCCTTCAAGTATTTTCCGACGGCCATTGCCATGCTGGACTTACCAGCGCCGAGGAAACCGCCAATGATTGCAATTCGAACTGGATTGCGTGGTTTATCACCTGCCATATTATTACCCACATACACGGCAAATCCTTCAACAACTAAATAAATTGTCGACGAGTCAAATATTCGAGATCACGATTCTTTCAGCAACCAGTCAATCCTTCGATTTTCACGAACCTGTTGATATACGCGCAATTTTCACACGGAATTGTGATCACACATTTTTCCCCCTTTGAAATACCTCGGAGTGCGCAGACGATCGCGTGATCGACAGGTCTGAATGGTTGCTTTCTCTGATTCCTACTCAAGATCTCCTTCTCGATCCTGCTGATCACCGATGCACAAGAACATTTCTTGATATATTCAAGGCACTTTTTTGCCTCTTCCTCCGTGCAGGAGTCGCATCGCGTCCCGACCTTTGCTAGCGATCCGAAAAGTCCCGCCAGCGGATCGACGAGGTAAATGGTATTTTCTTTCCCAAGGGTGATGAAGATCGAATTTCGATGCGAGGGCTCGATCAACTCCATCCTCGTTCCCCTTACCTTTTTCTCTGAGCCGACCGTCCAAAATTCTCTCAGGTGATTGTTCAACTGATATACGAGTTGATGGTAGTTGATGCCGATCAAATCGGCAAGCTCTTGCTTTGAAATAGGAGAATTCAGCGCCCTTCTGTAAAGAGTTTTGAGAATTTGCTTTCTTAAATCATGATTGGCGAGACTGACATATGCTTCCGGATCGATGTATGATATCTCAATGATACAGGCGTTTTTCATCAAGAATGATGATTGATCTTTCAAATATTAAAGATTGAAGTTAAAAATGAAAGGAAAAAGCCAAATTCTATACTCAGG
Source organism: Methanomassiliicoccales archaeon (assembly GCA_014361295.1). NCBI lineage: Archaea > Methanobacteriati > Thermoplasmatota > Thermoplasmata > Methanomassiliicoccales > Methanomassiliicoccales archaeon. Next base: position 207,456 of record JACIVX010000001.1, on the reverse strand, counting down.
GTGATGATCTCCCGCTGGTTCTCTTTGGTCGGATCTAGTCAAAGAAGACGGATTCTTGTTAAGTATTAATTGAAAAAAAAGATCAAAGAGTTTGTTTGACCATAAGATATCAACACAGTAACTCGGCAATATACATCAGAACAGAGATCATAGAGGTAGATATAATCCTATACAGATCATGGAAAACTGTCAAAAAGTGATTTCTGAGAAAGGATGAGATCTCATGCTTTTCCACAACGTGTCCTGCTTTGCTCCCTCATGAATTGCATGAGATAATAGGGACCACCAGCGCCTTTCCCCGTCGATCCACTCGCCTTCCAGCCGCCAAAAGGTTGGGTGCCAACCATTGCGCCTGTCGACCCGCCTCGCCGTCTGTTTGCATAAACTACGCCCGCTTCAATGTGATCGAAGTAATACTCAATTTCCTTTTCATCAGTTGTAAATATCCCTCCTGTAAGACCATACTCAACCTCATTTGCTCTTTTCACCGCTTCTTCAAGAGTCACGGCGCGCTCCACGCACAGAAACGGGAGGAAGAGTTCATTCCTGATGAGGAAATGATCGCTGGGAAGATCTGCCACAATCGTTGGCTCGACATAGTAGCCTCTGTCAAAAATGCCGCCAATAATTCTCGACCCGCCAGTGAGAATTTTCCCATCGGTTTTCGCAATATTTGCGAATTTGACGAAGTCATTGACCGCTTTCTCGCTAATCACAGGCCCCAGAAAGACATCGCGCTCTCTTGGATCTCCAATCTTGAGCGTTTGTGTCTTCCCAATCAATTTCTTAATGAATACATCGGCAACATCCTCGAACACGATGACACGCGAACAGGCGCTGCACTTTTGTCCGCCGTACCCAAAAGCCGAGGCCACGACACCATCAACAGCGTCATCAAGATTTGCCTTTGAAGAGACGATGATCGCATTTTTACCACCCATCTCAGCAATAACGGGTCTTGGCCAACGATTGATTGAAGACTTGATGATGCTGTATCCGATTTCTTTTGACCCTGTGAAAGCAATTCCGCTTATCTCGGGATGATGAATCAGCGCGTCCCCGATTTCCGCACCTGAACCGGCAACAAAATTGAGGGCACCAGGAGGCAATCCAGCACGTCGCATGATTTCACAGATCATGTAAACTGGGAGTGGCGCAAGTGATGATGGCTTAATGATAACAGTATTACCAGCAATCATCGCGGCTGTTGCCATTCCAGTTGTGATAACCACAGGGAAATTGAAGGGACAGATGATCGCCCATACGCCATACGGACGCATGATGCTCATCGATTTTTCGCCGTGATAGGCCGGTGGCGTCTCAACGGCGAAACCATCATAATAAATCATTTGATCGCAGTAGAATTCAATAAAATCAATCGCTTCGTCAACGTCAGCCATTGCCTCATACCTGTTCTTTCCATTGTCGAGCGTGACCGCGGCGGCAAGCGAGAACTTCTCATTTCTCATCAGATGTGCGATCCTCCTGAAGATCGAAACGCGTTGAGACCAGTCGATTAGTGACCATCCCTCAAACGCCTCTTTTGCAGCGTTGACAGCCTTGTTGACATCATCGACTGTAGAGCGGGGAAAGCGACCGAGAAGGATCGAACGATCGATGGGACTTCTGTCCTCGAACTCTGCTGGCACTTTTTTCTCAACGGCCCCGACGATATTGGGATATGAGGCACCCAGCGTTATCGAGTTAAGTGCACTTTCGTACGCCCAATGGAACTCCTCGATTTTCTTCATCTTGATTGCATTTTCGAATGTCTTCTCATTTGCAAAAACCATATCTAATCAATACTCCATGATCAGACATTAGAGCCATTCAATAATAAGCATGTCGAAGCAGTGGAACCATGAAGAACTGTGGGACAGCGCACAATATAGTCTTTGCAATTTCAAAAACCGATGCCGGCGATAGGAAAGTATCTTCCTAAAGATCTTCATCGTGTATCGATGAACACACCGGCTCCCTACCTAAGATTTCTTTGAGATTTCGGTGAAATATCTGATGACAAAAAATTGCGTGCTCATAGCGTTTCCCATTGACGAAAGGCGAATTATTGACGGAAAATTTCGATAAGTCGATGAGTTCGATGAAAACGATAAAATAAGATTCCTTCGCTACGGGTCTTAACAATTCTCAAACATTCGAAAATTATGATCTCTTCAAGAATCTGGGTGTGTGGCCATGGAGGAGAAAAAGGAGGGTAAAATCGGTGTCTACTTGTGTAGGGAAAAGGGAGAAATCAGCGATCGCATCGACCTCGATGATGTCGCAGACTTCTTGCGGCAATTTGACGATGTTATCGATGTCGATATCTTCGATGAACTCTCTTCGAAGGAAGGGATCGATTTCCTCATTGGCAAGTACATGGACAAAAAATTTGACAGAATTCTCATCGGCGGTGCAATTCCGAATATTCAAGGAGAAATCATCAGAAATGCGCTTGCTTCGGTGGGAATGAACAAATACCTTTTCGAAATGGTCAATCTCAGGGAACAATGCGCGTGGGTTCACCCCGATAAGGCAGAGGCAACGAAAAAGGCGAAGTCTCTGATGCTTGGCGGCCTCGAGCGTGTGAGGCGACTCAAACCATTAGAAGATATCACGATTCCGATTAAAGATTCTGTCCTTGTCATCGGTGGCGGTGTCGCTGGCATGGCCGCGGCACTGGAAATTGCGAAGGCAGGTCACAAAGTCTATCTCATCGAGAGAGAAAAAGAACTTGGCGGAAGGGCTTACAAACTGGCCACGACGTTCCCCACGCATAACTGCGGGATCTGCTGTATGCAGTATTGCAAGGAGTGCGTCTTCACGCCGAAGATCGAGGATGTCGAGAGGAATCCCTTTATCGAGGTCATGCTGAACACCGAGGTGAAAGAGATTACTGGAGGATTCGGAAACAGGCACGTGAAGGTCGTTCAAAATGGCAATGAAAGGGAGTTTGATGTTGGAGCAATCGTCGTCGCAACAGGATCGAAAACCTTCGATCCTCATAAGATACCATCATATTCCTATGGGAAGAGCAAGGACATCATGACCTCGATGGAATTCATTGACATCATGCGACACGCTGACATCACAGGGGTAAGAAGACCTTCCGACGGAAAGATCCCGAAGGTCATCAACTTTGTCTTGTGTGTCGGTTCGAGAGACAAATCGAAAGGCAATCTGCATTGCTCCCTCGTTTGCTGTACATACACAATTGGAATTGCGAAAGAGGTTAAGAAGCTACATCCAGAGACAGAAGTGTACATTCATTATATCGATCTCAGAGGACCCTACAGAGGATTCGAGGAATTCTATACGGACGCGAGGGAAATCGGCATCAAATTCATTCGTGGCAAGGTTGCCGAGATCATTCCTGAAAATGGAAAACTTGTTATTAGAGCGGAGGACACTGATGCCGGCGTCATACTGAACATCGAGAGCGATCTCGTTGTTCTCGCAGTAGGGCAGGAGCCAAGCGAAGGAGCTGACAGAATCGCCAAGATGCTTCACATACAGACGGATATCGACAACTTTATGAAGGATGTCAATCCGATGCTGCCGCCGCAGATACGCCGCGGAGTTTACATCGCTGGCTGTGCACAGGGTCCAAAAGGGATCAGATATTCGATCGATGATGCAAAATCCGTTGCGCAAGAAATTGTCGCATTGCTCGACTCGGGAAAAATCAATATTGAGAGGATCACGGCGAAGGTCAACGAGGACCGGTGCCGCGGATGCGGGCGATGCGCTGAAGCGTGTGTGTTCAAGGCGATTTCTCTTGTTCCCAAGGATGGGAGGCGTGTCGCAGTTGTCGATGAATATCTTTGCGAGGGGTGCGGGGCATGCGCCGCCGCCTGCTGCAATAAAGCGATGACCGTGAGTCATTACGAGCGGGAGCAGATCGAATCGATTATTTGCGCGCTCGTCCAGGAGGTGGGAGAATGAGCGAAAATTTTGAGCCAACAATACTCGTCTTCGCCTGCAGCTGGTGTGGTTATCCTGCCGCAACTCTCACAGGCGTGCATCATCTGAGTTATCCGTCAAGCGTCAAGATCATCAGAGTCATGTGTACTGGACGTGTCGAGCCAGCTTTTATGATGAAAGCTTTCGAGTGCGGTGCTGATGGTGTTGCGGTTGTCGGATGTAGAATCGACGATTGCCACTACACTGATGGAAACAAGCATGCGCAGAAGCGCATTGAGGCCGTGAGAAAGCTCCTCAGGTATACTGGTCTGGGAGAAGAGAGGTTAAGATGCGAATGGCTCTCTGCCTCTGAGAAGTACAAGTTCCTCAATTTGATCAACGGCATGTACAATGACTTGAAAATCATGGGCCCCAACCCGATTCCCAAGGCCAAAAGAAAAGAAGTGATGGAATTCGATAAGAAAGCGATTGATGATTTGATCGCGGATACGGGCGCGCATGACTGTGTCGAATGCGGAAAGTGTACATCAGTATGTCCTGTCGCGCGCTTCGATCCAAATTTCGCTCCCCGCGTTATCGTTCTGAGGGCACTTGAAGGCGTTTCAGACAGCTTGAGCAAGGACAGAGACATCTGGTCATGCATCACGTGTGAAATGTGTAACTCGATGTGTCCCTACAAGGTCGATTATTCCGGTTTCATCCAAGGAATGCGTTCTGAGGCGATCAGGCTTGGCAACGAGCCAGAGTGCTCCCAGGGCGGCTTATTGCAGAGCATGATGCGCGTGATGGCGCACACAGAAAAACAGGACAGGCTGGAATGGATACCCGGCGATGTCAAAATCGCCGAGAAGGGCGACATTCTATATTTCGTCGGGTGCGCACCGCATCTTGATGCCGTGTTCTACGATCGAAATCTCAATTTAACGGGGACGGCGATCTCGGCAATCAAAATTCTCAACTATGCAGGTATCATACCAGTTGTCAGTAACGACGAAGTGTGCTGTGGACACGACCTCAACTGGGCAGGCGATAACGAGAATTTCGAGAAGTTGATGGAGAAAAACATCGAAATGATCAAGAACGCTGGCGCGAAAAAAGTCATTTTCTCATGCCCAGAATGTTATAGGACATTCAATATCGATTACCAGGATATATTAGGAGATCAGGACTTCGAAATGATGCACCTGACGGAGTTTCTCGCAGACCTCATCGACGAAGGAAAGCTTGAACTGAAACCAGCGACTGAGGAAGAAGACTCAGTCACATATCACGACCCCTGTCGCCTTGGTAGACATCTGGGAGTGTACGACGAGCCACGGGACATTCTTAGGGAAGTGGGCGTTGAGGTGAGGGAAATGGCGAATACAAGGGAGAAAGCACAATGCTGCGGTGTTTCCGCCTGGATTACCTGTGGGAGACCAGCAAAGCAAATGCAACTCGACAGGATTGCGGAAGCCAAGAGAACGGGGGCTCATCGCCTTCTCACAATGTGCCCCAAATGCAGGATTCATCTCGATTGCGCCGTTTCGAAGGAAGTCGATGTCGATCGATCCCTTATCGACATCCCAATGGAGGACTACGTGTCGTATTTGGCAAAGCGCCTCGGTCTTTAGAATACGATATATAAAAGGGGCGTCAGACTAGACGATAACTTTCGCCGGGGCGAAGGATGATGCACTTCGTTCGCGTTTTCGATTCGACTTTCTTACGGAATTCTTCAGGGTCGGCTCTGATCGGATCGAAGGTGTTGTAATGCATTGGGATGACGAATTTCGAGTTCAACATCGCCGTTGCCCTGACCGCGTCATCGATGCCCATCGTGTAATGTCCTCCGATCGGCAGCAGCGCCATATCAATTTCAAATTCCTCGCCGATGAGTTTCATATCTCCGAAAAGCGCCGTATCCCCCGCGTGATAGATCGCTTTGCCATCTGTTGAGATGACGAATGAGCAAGCGATTCCAACGGAGCTGATGCCGTCGACCGATGAGCCGTGGAATGCGGGAAAGATCTTCACACTACAGAAAGGCATCACCAGTGTGCCGCCGACGTGGCCGTCGATCGACTTTGCGCCTTTGGAACTCACGTAATTCGCAATCTCGAACGTCGAATGCACTGGCGCTCTTGTCTTCTTCGAAATCTCAATCGCGTCGCCGAGATGATCCCCGTGTGCATGCGTGACGAGAATGAGATCAGGTTTGAGGTCTTTGGGCACGGATACCAGAGGATTGCCTGTGATGAATGGATCGACAAGTATCTTTCCCTTTGAGGATTCAACGAGAAAAGCCGAATGTCCCAAATATACGATATCGACCATGCAAACCCTCCATATTAATCAGCGAAAACCGTCTATTTCAATCCTCCGTACCCTTTTTACTGGCTTGATTGTCTTTGCACCCTTAATTTTTGATAGTCAGAATGAATTGATTGCTTTCCCTAATTCTTAATCCGTTCTGAGACGAAATGAAAAAAGAGATAACGGAGAAGTGTCAGTATCATTACACGGAGGAAAGATCGATGGAACGATTCGACGTCTGCATTGTTGGCGGCGGATTGGCAGGCCTATGCGCCGCTTTCGAGGCTGCGAAGGCTAACGCGAATGTCTGCATGATCACGAAAGGATGCGTCGGAAAGGCATCAGCGACATCAATGTCAGCTGGAATTTTTTCACATCCGACTGACCAAATGAAAGAAGACGATCTTTTCAGGGCGACGATGGAAATCGGACGCTGGATCAACGATGAAAAACTCGTAAGAAGGCTTGTTAGCGGTGGCAAGGAAGTCCCCTGTTTCCTCCAGAGTCTCGGGATGAAATTTGAATCAAAACCATCGGGGATGCACCTGACGCGCGAGAAACTCATTTTCCCGATGATTGAACTTACCACAGTGATGAAGGAGTCACTAAGAGAAATGGGAGTCACGTTCTTCGAGCACTGTGCCGTAGAAAACCTTGTAATGGACGGGAAGAAATGCCTGGGAATTGTGGGTTTGGATCGCAATTATTCATCGTTTTCAATCGCGGCCAATTCAACCGTTCTTGCATCTGGCGGATTCTGCGCGATGTTCGATAACAATGATAATCCCAACACGACAACTGGTGACGGGATGGTCATGGCCCTTGAAGCGGGAGCATCGCTTCGAGATCTTGAATTTATCCAGTTCTTCCCAATCGCGATGATACATAAAGGGTTGCCGCCGTTTATTCTTTTTCCACCATATCCTCCTGGCGCCAGGATCATCAACGACAGAAACGAGGATATTTTGAAAAAGAGAGTGCCAGAGGAAACGGATTTGACAAAAGCGGTGATTGTCTACCGCGATAAAGTCTGCCAGGCAATTGCCTTTGAGGAGGAAAAGGGAAGAAAGTGTTTCCTCGATCTATCATCTGTGAAACGGTGGGAGGACGCAGACATGAAAACCATGAATTCAATGTTTCAGCTGCGCACCTATCAATTCCCATCAACCAAAGAGTGCATGATTAGGATTACCTGCACGGCGCATCATTCAATGGGTGGCGTCATCATCGATGAAAATTGTTTGACAGGTATTCAAGGTCTTTACGCCGCAGGAGAAGTCGTCGGCGGAATCCATGGTGCAAACAGGAAGGGGGGAAATGCGCTCGCAGACGCACTGATTTTCGGTAGAATTGCAGGCGCTAACGCCGCAAAACAAAGAGGTGTGACGATCGAAAAGGATCGATTCGAAACGCTTGTTTCGATAATCGATGAACAGTCCAGACAAACTGAAGAGATCCCTCGTGAGAGATTGATGGAGATGAGAGAGATGATCGCGAGCACCTGCTCGAAATGTCTCGGCATCGTGCGTTCGAGAGATTTGCTGGCCGAGAGTGCTACGATAGCTGAGAAAATGTTCGCCGAGTTGAAGAACGCAAAGACTGACAAAAAATCACGAATTCTCCTGGATGAAATTCGATCGATGGCGCTTTTGGCCGAAATGGCTACTCATACCGCACTCCTTCGCCAGGAGAGTAGAGGATCCCATTTCAGAAAGGACTTTCCCGTCGAGGATGAGCGCTGGCTGGGGTACATCGAGGTCACCATGGTCGACAAGAAGCCGGCCTATTCATTCGTGCCGAAAGGGGGGAAAGCAGCATAGGAACAAGAAATACGATTTTTCTCTTGATGTAAAAGGTTGGTGTCTCGCTTGAGAATTTCGATCGTTGGCGCTGGTTATGTCGGTCTTGTCACGGGGGTTTGCTTCGCAGAATTGGGTCATGAGGTCGTTTGCATCGATGTCGTTGAGGAGAAAATTAAGGCGCTCAAAGAAGGAAAGAGTTTGATTTATGAAAAGGGGCTCGATACGCTTCTGCGGAAACACCTGGAAGATCGTTTGTTCTTCGCCACAACGGATTTCCATTTTATAAAGAATACGGATCTCACTCTTGTTTGCGTCGGAACGCCGCGAATGGAAAACGGGTTTCTTGATACGACTCATCTTGAAAGCGCTACACTGAGCATTGGTCAGATGCTTGCTGAGAAAGATGAATATCATGTAGTCGTTGTGAGAAGCACCGTTTTGCCTACGACGACAGAAAATATTGTTATCCCAGCACTCGAACGATCTTCTGGGAAAAAGGCTGGAAAGGATTTTGGGGTTGCCGTAAACCCTGAATTCCTCAAGGAGGGCAACGCGATTGAAGATTTCATGCATCCAGATAGAATCGTCATCGGTGTGACTGATGATCGTTCTCTCTCTATCTTAAAATCTCTTTACTCGGGATTCAAGTGTCCTATTGTGGAAACATCATTGAGAACAGCGGAGATGATCAAGCTCGCCTCAAACGCGTTCCTGGCGACAAAGATTTCATTCATCAACGAGATCGGCAATATCTGTAAGGCGTTGAAGATTGATGTCAGAGAAGTTGTGAGGGGCATGGGATACGATAGGCGCATAGGATCAGAGTTCCTCAGGGCGGGCTGCGGCTTCGGTGGTTCTTGCTTTCCAAAAGACACCACGGCACTCGCTTCATTTGCAAGGTCTCACCAAATCGAGCCTATCATTCTTGACGCTGTCATCGAGGTCAACGAAAAGCAACCGCTCAAGATGATCGAGTTGCTCGAACACCATATGGACATCAGGGGAAAAACGATAGCGGTTCTCGGACTTGCTTTCAAACCTGGTACCGACGACATCAGGGAAGCGAGTTCGATCAAAATCGTCAAAGCATTGATTGAGAAGGGCGCGAATATCAAGTGCCATGACCCGAAGGCGATCGAGAACTTTCGTAGGGAGTTCCCGTCGCTCATTTATTGTAGGACTATCAAAGAATGCGTTGAGGGGAGTGACGCGGTCCTCATCGTGACTGAGTGGGAGGAGTACGCAGATCCAAATTTATACGGTGACAAACTCGTGATCGATGGCAGAGGGGTTGTGAGGACGGAAAATTATGACGGGATCTGCTGGTGATGAGAGATGAAAGCGGTGATTCCTGCCGCGGGTTTAGGCATCAGATTTTTGCCATTAACGAAAGCGCAGCCAAAGGAAATGCTGCCAGTCGTTGACAAACCGACAATCCAGTATGTTGTCGAGGAGGCGATCGCAGCGGGCATCAGCGATATTATCATCGTGACTGGCGCGGGAAAGAGGGCGATCGAAGATCATTTTGATCGATCGCCAGAACTTGAATCAGTACTCGAGAGAAACGGCAAGGAAGAAGAATTGCAAGAGATCAAAAGAGTATCGAATCTCGCGGAGATTCATTACATTAGACAGAAGGCACCAAAGGGTCTTGGCGACGCCGTTTATTGCGCAAGGAGACATGTTGGCAATGAGCCATTTGCTGTCATGCTCGGCGACACGATTAACATCGCGTCGGTTCCGGTCGTCAAGCAACTGATGGAGATTCACGAATTACTTGGCACGTCCGTTATCGCCGTCGAAAGAGTGCCAAAGGAGAAGATCCAGGATTACGGAATCATTAAAGCGAAAAAGGTGAAAGAAAGACTTCACTTAATAGAAGATTTGGTCGAGAAGCCAAAACCTGATCAAGCGCCATCGGATTATGGCATCACTGGCACATATATCCTGACGCCTGGTATTTTTCGTTGCATTGAACAAACTCCCGCAGGAAGAAACGGCGAGATCCAGCTGACCGATGCCTTGAGACTTCTTCTCAGAGAAGAAAAGATCTACGCATACGAATTTGAGGGTAGGCGATACGACATCGGCGATAAGCTCGGCTGGATGAAGACGAACTTCGAACTTGTTCTTAACCATCCAGAATTCTCCGACGAAACCACAAAATTTCTCCTCGATTTGCTGAGGAGAAAAAGGATAATCAGGGGCACGAAAGAGGGGATTCCGAGGAGGAAAAAGCGATGAGACATCGCCTCTCGCGGATAAGAAGTGAAATATGATGATTATATGTGTGATTTCTTTCCTTTTCACAAAATAGGAAGGATTACAAATTAAGTTGGAAAGTGTACAACAAAAACCGCCAGAGGATTGAACGAGCCTAGATACAACGGGCGTCTTAATCGAGAGTTGTTAAGGAATTCGGGATTTAATCGACTTTCTGAAAAGTTCTTGACTTAAAAAATAGATTTAAAATCATTCAGGCCGTAGGTGAGAACGTCATAGTCTTAGGTTGGTCAAAGGAGGCGAAGACCTCGTTGATCTTGATAAGTGTTGCCGAGGCGATTTTCTTCGTTGCGCAGCTTCCGTATGCGAGCGCCTTGTCCGTGAGTTCGTAATAGTCTCTTTTCCTTTTAATAAGTCCTAACAACTTCATCATCAGAAGATATCTCTTGATCCCTTGATCCTGTTCATTGATCATTTCAATCTCATCGACCGTGATTTTTCCATGATAGAGCTTGCGCGCGAATCGTGCGAGGGGATAATCCCTGACAGCGGAAAATGCGAAAATCGGAAATTTTCCTCCTGCGATCGCGTCTGCGTACGGAAGTACGGAAGGCATATTGAGCGTGAATCTGTTGCCAAGCATTCCCCAAGCCCTCGGACCCATGCCGATAAAGTTGCTGTGTTCATACGGTCCCTCATATTTTTCTGGCGCTTTGGAAAAGCTCCAAATCGTTCTTATTTGATAGCCATGCTGACGAAGGAAACTGAGAATCAGAAGATACTGATCCATTTCCGTGGCAGGATTTTGTGAGAAACCATGAAGGGATGAAATGTGAGCTTTCTGCGCCCGATTCTGATTCAATAATATTTTGGATGCAAGCGGCGTATAAGGCAAGAGCATCAACGGATAGGTTGATATTCCATCGACACCAGTCGATACTGCGATCTCTAAATCATGGAGAAGCGATTCTTTTGTTTGAAAAGGTAAGGAAAACATGAGGTCGATGTTGATGTAATCGAATTTCGATTCCCTTACTCTCTTGAGAGTTTCGATGAGATCCGCCTGGGTCACCTTTCGATTGAGATAGCGAGAGAGGATTTCTTCATTGAAAGTCTGAATGCCAATGCTTAATTGATTAACCCCGCCGCTGCGCAGTCCGTCGAGAACATGATCATCGAGATCGACAGGGGACGCTTCCATTGAAACTGGGCCTTTAAACTCGAAGTGTTTCTTGACTTCGTCCACAATTCCGCCAATTGACTCGTAGAGGAGTGACGGCGTGCCGCCACTGAGATATATTCTTTCGATCTTCGCCCTCTCGTATCTCGCCGCGTAAAGCTCGATTTCTTTGTTTAAGGCAGAGACGAAATGATCCGCGCTCTTTGCGCTGAATCGTTCTCCCGGAAGCGCGCAGTAAGTGCAGCGGAAGGCGCAGAAGGGCACACGGATGTTCAAGCCAGCGTGATCGATGTGATCGGGAAGAACTTCCTCGGGCTGCCCAGGAAATGAAAAAGAAACGCTTGATGCGACCCTTTCGGCCATGCGATCGATCATCCGAAAAGTGAGGTCGACCATTTGCCGTCACCGCATTTCTCAAAGAAATCATCTGAGTGCTATTTTAATATGAGTGTTATAGATGAGTGACAGAAGAGAAGATTTTGAATACGAATAAGAACGATTTTCTACATGAGAATACGAAATCAATTTCTTTGAAAATCAAGCTGGTTCGCGCGCCCTGCCTTGATCAAATCTTGAAAACGGCGATTTACGCTGAATTTTACAAATACAAGACCAGGTATCTTTCAAGACATTCAATGACTTCTAATTTCGTTTCGTGGCGGACTGGTGTCATGAGGGATTACCGATAAAATGGAGAGGGAGCAAGGAATTGTTTATTGATATCAATTGCAGATCCATTTCTTCATTCCTTTTGCTTGGCATTCAGTGAAGGAAAAATGAATTTTGATAGAAAATTGCACCATGATTAGTTATTCTTCCGTAAACAGGAAAATACCCATAAGATCGACTGATAGGATCGACTAAATTGATAATTAAAATGGCATTTACGATTTTGATAATAACATGCGAATTCTTTAATTGCCTGAAAGACTGTACAATTTCGAGAATAAAAAACAAGACCAACTGCGGCTACCGACAATTAAAGCTACCGACAATTAAAAGATGATGATAGTCATTCGTCTTGTTTCATCATCACCAGGATGCTAATGTGAGAGGTGGTTGCTTTGATGACACGGAAAGTCGCGATGAAGGGCAGGGAGCGTGAAAAAATCAGAGTTCTTTGCATCGACGATGAACCAGAACTCTTGGACATCATGAAACTCTATCTCGAAAAAGACGGTGATTTCGCTGTCAATTGCGTCACCTCGCCGATTCAGGCACTTCAGATTATTAACAAAGGGGGGGGGGGGGAGAAGTACGATGCAATTGTTTCAGACTACGAGATGCCAGAGATGAACGGCATCGAGCTTTTGAAGGAAATTCGCTCATCAGGGTTGATGACACCTTTCATCATTTTCACGGGAAAAGGGAGGGAGGAGGTAGTCATTGATGCACTCAATTTCGGTGCAGACGGCTACGTGCGGAAGGGCGGTGATCCACGTGCCCAGTTTGCTGAGCTACTTAATATGATCAAGACGGTTGTAGAAAAACGCAGGGCGCTCGAGATGCTCGAAGTCAGCGAAAGAGCGCTCGCTGAGGCCCAGACGGTCGGAAGGATCGGCAACTTCATTTACGATATCGCTGAGAATGAGCTGAGCGTCTCAGTCGAATTGTTACGCATTCTTGGCCTTGACAAGATGCCATTCACTGGCGAATATGAACATCTCTTTACAGCTGTGCATCCAGATGATCGTGAGCGCGTCAGGCAGACGCTGGTCGAGGCGATAAAGAAGGGTAGCGAGTGCGAAATCGAATACAGGGTTATTCTACCTGACGGGACGGAAAAGATTGTTCGCCATCGAACTTTGACGATTCTCGGCAGAGATGGTTCACCAGCTAAAGTGATCGGCGTCATCAGGGACATGACAGACGAAGCGCATCTGTTCATGCGCCTCGAGAGGCTCAACTCGATGCTCTTTGCGCTCAGGAGGGTCAACCAGCTGATCGCAAGAGAGAAAGATCAGGGGAATCTCCTCAGAAGCCTCTGCAATGACATCCTGAGGACGCGCATGTTCGAGGGAATCGTGATCGCTGCGAAGGGGAGCGATGGTTCGATGGATCTCTATTATGCGGTTAGGAACGAGACACATGAGGAGATCCTCAGAAGGATGTCGTCGGTTGAGAACCTCACATGCATCCGGGAGGCGATGTCGACAAGAAGCGTTATCATCTTCCAACAAGGGGACAACCGGTGCTCGGGCTGTCCCCTTGTGCATCACGATCAATGGATCGATATCGCGAAAAGAATCGAGTGGGGCGGCGAGGTCTACGGCACGGTCCTACTACACCTGCACGCGAATGCGGTCGTCGATGAGGAGGTCGACTTCATCAGTGACCTCACGGAGGACATCGGATACGCGCTCTATAACCTTAAGATGGAGAGGATGAAGAGGAATGCTGAGGAGCTCCTCACGCGGAGCGAACGTCGCTACCGTCACTTTTTCGAAAGGGCGAACGACGGGTTCGCGATCCTGCAGAACGGAATAGTGAGGTATGCAAACAGGCGTCTCATGAAAATGGGGAATTACGAGGAAAACGAGGTCATTGGAAAACACTTTGCAGAGTTTATCGCCGATGAGGATAGGGAGAGGGTTCTTGATTATTATAGAAGGAGGCTCGCTGGTAAAGAGGCCCCAACCATTTATGAGATACGACTCAAGAAGAAGGACGGTAGCATTCTCATCGCCGAGCTCAACGCCACACTAGCGGAAAACGAAGGCGGCCTCGCCACTTACGTGATTGTGAGGGATGTTACAGAGCGGGTGAAGATGCGCGAACTCCTCGAAGAATCAGAGAGAAAATATCGTTCGCTCTTCGAAACGACAGGGACAGCAATGGTCATGATCGAGGAGGACATGACGATCTCGCTCGTCAACGATGAATTTACAAAGCTAACTGGCTACACGCGCGAGGAAATAGAAGGGAAGATGAAGTCGATCGACTTCGTCTCGGAAAAGGAAGTTCAAAGGATCACAGAGTACCATTACGCGAGGAGAAGCGATGCCTCGAAGGCACCGCGAACGTATGAACTCGAATTGAAGTGCAAGGACGGCGGGATCAGATTTGTGAGGATAACAATCGACGTGATCCCAGGAACGAAGCGCAGCGTTGCATCGCTTATAGATATCACTGAGGAGAAGAAACTGAAGGAGGAATTGATCAGACAGAGAGAGGAATTCGAACTTCTGCTCGACAGTATCGATACGATGGTCTGGTACGCGATAGATCCTGAGACTTACGGTAGAGCGAACAAGGCACGCGCTGAGTTCCTTGGCAAGAAAAAAGAGGAAATTGAAGGCAAGAAAATCTGGGAATTTCTCCCGAAGCCCGAGGCTGAGGTCGGCGTGAAGGGAAATAGAATCGTCTTCGAGGAGAAGAAGAAGTACAGGGATTTTGAGTGGGTGACGAACGCGAAGGGTGAAAAGCGATTAATGCTCGTCACCAAGATCCCGAAGTTCGACAAGGATGGGAACGTCGAGTTCGCCGCTTGCACCGCTGAGGATGTCACCGAACTGAGAAAGACACAGGACGCCCTCACGCTTGCGAACAAAAAACTGTATTTGCTCGGGAGCGTGACAAGGCATGACATTATGAACCAGCTGGCGGTCATCTCCGGCAGTCTGCAACTACTCGCTGATCTCGTCAATGACGAGAAGTCAAAACGGTTCGTCTCAATGGCATTAAAGGCGGCGATGAACATCGAGAAGCATCTCGAATTCAGCAAGGACTATGAAAGAATGGGAACATATCCGCCCGAATGGATCAATCTAAAGGAGGCAATCGAGAAAGCGATGGCGACGATCGATCGTACAAAGGCGGACATCGAGGTGCAGATTGACGACGATCTCGAGGTTTACGCGGATCGCCTGCTCGAGAAGGTCTTCAGCAACATATTCGACAACGCGTTGAAGCACGGCGGTGAAAAACTCAGCACCATCAGGATTCATCAGGAAAGAAGGAATGATGACCTCGTCATCATCTGCGAGGATGATGGCAAAGGTCTGGAAGAAAGTCTAAAGAAATCGATCTTCGAAGGTCGCCACGGCAGGGGACTCTACCTCGCAAAGGAGATTTTATCGATGACTGGCATGACAATTGAGGAGAGAGGCGAAGCGGGCAGAGGCGCGAGGTTCGAGATCACCGTGCCGAAGGGCGGATACCGGTTCGGTAAGGAATAATCGAAAATCTTCACGGGCACCGCACGATATCCTGTGCCCAAAGGCAATCAGCGCACGATGGTGAGTTCGCCCAGCGGTCCTCATTATTTTGTCGAAGGTCGCAGTTCGCGCCACAATCAACGCAGGATGGAAATCTAAAATTCTGAACCTTCGATCGAAACAATATGTACTCTTTGCTCGTCCAAATATCTGAAAGAGATTTTTCATTCACGTTTCCGAGAAGATATCGCTTGACTCGTTTTCTTTTTCCGAAAACGAAATACGGATATGAGTGCATCAGCGCATAACACGGGCTGATGCCACCGTCCCATGCGATGACGATGCCTTTATCATTGACAAAGCGGCAGTGTCTATATGCTCCCCACTTGTTCCTAGGAGTCGAAAGTGTTCCCCACATCACATAATCGCCTGCCATGACAGCCCAACCCTCTGGCCTCGGAATTTCAATATTGTCGTCGCCATAGGCGATCTGCCTTGTCGCCTGTTCATTGTGCGGCAGCAGATGTGTGAGGAGAATGATTGATGCGCCGATTTCCCTCGCGAGGGAAGGGAGGTTCCTGATGTCATTGACATTCTTGTCAGTCACAACGAACTCGAGACCGATCGTCGGCATCCTGGAGCCCTTCCTCTCGCGGATGTCCCTGATCCGCTTGACATTTTCGACCACGAGATCAAAATCGGCACCGCCCCTCAGCTCGCTGAACAGCTGAGCCTGCGCGCTATCCATCGAAACGAAGAGTCGGTCAATTTTTGCATCGACAAGCGCTTTCGCTTTCTCCTCAGTGAGGAGTGTTCCGTTCGTGCTCATCGAGACACGAATGCCAAGCGACTTGACTTCCTTCACCATTTCCTCGATCTCAGGGTGCAACAGAGGTTCACCGAAGCCTCCGAAGTAGACCTCACGCAACTCCGGCAGAGCACGGAGACTATCCATCACGCGATTGAAGGTCTGCGCCGACATGTCGGCAAGTTCCTCATCCCAGGTGTTGCGGACGCAGTTTGCGCAGCGGAGGTTGCAGCGCGTCGTGACTTCGAGATAAACCTTTCTTACGTCCTTCGCGATCCGATGAAGGGCGTAGCCGTCGGATGTGTGCTCAACTATCCACTGATCCCATTGACAGACGGGGATTCTATCTGATGAGAGTGATTCTACACAATCATCCTCTATCTTCTTTGTTTCTTCAATCAGGAGCGTTTCCCTTATGTCGGGCGGAGAGCCATATCTTGGAGCAAGTACCATTTTCACAACCTCGTCTGTTTGTCAGGCTTAACTTCGGTATTAATCGATGAAACAGACTATTTAAAAGGATATTCCCTACTGGTCGCGGGAGCATGTTTCACATGAATACCGGGGCATCAGAAGAGCTTATTTAATTTGCGGAAGAGAATTGATTGCTCGGAGAGTATTATTCATCGACGACATCTTTTGCTTTCTGATCCTTTTCTGATTCTTGCTCCACATCCGTCCCCTTACATCAGAATGTCATGTGTTCGAAACGGGAATCATTCAAATATCAAGTTACGGGGAATCAAATAACTTTAGCGTTTCCCACAACTTCTCTGCAAGCTTCTCGATATAGTCTTTCCTCTCGAGTCTATTCTTCCATCGTTCTGGGATTGCTTCCGCGCCATGATATGCGCCGCTGATCGCGCCTGTCATCGCCCCGATCGTGTCAGCATCCCCGCCCAAATTGATCGCATAAAGCACTGCGTCCTGAAAGCTCTGCGAATGACGGAGGAATGAGTATATAGCCGTTGGCACCGAATTAAACGCCTCGATGCCGTGACCGAGTTCCCTGACAACTCTCCTCCTGTCTTCACAGTTCAGCAGTTCTTCAACCTTCCTGAGCTTGAACTGGTAGATCTCATGACGTACGAAGTTTCGGAGGTTTGTCAAAAAGAGGTGAGGGTCGAGATCAAAAGAGCGATCGGCTTGGAGGGCGAGGGCCACGGCGTATGCCTGCAAAGCTGCACCTTCCAAGCCAAGCTCGTGTGCATGCGTAATTTTTCCCTGGGCCTCGGCGACTTCACGCAATTTCTCCATATCATGATAAAAGAGTAAGCCGACTGGCGCGACCCTCATCGCCGCGCCGTTACCGTATGAGCCGGCACCGCTAAACAGCCTCTTCGCAGCCTCGTCCCACGGCACTCCCGACTTGATCATCCTGAATACGCTGGGTGGTCCACTCGCGTAGCCGCGCCAGGGTTCCATTTCGTAATTTCGCATGAAAACGCGAGCCATGTGCTCGCCATTGAACCCCTTCATCTCGATGAGCGATTCCGTGACGCCGATCATCATGTGCGTGTCGTCCGTCCACCTGCCCGTAAATTCCTGATCAAATGTATCAGATAACCAATGACCCTCGAATCCACGCCCTAGCGCGTCACCGATCGCGCTCCCGACAAGGCAACCAATGAACTTTGATTTTAACGACTCCATTCAAGATCTGTTAAAAAAAATGTTGTTATGAGATTTACCTTTTCCTTTTTTCCATATTTCTTACCTTGAACTGTTGCGACGTTGCTCACACCCTTAAAAAGAATTCTCTTTCCGGCATTATCAATTTGCCTGATTTCGAATTCTGAGAATTTGAGAATCAATCTTTTTACACAATGAATATCATATCCCGTCGTAAATCGATTAAAAAGGCCAGAATCATGGATAGCCTGCCGCCCGATCAGGAAATGAATACGAATAACGGTCAATATGCGCCGCGTCCTCCTAAAAAGAGGAGACGGGGGGCCCTTGCAGCCGTCCTCATTGTTATCATCCTATTCCTTGCTGTCATCGCAGTTCCGAAGGGGCTGCCAATTCTTTTCGATTTTCTCGAGAATAAAACGATCAGCCCCATTTACCCCACCGAGTCCTCCGTTATCACGAACTCGACGCCGAGATTCGAGTGGACTGCGCTGAAAAATATTGAATCATACCGGTTCCAGCTGAGCATGAGTTTTGATTTCAAGGCATTGCTTGTAGATGCAGTTGTTAACGATACCTTCTTTGTCGTGACCGAGCCTCTGCCAGAGAACCGCACGTATTTCTGGCGCGTCATGCCAATCAGCAACGGAGAAGGGGAGTGGAGCCAGACCTGGGATTTCTTTCTAGGGCATGATGTGTTCACGAGGACCTTTGAATGGAGGTACAGCGTCAATTCCTACACGATCACCATCAATATTCCTGGCCAGGAATATTATGAATACAGCCTGCGCGACCGGACACCGAATTACGCTTCATATGTTAAATCGGATGATTCTTCGATCAAGGATCTCGCATACAAACTCAATGAAATCGCGGAGAAAAAGAGGTTTACGCAATATGAGAAGGCGGAGTTCGTCCTCTCTTTCGTGCAAAATCTCGAGTATCTTTCAGATCAAGAGACGGAGGGCGTCATCGAGTATCCCAGGTATCCAGTCGAAACGCTCGTTGACGGTGGCGGGGACTGCGAGGACACCGCGATTCTCTTTGTCTCGCTGATCCAGACATCCATTCTCAACTTCGACGGTGTTCTCCTCCTTTTTGAAGGGGATCCGAGCCACATGGCCGCAGGAATCTGGGGCGATCCTTCGCTGCCTGGCACATCGTATCTCTTCAACGGAAAATATTACTACTACTGCGAGACGACGAGTCCTGGCTGGAAAATAGGTGAAGTGCCAGAAGACCTGCAAAATACTGGGCCGAAGATTATCAATTGCTGATTAACGTATCATTATAGATCGACACGAAACAGCAATCGGTGCCACATGGAAGTTATTGTCTTTTCATGAAGTCCCAATTTTATGTCTTTTCGAACTTGAAAAATATCAAAAAGGATTCTTTGTCGAAATTGATTACTCATAAATCAATATGAGACTAGATGACAGAAAGTTGGAAATTTATAGCATACATGATATTTTATCGCCCAATATTGTATGGCCCAATTTTAGGACGATGGTGAAAGTCGTGATGAGTCAATTTCCACCCTTAAAAGGCGAAGACATTAAAAACCAATCTTGAAGGTCTGGGAAACAAGAAAAATTGTTGAGCCAAGAGAAAGTTTTGATGGCTCAAGTTCCATTCTGTATCGACTCTACATTTAAAGTTATTAGTGTGAAATGAATTTTTGAAATCGAATTTAGTATACCTTGATTACTACAGCACCATCAGTTGCTCTTAAAACAAATCCGAGAAAGCGATAATTTTCCAATTCTTTTTTACACAATCTTAATAAATGAAAAACCAGTACGAGGTTAAGAGAATGCGCGTCATGATTTGCCCGGACTCTAAATCGATCTACATCAGATCCCTTGTGCATCACTTAATAAAAAATGGAGCTGAAGTGCGTCTTATACCTTGGTTCGGCAAACAATTTCCTCTCTCGTTTCTGAAACTGATAAAGGCAAAAAGAGACGGATTCGATATCCTCCATCTACATTGGATTCCCTTCAACTGGTATTTTATGATAACCTCCGTAAGAAGGTTATGCGACAATTATGGGATAAAGATGGTCTGGACGATACACAATCTTAAACCTCACAATCCTCAATTCTGCAATAATAGGGATGTCATCGCAATGAGATGTATCGCCGATTGGGCTGACGCTGGGATCGTGCACTGTGAAAGAACGAAGCACGAATTCCAGGAACTCTATGGAGAATCCCTCCCACTTTACGTAATTCCACATGGGAATTTTAACGAATATGTCGAATTACGCGTGAGAAATGTGGCACGTCGTCGACTGGACATTCCGGAAGAGAAAATTGTACTTCTTATGTTTCCTCCTAATCGCTGGAATAAAGGAATAAGAACATTCATCGAGGTTCTCGAGCGGTTGCCTTCAAATTACATCGGAATAATGGCTGGCCAATGCAGGGATCGCGCGATTAGAAAGTACATTCTAGAACAAAAGAAAGTACTAAAGAATAGACTGATTGTCAATTTAAACTATGTGACGGCAGACGAAACGCACGATTACTTTGCCGCCGCTGATATTTTCTTCATGCCCTATGACGATATCACGACATCTGGAAGCGTCATCCACGCGATGAGCTATGCGAAGGCGATAATCTCGACCAACAAAGGAAATCTATATGAGTTGGTCAACAATGGTGTCAACGGATATCTCTGCGAATCGCCTGATGAAATGATTTATGTCATAAAATCAATTGACGTTGAGATGGCGAAAAAGATGGGGGAGATGAGTCGAAAAATCGCGGAGCGCTTCGATTGGGACGATATTGCAGTCAAAACAATACAGATCTACAAATCCCTTAACAGCGATTAGAATCATCTATTGCGCGCTTATTATTGTCTCTTGTTATCTGTCGGGATGATGAATTTTCCCTTTTTCGATGCTTCAACAACCTGCATGATTTTTTCGTGCGGCCATTTTTCCTCCATTTTCTTTGAATCATTAGAATTGTCGAAATCTCTCCTGAACTCCACCGATCTTGCCTTATAGCCAAGATGTATGATCGTTACATGTGGACAGGTCGTTAAGAACCATTTTTCAGATAAGAGAATTCTGAAGCAGAGATCAACATCGGAACACCGCTTGAACGATTCATCTAATCCGCCAATATCTTCCCAACACGACTTGCGAATTGCATAGAAACAAGTCGCTTGTCCGAGCATCCCAGGGACAAATTTATTTGTATTCCACAAATGCCAATAGAAGAGCCCTCTTTTCATCATTTGTTTCAAATAAAAAATCGGTGCCTTTGTTCGCCATGCTTGTCTCACGAGGTCCAACGGATTGTTTGAATAAATCCATCCTAGACTTTCTCCGTATCCGTTTCCGTATCCGACATGTCTGATTCGCACACCGAAATATCCAACATGAGGATAATTTTCAGCAAATTTCAGCAGTTTTTCAATTGCGTCTGGTTCAGGGAAAGCGTCGGAATCCATTCCGATAACAAGATCAGAATCTGCCTGACTAATCCCTCGATTAACCGACTTGCCAAATGAAAATGAAGATCCACGATCTTCAATCAAAATGAGATTGTAGGGGAATTTTTGCGTCCTTTCCAGATGATCAAGACACTTCCTTGTTATTTGATCATTTTTATCAGCTACAGGAATGACTACATCAACTGATTTCATTGAAAACCACCATACCTCTCCACACCATTTTCTATTTTGTAAATATTTTATGATGGTCTATCATAATCATAATAATTTTCCTTCTCATCTGGATTTATTTTCGGAATCTATCATGGTACATCTTGTGCAAATGATGTCCTCTGCGAAAACATCACCAGTGAGTGCATATGCCCTCGCCCTGCATCCACCACAAATCTCACGATCTTCGCATTTTCCGCAAGCACCCTTCAGACGGTGGGGGTCCCGCAGCTTCACAAGAATTCTTGATTCCCTGATTTCTTTCCATATCGTTGTCAGTTTCTTTCTCCTGATGTTTCCGAAGCTCGTCGGCATGTAAACGCAAGACCTCACAGACCCGTCCTCCATTACATGCATCGCATTGCCGAGGCTGCAGAGCCTGGGGAACTCCTCCTTCCTTCTGTCCTTAATGATTCTCGCGTAAATAGGCTCGTAAACCGAAACATTCGTTTCGCCCGCTCGATCGATTGCGTTCATGGGGATCGCAGAATAGCGGTTCAGTATATCCCCGAGCATCTCTTCGTATTCGCTCGCAGGAGGTAAAAGGGAGGATGATGCCCTCCCGACGGGAATTGTTGCCAGGACATCGCAATTGATTCTCTTTTCACGCGAAAAATCGATCACGCGGCCTATTTCCTTCAAATTGAGGTTTGTCACGGCGATGCCGACGCTCGTCGGCACCCTCTCTTCCAAGCAATACATCAATCCCCTCATCCGTGCGTTATGAGAATTGAAAACACCGGTGAAAATTCCGCTGGAACGTTCGTCTAAAGTCGGCAGATTAATCGCGACCGCAACCCCCGATTTCTTAAAGAATTTCGCGATATCCCTGTCGATCAGGGTGCCGTTGGTGGCGATGATCGCGAAAAGATGATGATCTCTTGCAAATTCGACTAGCTCGAAGAGGTCCTTCCTCATTAGAGGTTCTCCTCCCGTGAAGACGATGCTTCTGGCGCTGAGATCCGCCACAGATTCGATGAGCTTCATCGCTTCCTTTGTATCGAATTCGTTCAATGACCGATGACCGGCGCTGGCATAGCAGTGAACGCATTGAAGGTTGCATTCGTTCGTGCATTGCCATCCGACATGGATAGGTGCCTCGAGGGGAATCATTGCAGAAGAATCGTATGATGATAGGTTTTCATCAATCATACGCCTCTATTCCCTTCATATTCAATTTCGAGATCAATTTTTGAAAACTACCTGTGACCTTTTCCTGTAAAATGAAACAGCCAGCACCTTTGGAAAAGAAATAAACATGATAATCACAAAATAAATCAATAGGCAGAATGTGTTGATGTTTGACAATAAGATGAAATTAGAAGACGAGCACAGAAAAATCAAGGAATTCTGGGACAGAAAGATGTCTCAGAGATCGAAATCTCCGCCACAATTCCGCTACCAGGAGTATTTCTATTCGAAATATAAAGATCGGATAAGAGAGCCGATCCTCGACCTGGGATGCGGTGATGGTGAGTTTCTAGATATGGTCTGCAAAGACGGGAGGCTGGATATTTACGGCCTGGATATCTCAGAAGTCGCTGTGCAGCTTGCCCGAAAACGATTGTATCCATATCTCGGCGAAAGTGTTGACGAAAGGATCAAGCTGGGGGACATGATACTCATCTCGAATTTTTTCAGAAAGGAATTTTTCGGCACCGTTGTTTGCGAGGGGACAATCCACCAGTCTACCTGCACTGGTGCGAGAATGACAGCCAAGGAGTTACACAAGGTTCTCGCTCATGGGGGGCTTGCATATATATCAACTCGATCCAGCTCAACGATTCCGGCCTACGCCACTCCGATTGAGGAGGAGCGAGAAACGTACAGAATGGTCGGGGAAGGGGGAGTCGTCAGATGCTATTTCTCGAGAGAAGGCGTTGTTCGCCTAGTGGAAGACTTATTCGAAATTGTTGAACTACAGGAAAAAGAAGTGATTCTCAGAGTCGAGGGCACACCATATAAAATGTGGATACTCGTTTTGAAAAAGCCATAGATCGACTCCATATTCAGGATTCCCATGACAAGAAACTCCCCTTGCGAGAATACGGTTAATACATTGGCAAAAGAATTGAGACCTCGGTAGTAGGAATCTCATCGATTTCAAGACAATCCTCAAGTGTTTTCGCTGTATGATCAGATTTCGCATATGATTCAACTATTAGAAAATTGTTGAAAATCAAAAGCAACAGGACCTCATTGTTTTTCTGACGAGCAGGTAAATAAGCAACGGTCCTCCGACAAGCGCTGTTATCGCCCCGACGGGCAACATGACGGGTGCGGCCGCCCTCCTTGCGATGATGTCGGCGACGAGCAGAAGATTCGCGCCGAAGAGGCCTGAGATCGGGATGAGATATCGTTCATCCCCGCCGACAACAATCCTGCAAATATGGGGGGAAAGGAGGCAAATGAAACCGATCGCTCCGGTGAAACTCACGACCGTCGCGGTTGATAAACACGCGGTCGCGAGTACGATCTTTCTCACTTTCTCTACCTCGACACCTAGACCCTTTGCAGGGTCATCACCCATCTTCATGATGTTGAGATCCCACGCCAGTCGGATGTTGATGATTAAGACGAGAATGAGAACGCCTAACGCATATGGGAGCTGCCACCAGGCCGCTCTAGACAGATCACCGACGAGCCAGAAGACCGTTGTCTTGACCGCCTCCGCCTCGGCGAAAAATTGGAGAAGGGTATTGCACGCGCTGAAAATATAGGTCATCGCCACACCAGACAGTATCATCGTCTCCGGCGTCATTCCTGGTCTTCTCGATAAAATGAGAACAACGAGGGCTGGAATAAGTGAAAAAACGAAGGCGTTGCCGACGATCAAGAAATTTCCAATAAGTAATCCTTTCCCGAGAATGATCGCAATCGCCGCTCCGAAGCCCGCGCCTGCCGAGACTCCCAAAGTGTACGGTGTAGCGAGAGGATTTCTCAAAATCGCCATTGTCGTGCATCCAGCCATAGCGAGTATCGCGCCGGCGAGGGCAGCCATGAGGATTCGCGGCATCCTCAAATGCCACACAACTGTGTCGGCGAGACTGCTCACTTCAAACAATCCTGGAAATAGTTTATTGAAGACCGCCGCGTAGGCCTCAACAAAAGAAATCTGAGCGGAACCGAGGGACAAGGAGACGCCCATCATGATGATTAAGAGAATAATGCAGAAAATTGAGAAGAAAATCCTGCGGATAACGATCTTTTTATATTGCGCCTTCTCGCGATCCACTTTTGTAACAGAAATATCGTGATGATCCTTCACTCAGATTTCCTCCACCGTATCATTGCAACTTTCTTCTTGCGATGGAATAATAGCTTCCCTCCTTCCTCGACGAGCGTCTTTTTTAAATAATCCCTGAGCGCCTCAATTTTCATTTCTGGAACGTTATAAATTTTCGTAAAATCCGAGAGAGCGTCATCGAGTGTTTCGAATTGTCTTCTTGCCATGTGATCCATTATTTCGACGTCGGCTTTAATGCCAAGAGCGCTGAGAAGATTGTAAGCGATGATATGGTCAGTAAGGCCGATCGAGACCTTCTCCCCGTAAATCAATCTCTGTATTTCATCTGGCATCCAGTCGTCTGCTGATACGAAGAGATAAACGGCTCTTATCGCCGCATCGTTCATCTTTACCAGCGCTTCCTGAAGATCGGCCATGAGAAGGGAAAAAGAGGCGAGTACAACATCGTGCTCTTCCACATCCCTTCCTAATTCAATTTCTTTCCATCCCTTATTGATATAATTGATGTTGTTAACACCTTCTTTCTCAGCGTTCTTTTTGAGGAGGAGAAGCATGTTCTTCGACGGCTCCACGACCGTGATTCTTTCGACAATTTTCGCCAGCGGAATCGTCAGCCTTCCACTCCCTGGTCCTATTTCGAGGAGTGTGTCCTCGCGTCTCACCTTGATTCTTTCCAGTTGTCTTTCAGTCAAAGCAGCCATCAGCATCTTGCTTTCATTCTCGCGGCTTGCCCAGTCGTCCCAGAACGCCGTGCTTCCGATCTCGATGCGATGAGAAGTCAACATCGAATATTTCCACAGATCATTCCAGTTCACGATTGTCATCCTATCTAATCCTCCATGGTGTGCTGCCAGAGTTCGCTAAATCCGATTTTTTTAAAGAATAAAAAGAGGTTTACGGCGCCTCATCACTCATTCGTCAGGGGCGCCGATCACCTCGTCATCGATGACGATGGGCGGGTAGAGGAATGTCCCGTATTCATCGAGATTATAGTTAAGCCCCATCCAATTCGTGATGTACTCCTGATGTATCGCTTCGGGGTCGAGGTCCTCAAAGAGCTCAGGGTGCAGGATCTTCGCCAGATAGACGGCACCGAGGACACTTCCCATCGCATTGTTTCTGAAGTCTCCAGCGATGATGTAGACTTTCTCGTTCTGCACAGCACTGAGACCCGAGAGCAGCGGGCGGGACATGATGTCCTGCCATGTCGCATTCAGACTGCTTGTGTCGTTCATATCGTAACCGTAAGCTGGGGTCATAGCTACACCACCATAAGTGTACCTGACTGCGTGGACAAAGATGTACTCCGGGTTCTCCTCCAAAACCCACTCTGGATCGACTGTCGAGTAATAACTTGATCCCAGCCAGTCCGGAAGATCCTCTGCGATCGGTTTACCGCCAGCGAGAATGCACATCTGTGAGAGGGGGTCGATTAGATTGTATGTGCGCATCGTCGTTTGCGATGCATCCCGTATATATCCAACCATGCCCGTCATGAATACACGCGGTTTCTCACTTTCTGAAAGCGTCACAGTCTTGCTTTTGATGGAATCCAGCAGACTGAGGAGCCAGTTAACGTACTCTTGCGCCCTGTCAACCTTCCCGAGGATATACCCGGCTTTCATGACACCCTGGATAAAGCGCGATTCGCTCGGCTTGATGACATCGGGCCAGTAAAGTCCAAGGAAAACGACATCGACGCCCGGCAGTTTCTCCTTCTTCTCAGCGATATCGTAAGAGAACGTGAAAAGCACATCAAGATTCAAACCCAAAATGAACTCGTAATCGGGGGCATTCATATTTCCGAGATTCACGAGTTCATCGGCCTTCTCAGGAAGGTAAAACCACCGCAGTTTGTAAGGGGCTAGGTCAACGGCAACCACCTTGTCTTCGACGCCGAGAATGCGCATGAGTTCGACGTTGCTCAGATATTCAGCGCCAATTCTTTCAATCGGAAGTCTGACCCTGACAGGATCTCCGTTCCCGTCGAGAATCCAGATGTACGTTGCCGTGCCTTCCAAAATCGCATTGATCTGATCGATGTCCTCCTGATTGATCACCCCGTCCCGGTTCGCGTCAGCGAATTGCGTCTCGTTCTCGTTCCCGTTGATGATCTCCGTGACGAATTCTGCGTCCTTTTCATCAATGACCTCATCCATATTCGCATTGCCGTAGATCTCGAGAGCGAATCTCGGCTCCTCTTCCTTTTCTGGGCTCTTGCTTATAAGATAGATGCCATAACCCGCGAGGATACCAGCGATGACGATGCAGACGAGGGCAACGGCGATAATTGTTTTCTTGTTCATAGTAATCACGTATTACTTTTTTTAAAATCGTAATATTTATCAGATAATTAACATTTTCTATAAGGGGAGGGCGCAAGCGTGCAGCTCGTCATCGACGATGTGAGATTCAGCTATCGGAGTTTCGAAGTGCTAAAGGGCATTTCCTTCGATTTGCGGGAATCGGAGATCCTCGGCGTCATCGGTCCTAACGGTTCCGGGAAAACGACGCTACTCAAATGCATCAACAAGATTTTGGAGCCTAAACAGGGGGAGATCCTGCTTGATGGTCGAAAAATCAGAAAGATGAAGAGGATCGAAGTCGCGAGGAATTTGGGTTATGTGCCGCAGAACGCATATGCAGGTTTCGACTCTCCAACCGTTTTCGACGTCGTGCTCATGGGGCGCCGCCCCCACATTGCCTGGCAGTGCTGCGAGAGGGATACCGAGAAGGTGTGGGAGATCCTGACAATGCTCGGTATCGAGCGGCTGGCGATGCGCAAATTCGATGAGTTGAGCGGCGGGCAACAACAGAAGGTGCTCATCGCGAGGGCTTTAGCCCAGGAAGCGAAAGTTCTCCTGCTCGACGAGCCGACGAGCAACCTTGACATCAGGCACCAGCTTGAAGTCATGAACTTGATCGAAAGGCTTGTCACGGACAACGGCCTCGCAGGTATCGCAGCGATCCACGACCTCAACCTCGCTTCGAAGTACTGCGATAAAGTCGTCATGATGAAAGAGGGGAAAATATTCGCCGCCGGCAGCGCCGATCGTGTATTGACGCCGGAAAACATCGAGAAGGTCTACGGCGTCAGGGTTGCGATCGACGGATGTCACGGGAGACCCCACATTGTTGTTTTGGAGATCTCGAGCTGAAGGCTTTTTGATTTAAAAAAGTCGGAAAGGAAGAAGAATCGAATTTGCCAGGCATCAACTGTTAATACACGTTGATTTTGAAAAAGAATCATTACGAGTAAGGACTCAGAGGTATCGGATAAGTAAATGTGTGCTAAAGTGTAATTGAACGCCTCATAACGCGATAGCTTGTGTCGTAAGACAATGCACATGCAACAAACGCGCGATATAGATAAGTCAAAAGATGGTCAGCAGTATAGACTGGAAAAGAATGGGATAAACCAAAAAAAACAAAAGCACAAAAATGAATTAATATTCAAATTCCTTAAGATATCCTGAAACGTGTCCGACTTAGGGTTAGGCTTATTCTCCATGCGTATCGGGATGCACGAGAGAGCACTTTGAAAAGAAAGGCGAATACGAGTATAGATATGCTCTTTTTATCTGATAATTGAGAATAAATTTGCGATTTATGTAGGAGATTGAAGACTATTTGTATTTGCTAAAGCTTGTAACTGAAAGATCAGAAGATGAAAAAGAAGATAGAAAGACCCTAAAAAACGTTGGATAAGCTTCTGGTAAACATAATATGAAGGGCCGACTTGATAATTGAAACGACAGGGTATGCTGAAATACTCATAATTGGAATTTGATAGACCCTGTTGAGACCAGTGTTTATCCCAGCTTATTTCTCTTGGGCCAATCATAACGTGGAAAAGAAATTATCTGGGTTTTCATATGTTTGTAAATATAAAAAATCACCGAGAAGTGATCATTCAATTATGACCGGATTTCGTTGATTTTCCGATACCACTAAAGATCTTGCTCTTACGTAACTTTCGAATATTATAGATAGGTCGCCTTTTAATTCATCCCTCTGAAAGCCGAATGTATTTGCAAAATCTCGCACGTTCTTTTCGAATTCATTCTCATTTCCTAATCCCGTATCTAGCTTGATCACCTTGTTGTACCCAACAGACTGAAAGACTATTCTCGCCCCTTCAATGTCATCAGGGGTGCTCATAATTTGGACCTTATGAAGCATTTCTCTCCAGTTTGACGCCCACATCGGCGTTAGGAAAAAAGACCCTTTATTCTCTCGTAAACATTTCAAATACTCATCTGACCCACCGATAACCGCGCCGATGCAATCATCAACAATTTCACCCTTACCATCACGAATGATCTCAATTTCACATCCAGTTTTCATTTTCAGTTCATCAATTCTTTTTAGCGCGTTTCCGCAGAGACCATAGAAAAGCAACACCACATTACATTTCTTTTTCATCACAGACAATGTTTCTATCACGTCTTCTCTCAATTTTTCTGGTTTATGATGAAGGGCCATAGGTTTTAACCATACAACCGCAGATGAAGGATCCAAATCCAAAGATTCTATATCGGATGTAGAAATGGCTCTCAAATTAACTCTGGAGACCTTCTCCCTCATCTTGTTGAGGAAACCATCGAGTTCCTCATTCTTGATCACATAAATATTTGTCATACTTTTATCGTGGGAAAGAACTTCCACTAGTTCATCCTCAAACATTTTGCACGCTACGATTCCGATGCATTTTACACCGGCATTCACGTGATTCTCTTTTTCACCACTGAAAGCTTGTCGATGTGAAGCAGTCTGTTCTTGCAAGCGCGTTCACACCTCCTGCAGGCGGTCCCCAGACACTTTCCCGTGTCGATCACTATATGCACTTTCCCGTTGACCGTTTTCGATCTTATCGCATCTTCATTGCATGCTTTAACGCATCTCTCACATTCGACGCAATCAGATATTTCCCCTTCTAAAGTTACGCCCACTTCCTCAACAACCGTGAGGCCAAATTTTCCCAATTCATTAATATCTCTTTCCACAATCCTGCGAATATCTGGATTTGTATTAAGTGGCGGTCGAGGTTCGATTCCGAAATGCTTCCTCATCTTATCTTCTTGATCGAACGGCATCCCCTGTGTCCACACGCCCAATTCCACAGCAAAGGCATTCTCAAAAACTTTCGACTCAGCAAACATAACATGATGACTTCTGATCGAATCGGCGATCTCCTGCAGAGAATCGATTAGGTCGGGATTTTTTACAATATCACAAGACATCGCAAGTGAAGTATTCCCGACTTGCCTTACCTTCTCGACAGTCCCAGGAACGAGCCCAAGCTTCATCGATTTCTTCGCGTCGACATATGTGCCAGAGGCACCAGTCATGTACATTGATTTTATGTCTTTTAATGAAATGCCGCATTCCATCGCTAAAGTTATATGTCCAGCTGTAAAGGCCGCTATGGTCTTTCCGACCTCTTTGAGATCATGTTCATCAAAGACAATGCCGTTCTGGAGAAGGATTCTTTTTGCGTCGTTGCTGATTCTACCGGGTTTCATCAGACCCGCATCCAAACCCGTCGATACAAGGGCGACGACACCCGTTCCGGTTATACCTTTGGCCTGCAATTCTCCATCCCTTATTATATTTCCAGACAATGGATCTACGACGGCGCCTCTCCTTTTGAAGAGATTCTTATCAAGAACGAATGTCATGAATCCGTCATTTTCCATGTTCTCTATGTCCGATATTGCACCTGGTGCAGCAAGCATGCCTTTGCTTACATGCTGTCCCTCGATGGCTGGTCCTGCAGCTGCGGATCCTGTGACAATCTCGTCACCTACTTTCAATGCCATCTCAGCGTTGGTCCCGTAATCGGTAACCATCGCAATCTCATTAGTTGTTAGAAAATCAGTTTTGTACATCATTGCCAATGCATCAGCACCGATTTCGTGTTTAACCGCAGGAGGCACGAAAACATCTGCTTCCGCATTTACTTCTAGGCCGAGATCACCGGCCCGCAGAACACATGCATCTCTCTTTATGTTTTCCACACCTAATTTCTTCTTGGCTCTCTCACCAGCAAAAGCTAGATCTCTTATTTCGATGTCCTGGAATAACGATAGTTGTATTGGGTTGCCACAGACGGCGACCGTCGTTACTGCTCTCAAATCGACTTTCAGCTCTCGTAAAATCATATTCAGGGTTTCTAGAATGAGAGATCTTGCAGTATCCTTCCCTACGTTGATGGCGAAATCCAGATGATCCATCACATTTGCGCCTGGGACAGGATGCCTCATTGTTATCGTGGTAGCAATAATCTCTTTTTTCTTGAGATCTATGCTTTGAGCTCGGAGGCCACTTGTGCCGATATCTATGGCTATACCATACTCGTCCTTCATAACAGGCCTCTTATCTATCTTTTGCCATACTTCTTGGTTGCATTTACAAGAGCTCTCATGTTTTCTAGCGGCGTTTCGGGTGCGAACCCACAACCAGGGGCAACAACGTCAGTGCCACCCTCAATACATTTTCTGACCTCGTCCTCAACATCTGCTGGCGACTTTTTCAGCAGTGTTGAAGTGGGACTCACATTGCCGATGGTCGCGCACTTGCCCTTCAGCTGTTCTTTTACCCATGAAATATCCATCTGCTGATCGACACTGATTCCGTTTACACCTGTTTGAGCCATATATTTCAGATTTTTTGTTGTGTTTCCACAAATGTGGAGTATTGAATAAGCACCATTTTTCCTTATTGAATCTGCTACCATCTTTTGATACGGCATCGCGAACTCAGCATATTGAGAAGGCCCGAGAACTGTGCCGCTTGAAGTCGCATCGACCATTGCAATTATGTCAGCTCCGGCTTGAATTGCCGCGGCTGAGTATTCAATCCCCCACCTAGCCGAGATTTCAAGCACGCGTTTCAAAAAATCTGGATTCTTGATAATATCCATTATCGCTTCCTGCTCGCCTCTGAGTTGGCCTGCTAACATGAAAGGCGAGATGATAGCGCAAATCACTGGTGTCTCTTTCATTCTCTCTGACAATTTTCGTACGGCCTCAATCACGATTGGAGCCCTTCCGTTTCGGTATGGATCGGGGATCTCAATTTTATCGATATCCTCAGGAGTCTTGATCGGCCGTTGAATTATAGACGGCTGCCTATCAATAGTCTCCTTTCCTGTGACCGCCCCGAAGGCGGACGCATCAACCGTTACATCAAACGGCACCCTGACACTTTCGATACCTGCGATATCGTGAGCACCAATCGCCAATTTGGTCATAAGATCGGCATCTTTATGTGCATCTGGCCAGTAGGCACCAGTTATTTTCATTAAATCGATTGTTCCAGTTTGCAAGGGGCATGCACAGGGAACTCTGTCGACTCCTTCTAGCCTTAGTGCTGAAATCAATCTTTCTTTTTCGTTCATAATTTCGGGCCTCCGATTCTTTTTTTTAAAAAAAAGGAAAAAAGTTTTCTAATAAGCGCCGTATTTTCTTCCAGCCTTGATTAACGCCAGGATATTTGCTTCTGGCAATGCGTGGTGAACTTCACATCCAGCGCTCAACAGAAATCCACTTCCAGGCTTCCCGATTTCAAGCGTTCTTCTCGTTGCTTCTTCCACCTGTTCTGGTGTTCCAGAGTACATCACCGCATCAGATTCTGACACTCCGACGTTACCAGCCAATGCCACTTTTTTCCCGTACTTCTCTTTTGCCCATTTCAGATCAACTTTTTCATGGAAAGCAACGCAAGCCGTACCAGTCGCAAGAATATCGTCCATAAATGGAGTTGCATCCTGGCATTGATGATATATGTAGGGAACTCCAGTTTTCTTTATAATTTCCGCATGGTATTTTGCAACAAATTCGCGGTATTGATCCGTTCCGACTGTGAGATTGTTAAATCCTCCACTGACAGTTGCAAGTGCATGTGCACCCGAATCGACCATAGCTTTGCCAAATTCTATGAGGTACTTTGTGATCTTTTCAAGTAGCTTGTGTAACGCTTCTTTGTCGGTCGCCATCATTGGAAGTACTGTTGAGTAGTTACCAGCAATTATATCTGTAGCTACATCAGGCGGGCTATTCAGAAAACCTACGATTGGAACCTTATCGCCATACTTACGACTCAGTTTCTCGATTGTTTTAAGTATTACTGGACACCGCCCTGATGTTTTCGGATCTGGAATTTCTAGGTCGTCGATTTCTTCCTTCGAATTTATCGCATATTGAGTGATTACTGGCATTCTATATCCTGCACCACATTTCAGCAGATACTCTGATTTACTTCCGAATGCTTCACCATCGACACGGAAATCCAAGGGTAGGAAGAAATTGTCCGCTCCGTAATATTCGTATTGCATAGAGACATTCCTGAATAGTTTGGTTGGGTTCTCGAGCACTTCCTTCCATGTATAGTCATCTCTTGCCAATTGGTATTGCGCGGCCGACTGGAAATAGAGGCAAATCGGGACACGATCAGGCGTCTCGTGCTTGAGTGCAGCTACAACACGCTCCAGGGGCGTCATTTCTTGCATTTTCATACCTCCTCAACTCACACTCCTCAGCCACTTAACGGCTTCCGTCTCATTCTCTCCGTAGTAATCAGCTCCGATTTCTTTTGCAAATTCTTGATCGACTGGGCCGCCTCCAATCATTATCTTCACGGAATTGCGGACATTTTCTTCGACGAGACCATCGATCACGCGCTTCATGTTCTTCATCGTCGGTGTCATAAGCGTTGACATTGCAACAAAAGATGGTTTTTGATCAGTTACCGCTTCGACGAAGTTCTCAACTGGCACGTCTCTTCCAAGATCGATGCAATGATAACCGTTCGCTTCCATCATCGTTTTCACGAGATTTTTCCCTATATCATGGATGTCTCCTTCGACGACGCCGATAACGATTTTGTGACCAACTCCCTTGGCGCCCTCCAACATCTTGGGTCTTAAGATTTCAAATGCAGCATAAAACGCATTCGCCGACGCTAAGACCTGGGGCAAAAAGATCTGTTCACGCTCGTATAGATCTGCTACCTTTTTCATTCCTTTGACGAGACCCTCGTTTATTGCTTTGAGCACATCTATTTTGGAATCGAGTACACTTTTGGCTGCTTGTGTCGCTAGTTTTTCGTCCATATCGAGGACGGCCTTTTCCAAATCGGATATAGCTTTCTCTGTCACAGCTCCCTCCTCCTGGAAGAAGAGTTCAATCGTTCTCTTCTTCATGTTAAATTTACGTCATGGAAATATTAGAAAGTTTTGGTTGTTGGATGAAATTAAATGAATATTTTCATCCAATATAATACAGACCAGCATAGTGGGATTCCTTTTTTATGGATTATATTTACATATCCAAGTCCAAAAGAATTATTTAATTGATTCTCTTTATCTATAACATCAATGCAAATTATCAGAAGAGGAAGAAGGCCATATTTCGATTCGTACCATGTCTGGAAAACTTATCAAATCCTGCGCAAGGATGGCCCTATCGGAAGAGAAGCTCTCGCAAAAAGACTCGGTATAGGAGTCGGGAGCACAAGGACGATAATCACGCAGATCGTTCGTAAAGGCCATGCAACAACCAGCAGAAAAGGCATACTCCTCACCAGTGAGGGAAAGAAGTACTTTGATAAGACAGGAATTTTGATAGAGCACATTCGGCTCGATGATAAACCTAAAAAATACTGTGCCGCGATAATAAGAGGCCAGAGTCGATCTCCTGCGTCCCCGAGGTTCACGATCGGATCTGTTACAATGAAAGAAAACGAATCAATCTACCATGTTTGGATTGAGAATGATTCATTGCATGTGATAGAAAACGCGCACGACGAATTGATTGAGGCTGGAAATATTCAAAAAATCCTCAATCTCCAACCTGGTGATATATTGATTTTAGCAACGTCGTTGTCGGATCAAAGAGCCGAAATGCTGGCGGTGACGGAGGCCTTATCCATCATTAAATCATCCAATCCTTGTGGAAAAGAAGGAAGGGTGCAAGAAGAGAAAATTGACCTCAGGTGCATGGCCCTCATCATCCACGAGTTGATGGGCAGACTCCCCGTGACGATGAGATATAGAGACCAGCATGGAGTGCGGGTTGAGAGAGGCGAGATCATCGATGACAACTACACAGGTCCGGTACTCGAAGAGGCCTTGCAGCGCGGCTCAATCGTCAAAAAAGTGGCGACATCGGGACCGTATAAGGGCGTGCCTATCATTGCCGTTCCAGTTAGAAGAAATAATGAGATCATTGCAGTATTTGGTGCAGTCGATATCACCAAAGGAGCTGTATTCGAATTGATGAACAGATTGGTGCCAAGTCGGTGAAAGCAAGAAAGTGATCGGTAACCTGCAGAAGCGCTCTTTTTTTCAATTTTGCAAATCACTCAATCTTTTTTCTGGAAATTGTTATTGTGAGTGTAATGTGTCGCGCTCATCCTAGAAAATCTATTTCTCGATAATCACACTCCGGAGTAAAATAGATTGAAAATTGAAAAATAAAAAAAAAGGAAGACGCATCTGCATTCATTCGTTGTCGATCGAGGAGATCGACGCTCCTTCCTCACATGAGACCCATTCTGACGAGCGCCTGCCTCAGCTCCTCAACCTCGTTCTCCCTCAGCGGCTGGGCGGGAGGCCTCATCGGGAGTCCGCATGGTCTTCCGAGAAGCGTGAGCGCATGCTTAATCAGATGGAGATACGCCGGTATTCCCTTTTCCATGATCAGCCTGTTCATCAGCCTGTTGAAGCCTTCGAATTTATCAAGAATCTCCATGGCCTTCTTCGCATCTTTCTCGAGATAGGCCGCTTTCCAAAGTTCGATCGATTCCTTCGGCGCGATGTTGGAAAGAAGGGAAATCGTACCGGGACATCCCAGCAGATAACAGAGCATCGTGTGCTCGGTCTCGGCGTACGGCAGGATGGCAATCTTCTTCCCCACCCTCCGCAACAATTCGAGAACATAAGCTGAATTGCCTGTCACGTCCTTGAGCGCGGTGATGTTTGGGATTTCTTTTGCAAATCGTTCAACGAGGCGATAGCTGTAAATCACGCCGCTCGTCACCCACGGATTGTTATAAGGCATGATGGCGATGTCCACGCTATCGGCTATCATCTTGTAATGCTGGAAAATGCCCTCCTCAACCTCTTTGAAATAATAGGGCGTGACGATCATTGCAGCGTCGCAGCCAACGTCTTCCGCGTACTTTGTCAGTTTGATCGTTTCATGGGTTCCGCTGTGAGCGGTTCCCGCGACCACCATGGTCTTCCCGTTCACTTCATCGACGGTGGCGGAAATCACTTTCTTAATCTCCTCCTCGCTCATCGAAGAAAATTCTCCCGTGCTACCCGCCGGGATCACTGCCGTCACCCGATTTTCGACGAGATACCTCACGTGTTCCCTGAGAGACTCAAGATCCAGTTCGTAATTCTTCTTAAAAGCGGTGGGTACCAAGGTAAGGACACCCTTACACCGTTCTCGGAACTTTTCGGGATCCATATTTTTCACCAATTAAATGATCAAGGTTAACTATATTAGAATTCTCTTAACAATTGATGGAATACGTAATTTTTTTCGGGGCGTTAATGCATTTTTCGAATAATAATTGTGTTTTTTCATTAGTTTGTGAGAGAAATCTACCTGATGGAGAGGAATCTAAAAAAAAGCTTGCTTCAATCAATGCCGAAAGCTATGTTTTCTTAAAGCGGTCAGTACCAATCGATCAGATCACTGGCATGATATGTGATGAAAAGATTTCATTAAAACAAGTCTGCAATTTTTTAAAATACAAAAAGGAGTTTATCTCATTTCCTGATTTCGTGCCAGCGCTTGAATATGTCATGATGGATACATTGGTACTCGAGATTTAGTATGTCTCATTGTTTATATCATTGTAACATCAAGCAGATCTCAAACTGCCTGTAATAATCATTCGAAAACACAGTTTTGTTGATTATAAAAAAAATTGTTGGATTCAGTAAAATGACGGGTTCCTTTTCTTTGAACCCTTGACCGTTATGGTACTTCATTAGAAATCGATGGCCCTTCGTGAATACTGAAATAAGAAATGATGAAATGGTGCCTAAGAGGGAAATTTCCAGGCAGATCATCCATGATTTCGGGATGGACAAGGATTTCTTACAATAGTAGCAGAGAAAGAGGACTATATACATCTAAGAGCAATATTTACACACCAAATATCCAAAAAAGAGGCGGGTTAACCCCGCGTAACGCTCAAGAACAATTGCATTCGTACTCTCCCTCGATTTCACACGATTTTACATTATTATGCCGCCTGAATAATTTTTATCAAAAGAGGTAAATAATACAAGATAAGGGATGATAATAGAACGATAGAAACATATTTTTAAAATGCGAAGGAATATCACGGTAAAAAATGATTGAGAGTGAAACGCTGAAAGGAAATAAACAAATAGAGTCTATTTTCAACAATTTGAAAGAGCACGTTATCTATCAGGACAAAGAAAACCGCATCATCTGGTTGAACAAGGCGGCGGCTGACTCTGTTGGAAAGTCACAAAACGAATTGATCGGGAAATTCTGTTACGAGATCTGGCATCACAGGACAACACCGTGCGAGAACTGTCCTGTAAACAGGGCGATAAAAAGCGGAATATCGTGTAGCGGCGAAATCATGTCCCCCGATGGGCGATGGTGGGCTATCTCGGGATGGCCGATGAAGGATGATAAGGGAAATGTCATCGGCGCCATTGAATTGACACTTGAAATCACGGAGCTGAAGAAGACGGAACTCGCATTGAAGGAGAGTGAAAAGAGATACCGCATGATTACAGAGAATTCCGCCATGGGCATCTATATCTTTCAAGATGGAAAGCTGAAATTCGTTAACGATACGATGTGCAGGATTTCTGGATACTCTGAGGAGGAATTGTTGACATCAGACTACCTCAAATTTGTCCACCCCAAATTTAGGGAAGAGCTGAGAGAATTGACAGAACTAGCCATGAAGGGTAGATTCGGATCGTTGTTGGATCCTTATGATTTCATGTATTTGACGAAGAGTGGGGAGGCGCGGTGGGCTCGACTGTTCCCTCGTGTAATTGAGTATGAAGGGCGCCCAGCGATACTCGGCAATGTACTCCACATCACTGATTATAAGAAAATTGAGGAAGCGCTCCGCGAGAGTAAAGAACGATACCGCACGATCTTTGAAAACAGTGCCACCGCCACGATGATCGTCGATGAGAACATGACGATATTGCTTGTAAACGAAGAGGCTGAACGTCTTACCAGTTATTCGAAGGAAGAGATGGAGGGGCGTTTGACCATCACCGACATCATGGCCGTGGAGGATAGGGAAAGAATTGCGGAGCGTCACGCTCGGGTAGATTGGGATAGAATCAAGGAGTTTCACAGAGTTGCCCCTCGCAGACACGAATTTCATCTTTTAACGAAAAAGGGCGAGATCAAAGAGTGTGAAGCGATAGTCTCTCTGATCCCTGGAACAAAAGAAGCCGTCGTTTCGATCATCGATGTAACCGAGTTGAAGAAGGCAACGAGGGAACTCAAGGAAATGGCTGAGGAACATATGATGCTCCTTGACAACATCGACACGATGGTATGGTATGCAATCGATCCAGAGACCTATGGACTCGTAAACAGGGCTCGTGCGGAATTCTTGGGGCTGAAGAAAGAAGAGATCATCGGGAGAAAGTTGCGCGAAGTCTTACCAAAGGAAATTTGTGAGAGATGCATCGAAGGAAACAGGAGGGCGTTCTCAGGCGAAAGGGTCGCTCAGGAGGAGTGGATGCTCGGGCCAGATGGGAAACCACGGTGTGTATGGATCACCAAGATACCCAGATTTGGCAAGGATGGGGCGGTTGAACGTGTCTTCTGTACTGGGACGGATATCACTCAACTTAAGGATATGGAAAGCGCATTGCGTCTGGCCAATCACAAGCTCAGTCTGTTGTTTAAGGTGACGAGACATGACATTCTAAATCAGTTGGCGGTTATCCAGGGATATCTCGATCTCATGAGAACGCCGTCAAACAAGATTCCATTGGATCACTATCTTGATAAGATCGAATATGCCACGAAACGGATCGGGAAGCATCTGGAATTCACAAGGGAAATGGAGGATTTGGGCAAGGAAGCGCCTGTATGGATGAAACTCTCTGATCCGATTGAGAAAGCGCTCTCCCAGCTCGATTTTGAGGGAATTGAGGTCCATCTTGATGAAAAACTGCAGCACATCCTCATTTTCTCGGACAACATGATCTGGAAAGTCTTTTACAATTTGATGCACAACACACTGGAACACGCTAAGACAGCAACCCGTATTTCGATATCGGCGAACATTTCGGATAGGGGGTTGGATATCGTCTACGAGGACAACGGGCCCGGAATCAAAAAACAGAAGGACGAGGATATCTTTGAGTCCTCCCTTGTCAGGAGCACTGGAAAGGGACTCTATCTGATCAGAGAAATCCTCTCGATTAACAGTATGCGCATCGAGGAAATCGGTGTTGAGGGCGTGAGATTCGTCATTCACGTGCCGCCGCATCGATTCAGAGCTGGATGACTGAGCGCTGAAAATATTAACGCATTGACGAATCATCAGATTCAATTTGAAGTCAGAACGCCATTTGCGTCACGACTCTGATTGCTTCGTTCTCAGTGCTTCGTTCTCAGTAAATGCTCAGTAAATGATAGGAATGTATTCTGTGAGATCCTCGGTGCCCTGCGACATCCGTTTTAGACAAATTATTAACGCGATAAGATGCGACTATCAATAATCTTTGAAACTCGAGAAACACTTCATCTCTCATTAATTTGGATTATTATTGGAATTAGGTACGCTTTCCTGTACCATCAGAATGATGTAACACTTTTGCGTCGCATTTTGTTGTTAATATATCCCTCTTCGTAATAACATAGACTTATTGAAAGTGTGCTATTGGTAATAGCAGACTTTTAGAGATTCACTCATAGTGTCGCCTGTGAATGTCGAAGAGATCAAGAAGGCCATCGGTGATCAAAGGGAAGAGACCGATGAGAAACTCAGGAGAACACAAATTGGCGAGAGGGACGTGCCGAAAGGTGATATTGTCTACCTATCAGCCCCAACATACTGGCAATGCGCGGCGTACGAAGATGCGGAAAGAAGACTTTTTCGGTTCTCCTCATCAAGGAAGAATTTGGACATTTGAATCTTGATGGTGAAAGACTTTACCGCATAGAGGCAAAGGTCTGGACGTTTTTGAATGCGAATTCATTCATGTCAGAATCGTTGAATGGAAAACACAAATTATATAATCGAAAAGATCTGCAAAAAACTAAAGTAAAAAGGAGATGGGGGTTCACTGGTAGCTATGAATCAATTGCCATGCTCCCGTCCTTGCGGGCTGGACTGCACCTGGTGCGTTTACAATAAGATCAAAGAAATCGAGGGATATGGTTACCCGGGATGTTCTGAGAAAGAGAGCTGTGCGATTCGGGACTGTTGCAGGAGAGAGGGAGTGTCGTGCGAGGAGTGCACTTCTTTTCCCTGCATCAATTTCATCAACGGTTTCGAGTGCATGAGGGCTTACGAATGGTACTGATTCTCGAGCACGCGATCGGGTGTTAACTTGACAGAAAAGGACGAAACTTTAGAGAATCTTCGTGTCGGTAGCGATGTTCTGATCGGAGAAAAATTGATGGCAAGGCTCGAGAAAACTATGGAGGAGCACGGTTATCAGAGGAGTGCTTTGCTCGAAGTACTCCAGAAAGCGCAGGAGATCTTCGGATACCTTGACAGGAAGATCTTGATCCTGATCGCCGAGGATATCCGTGACCAGCTATTTCGATTTTTCATGAAGGGGATCGCATACTTCTCATATCGACAATCTGATAGATTTTATCAAACAACGAACTTCCCATCGTTTCACGGCAGGTTTTAATTTCTTGCGTTTCAGGAAAATTGCAGAATCTAAGGGTAAAGGACAATTAGGGAAGGACCAAAGGTTTGAAATCAAGCAGAAAAGCGAATTGTAAGAGAAAAGAGCGATTTAATCAGAACGCTATGTCAGATTCGAAGCTTATCCGAGAAGATTTATGAAATAAGATAGAAAAGGCCAGGGACTCCGCATCCCGACGGCAAAGGGGACAGGAGGAAGCGAAAGCTTGCGACGGGCCGGAGCCGCGATGGCCTGATCCTCGGGTTCATCGCAATCGTTGATCGATGCGTGAATATTGATTGAGAGACTGAATAGTGAATTTTTTCGGAATCGTGTGATCCGTTGACTTCATTTTCGGAACATTCTTATTACTTTTTTTATTTTCGTGTTACGGATAATGTGATTACCCGTAATAAAACTTTAGGTGCCCCCGTCGAATGACAATCGAATCACAAGATTTCGTTTGAGGTGATTCATCTAGAGAAAATTGCAGCGAATTGTTGTAAGAAGATGAATATGAACATCGAAGAATTTCATTTAAGATTGAAAGTGTTCGTCCAATAATTTGCCCGAAGGTCAACAACCGCGATCGACGGTGGCGTATAAAGCAAAGATTTATGAAACGGTGTTACTATTCCGGAAAAGGTGTTATTCATGCCATGGATAACATTCTCATACTGGCAAAAATAACACTCAATCCTTTCATAGGTGGCGATATATGAATAAAAGCAGCGCAAAAATCGTTTATGCCGTCGTCATCGTCGCGGTGATCCTGGGTTCATTCGGTGGCGGATACCTTTTTGCAAAGGTCTTGACCCCTGAGACAGGGCAGGAGAGGACTTCTATCGACCGTATTGTCTCGCTTTCCGCTGCCTGTACCGAAATCATCTACGCCGTTGGCGCTGGTGACAAACTTGTGGGGGTTGATCAATCGAGTGTCGATTATGCCCTTGCGGGCAATGAGACATTTAAGGGGGCACCAGGCCAACTCGAAGATTATCCGGTCGATATTTTCAACAAAACCAATGTCGGAAAGGCTTCGAACCCCAATATGGAGCTCATTGTCAGTCTCCACCCAGACATCGTGTTCGCATGGTGGTATAACACGGATGTGAACAAGAGAATTGGAGACCTGGGAATTCCAGTTGTCACTGTTAACCCGCAAAATGTTTCCGACGTATTCAATCTCATAAAGACGGTCGGCGCGCTCGTTGGAAAATCCGCAGAGGCGGAGGCGGTGATCTCGGAGATGGAGATGAGGATCGACGCCATCGCAGAAAAAGTCTCGAATCTCATGGAAGAAGAGAGACCTCTGGTGTATTATGAATTGGGCACCGCCCTTAAAACGGTCGGCCCCGGTACGTTCACCAATGAACTGATTTCGATGGCGGGAGGCATCAACATCGCCGCCAACGAGTCCGTCAGATATCCCCTGCTCAGCAATGAATATATCATGGAGAAGAATCCCGATGTCATTGTCGTGGTGAGCTACGGCGCCTCCGTCGATGAAATCAAGAACAGGGAGGGTTGGCAGAACATCGACGCGGTGAAGAACGACCGTGTTTATGCGATCGAAAGTGGATGGGTCACGGCGAGTCCGAGGCTTGTGTTAGGGCTAGAACAGTTCGCCCAATGGTTCCACCCTGAGCTTTTCGGTTGACAGAGGATCGCCGTATGGCCATTTACAGGATCACGTACTCCCGGGAGTTCAAGAGAGTAAGCCTCTATAACTGGGGCTGCAATTTCCACTGCAGAGGCTGTTCGTACGGCCTCATGGAAACACGCGGACAACACAATCGATTCATTGGGATGAAAGAGATAAAAGAAATTCTGTTGAAGCTCAACCCGGAGAAAGTTCACTTCCTGGGGGGCGAGCCGACGACGAATCCCGATCTTCCGGAGCTAGCACGGTTCTGCCACGACGAACTCCACGCATATACGAAAATCGGTCATTCCAACGGCTCTATCATGCCACCGGCGAACATAGACGCGGTCTCGGTGAGCATCAAGGCGCACACGAACAGGATCCACATTGAATACACTGGCGTCTCAAATAACGAGGTATTGAAGAATTTCGAGAGAATGTACGAAAGGGGAATTAGGATGGAGGCTAGCAGCGTTCTCATCCCCCAGTACATCGATTGCGACGAAATAGAAAAAATAGCGAAATTCATCGCAAACATCGATCCGACGATTCCTTATCACATCGTAGGCTACGTTCCAGTGCCAAATGCTCCGTGGAGAAGCGCGAGACAAGAAGAAGTGGAGTACGCTGCCCGCATCGCCAGTAAATATTTATCAAATGTGACCTTTTCCTGTCTGACCCCCGAAAAGTTGCGGGATTTGAGGGCCGTCG
This sequence comes from Methanomassiliicoccales archaeon, assembly GCA_014361295.1. Classification (NCBI taxonomy): domain Archaea; kingdom Methanobacteriati; phylum Thermoplasmatota; class Thermoplasmata; order Methanomassiliicoccales; species Methanomassiliicoccales archaeon. Next base: position 164,250 of record JACIVX010000001.1, on the reverse strand, counting down.
ATTCGCGCTTCAAGAGTGCAGTGGTGGCCTAGGTGAAAGGACCTGGCATCGAGGATTTGTATGCCCGGAGACGACTCCGACGATCGCTGATACTCCTCGGATTATCCGTGGCGCTCTTCCTGACGATTATCTCATCGATCTGCATCGGACCAGTCAAAATAGCGCCGCTGACAGTCATAAAAATCCTCTTCGGCGCGACCCATTCTTCCGAATCATGGCCATCGATTTACAACGTGATCGTCGTCGATGTGCGATTGCCGAGGGTCCTCATCAGCGGACTCGTCGGGGCCGCGCTCTCGGTCGCGGGGACCGCGATGCAGGCGTTGTTCAGAAACCCGATGGCGAGTCCCTACATCCTCGGCATCTCGTCGGGCGCGGCCTTCGGCGCATCACTCGCGATCGTCGCAGGAATCACACTCACCGCCAGCATCTATTCGATCCCGTTGATGGCGTTCATCTTCGCCCTCGTAACGATCTTCCTCGTCTACGAAATCGCCAAAGTCAACGGAAGGACCCCTTTAGAAACTCTGTTACTCACAGGCATCGCCGTCGGCTCGCTCTTTTCTGCTCTCGTCTCCTTCATGCAATACGTCGCGGGCGAAAAATTGAGCACGATCGTTTTCTGGCTGATGGGAGGATTCTGGACAAGCGACTGGGATAAGTTCGCCGTCGCAGCTCCTCTAATCCTCTTCGGCATCATCGCGATCTCCCTGTTCAGCCGGCATTTGAATCTGATCTTGATGGGGGAGGAAACGGCGACGAATTTGGGACTCGAAGTGGAGACTTTCAAGAAAATCATCCTCGTCCTCGTTTCCCTCGTCACCGCCGCCGCAGTATCCGTTTGCGGAATCATCGGTTTCGTTGGCCTCATCATACCACATATCATGAGAATCGTCGTCGGGCCGGATCACCGCATTCTGTTGCCATCCTCCTGCATCGTCGGCGCGATCTTCCTCATCTGGGTCGATACGCTTGCGCGTACGATCATTGAGCCAACGGAGTTGCCAGTCGGCGTGATCACCGCGCTCCTCGGTGTCCCCTTTTTTCTCTATCTCTTGCGCAAGAGAAAGAGAATCACAGGATGGTGATTTCCTTTGCTCCTCAACATCAAGAATATCAGCTTTTCCTACGAAAGTATTAGGGCCTTGGAAAATGTGAGCTTCGAAGCGAGGGAGGGCGAGGTTCTCGGCGTCATCGGCCCTAACGGATCGGGAAAGACCACGCTGCTCAGGTGCATCAACCAAACGCTGAAGCCGAAGGCGGGAACGGTCTTGATCGATGGGGAAGATTTATCTCGACTGGAAAGGACGGAAATCGCGAAGAAAATCGGCGTCGTTCCGCAGCGCTTCACCACCTTCCCCTTTACGGTGTTCGACGTCGTTTTGATGGGAAGGTTTCCACATGTCGACGTGTGGAGCGGGGAAAGTCCGCATGATTTTGAAATTGTCAAGAATGCGATGGAGATGACAGGCACCCTTCATCTGTGTGAGAGGGCGATCGATGAATTGAGTGGAGGGGAGTTGCAGAGGGTGATCATCGCGAGGGCACTCGCGCAGGAGCCTGAGGTCCTCCTCCTTGATGAGCCGACACTCCATTTGGACGTCAATCACCAGCTCGAAGTGCTGGAATTGGTCAAAAGAATCACGAAGGAAAAAGGGTTGATAACGATTCTCGTCTCGCATGATCTCAATTTGGCCGCCAGATACTGCGATCGGCTCCTCCTTCTCAGCGCCGGAAGGTTGCATTCGGCCGGACAGGTACACGAGGTCTTGACGCCCGAAAAAATCAGGGAGGTCTTCCACGTCGATGTTGACGTCATTTATAATGAGAGAACCCAATCGTACAACGTGATCCTCGTCTCGCCTCTTGGTTGACTTTTTTGATTTTTCTCAAAACATGAAATTTCTCATTTCTTTCGTACAGGAATGCCCTCTTCCCTGACATTGAACTCAACGAAAAGTTGTGATTTTCAAAAGAAGTCTTCAGAAAAAGCATCCTGAGTCGTGATCATCGTGTTCGAACAGAATGTCAAATAGAATCGCTGATCCTCCCATTGACCTCGGAGGGCCCGATTGAACGATCGACAAAAAGAAGTGAGTTTATGTCTAAATCTTTCGTAGGCGTGCCTCTCGCACGGGAACAAGATCACTTTCTTGATCTTATCCCTAGTATTGCCATAGATTTTTCACTCTTTTCAGCGGTTCATTTTCTATGCAAGGTTGGGATTTCTCTTAGCATTTTGAGGGTGTGCGGATCCGCTAACAATTTTGATCATGGAAAGCGAATGGCGAGTCACTGTTGTCCGAGTGGATTATCACTGAAATGCATCTTGATAAATTGAGGTTCTGTCTACGGTATTTTCGTCTGTTTGAATTTTTCACTCGCCTGTTCCCCGCCCACTCCCCAGTTCTCCATCGGAATTTCATGGATCACGATTTCAACCGCCTGCGCGGGAATACCCAGTTTTACGAAGACTTCCGTTATGCCCGAGATCACCTTTTGCTTTGCCCCTTCCGAGAATCCTTTCCACACGTAGACGTTAACGATCGGCACGTAACGACCTCCTGTTTTATTCGATATAAAACAGAGGATTGGTAATATGAGAACTTGTCGATTTTATTATTCCTGTTTCGTTGATTGATTTGTAAATGAAGAAATTAGTAAGGGATTTTGAATGGTGTGAAGCAGCACGCTTTCAGAAATCAGGGGATGGCGAAGAATTGTAAGATCCTGATCGATCGCAAGACACGCCGTAGGGATGCTTGAGATGATTTTGTGAAGAAGAATAATGCAAGCGCGAGGGATGAGGGGACGATGAGAGATAATAGATATCTAGAAAAGGCTTCAAGTTGAAGGTCGAGAAAGAGATCAGTGATGATTACCCGCATCCCATATCAAAAATTCTCACGGCCGATCGGAATCTCGCGATGAAAAAATCCTCACACCGTATTTCTCGAGGTCGTAGCTGCTCTCGGGTTTCACGCCTGAACGGATCACTCTCTGAACATACTGACCGCAGTTGCTTCCAATCTTGTTTTCCTCCAGTTCCCCGATGCTGAGAATGACCTCAAATCCCTCCCTCTCAAAGCTCTCAACGATGCAACGGGAAGTGGCGAAATCATACGGGTCAATCAGAGATCGAAGGGATTTCTCGTGTGATCTGACAGTTGGATTCAGAGGCGTTATCTTGATGATAAATTTCGAGGGATCAAAGTGTTTCCTGATGATCTTCGCATCGAGGGGATATCCGACCGCGGGTGCGAAGTTGAGTGTCACTTTTTTATCTCCCTTTTCCGGTGAACAGAATCGATCACCGTAGGCAGCGATCTCTTCAAATGACCGCTTCTTGATCGGAATCAATTCATCCCGCTTGTCGATATCGGTTGTGTGGATCGAGAACTGCAACTGGAATCTTCCTTGAGAATAGTATCGCTCCTTGATTTCGATGAGCTCTTCAAAAAATTTGTCGGCGATACCAACCTTCGGTGCAACTGTTGAGAGAGAAACATTTAATCCAGGGGCGTCGAACATCTCAGGAAGACGACGCATCGCCTCGAGGACCGCTGGATTCAGCGACGGTTCTCCCATCCTTGCGAACTGAATCTTGAATTTGAGGATAGGCACACGATCGTTGGGGAATCTGCGACGCACCATGTAAGCGATTTGCGCGAGGATTTCCTCTGCTGTCAGCTTACCAGCATAATCGCCACCAGCGTCGCAGAATTTGCATTTGATTGGACACCCAAACATCGTCGAGACGATGAGAACCCATTTCTTTTCCCTCGGAATCGGTGGCTGAACCGACTCGACGCATTCAACGACGAATTTCTGGGAATCTTCGCTTTGAACCCCCTCTTCCCTCAGCTGCGCAACATAGACCTTTGCGAGATCATCATTCCCGTATTCCGCAAGGATTCTCATATCATTCCCCCTCTTTTCAGATAAGAATCGGCCATCATAGCGGCCAGTATACCATCGCCGACCGCAATACCAATCTGACGATATCGCTTCCGCGCGACGTCGCCTACCAGGTAAAGGCCAGGTATTCCAGTTTCTGGCAATCCCTTTCTGTCAAGATTTTTTCGCAGCTTCGAATCAAGTATCTCGAGATTGGGCACTCTGCCGCAGGCGATCAGAATCTTTTCTCCCTCGATTTCCTTCACTTCGCCACGAAAATTACACAAAAGAATGAGGGAGCTGTTTCTTTCAAGAACTTCAAGAGGTGAATGTCCGACGAGCACATCGATTCCCTTTTCTTCCGCTCGCTGCCAGAGCAGCGGCAAGCACCTCGGCGTCGATCGTGATACGATATTCACCCTGCATCCGCGTTCACGGAGGTTAATCGCATAATCGAATGCGATATCCCCACCGCCCACGACGATGATCCTTTCATCAATGCAATTGCTCGCCTGCACTTCTTCTAAATTGTAGAAGACCTTCTTCCCCTCGAGCGCTTTGGTCCCTTTCATTCTTATTCTCTTAGGATGAGTGCCTGTGGCGACGATGACGACGAGGGAATCATCAATTCCCTTGTCTGTCTCGATGCGAAAAATCCGAGAAATGCGACTTATTTTTTTCACATCTGTTTGAATGACAGAGATCCCAAAAGATTGCATCTGTTGGACAAAACGATTTCTGAGAGAAACACCATCAATACCACCAGGAAAACCGGGATAGTTCTCGATGAGATGTGCATTGACCATCAAACCCCCGGCACCTTTTTTATCCAATAACAAAGGATCATGACCCGCTCTTTTCAGATATATCGCTGCTGCGATGCCACTGGGTCCCGCTCCAATGATCGTCACTTCCTTTGCTTCAACCAGGCGATCACCTCCTCACTTTTGACAAGAATTGCGAATCCATCGCACAAGTTTTTCAAACTCGAGAGATGAAGGTCTTCATTCCTCGTCGCTGTGGCATCGATGACGAAGAAGACATCGAAATCGCGCACGAAGGCGTCGCGGGCCGTTGTTTCGCAACAGAGGTGTGTCATGACACCGGTGATCACCAATTGCGTGACGCCGAGATTTCTCAATACTTGATCGAGATCAGTGTTTGCAAACGCGCTGTATCTCGTTTTTCTTATCACAATTTCATCAGGTAATGGCTTCAATTCCTCAACAATCGAGGACATCGCGTCGTCCTCGAAAATGATATCACGCCACCACCTGCCCATCGCCCCTGGATCTTGTTTTCGCAGGAGCGCATGCCTTGTGAAAATGATGGGGAGCGAGGATGCGCGATAAGCGTGCAGTAGTTTTCGAACATTTTCAAGGATTTGAATTCCATCGGGAAGATATGCATGGGATTTAGGATCAAGGAAGAAACGCTGCATGTCAATGATCAAGAGGGCGGATTTTTCGGGGACAAAGCTTATTTTTTCTCGACGAAATCTTCGCAGATAGGGGCGAAGAATCTCTAGCCATTTATCAGCTTTGCTGATATGATCCAACATCAAATCCCCGCTCCACCGGTTTCCTGGTTTTAGAGGCTGGAAACCGAGAAAAAACAATGCCTCCGAATTCTGAATTGAAAGATATCGTAATGAATCTTTCCTTTGAAAAACGACCTTCTCGATTGAAAAACAATGGAAAGATGAAGAAATCTAAAGGTTGGTGTTAAAAGGATCTCAAAGGGCGATACGACATCAAAGTTTCAGGAGGAGAGGCTGTTAATGGCATGGGCGATGTGTGAGAAACATCATTCAATTAAGCCCATCGATGCCCTCATTACCTGCAGACAACTCCTAACCCGATGCTTAGAAACGAGATTTCAGATTTTTTAATTGAGGTAATTCAAAAATGAAAAAGAATTTGCAATGAAGAGATTGCCAATCGAATCTTCTCGTGTCTCAATTTCTTGAGATCACTTCTTCCCAGGCGTCACACGCCATATCCAGTATTCCTGACCGTTGAAATTGATCTTCTCTGGGTTCGCACGTGGATCGCCTGCTGCGTAGTATGGTGGATGTCTAGGATTGGGCAGTGTGACGCGAAGGTTGTTTTCCCTCTCCTCCTTGAACTTATCCATCACCACGGGGATGATTTCATCAGGCACCCCAAATGTGAGTTCAACCTCTACCATCTCACCTCACCCTTCTCTTTGTTATAAATAAAATAGTTGTGATCGGAGAAATAAGCTCTTCGTTCACAATAGTGAACTTCATCCATACGGCATGATTTCGAAATGGTGATTGAACCGCTCTATTGAGATGACGATGATCTGGCGAGTATCTTCTCCAATAGAAATCACACGATGATTCATCAATGAAATTTGTAGTATTATTAACTGACGATAATGCGGATTCTTCGCTATTTCGCATTGACTAACTATCTAAGAAATCATAAATTTCGATGGGAATTATCGACAACGAGGCAAAATGCTGATAATGCCAAAATTGATATTACAAGAGATCGTTATCTTTTTTAAAAAGACGCTGGTGGGAGTTTAACACTTTGTCTTTCCCGAATGGATCAGGGGATTTGAATGGATCAAGTGTGTTTTAGAAAAGTGGATTATACGGTGAAGAAAATAGTAGAGGATATTCAGATGGGCGAGATCGCCCTTCCCGATATTCAGAGACCATTCGTCTGGAAGAATACGAAGGTAAGGGATTTGTTCGACTCGATGTACAGGGGATACCCCATTGGATATTTTCTCTTCTGGGAAAACGCGACAGATAAGTCTCCAAGGAAAATCGGTGTTGAAGAAAAACAAAAAATCCCCCGCTTGCTAATTATCGACGGACAGCAACGTTTGACCTCGCTTTATACCGTTATTAAGGGGAAGAACATCATTTTGAAGAATTACGAGTCCCGACGAATCTACATTGCCTTCAATCCGCTGGAAAGAAAGTTTGAGGTGACCGACAGCGCGATCATCAAAAATCCCGATTGGATACCTGACATAAGCAAGGTCTGGTCAGGTTCATCTGGCCAATATGCTCTTGTCAAAGAATATCTCAATCGGCTTAGGGAGAAAAGAGAGATAAACGACGAAACTGAAGAAAAGATATACGAGGCGATAGACCGATTGTATAACCTGTTGAATTATCCCCTCACATGTCTCGAACTGGCATCGAGCATACCGGACGAAGAGATGTCTGAAATCTTCGTGCGAATAAACAGTGCCGGCGTGATCCTCAACCAGTCAGATTTTATACTCACCCTTATGTCTGTGTACTGGAGCGAAGGAAGGGATGAACTGGAAAAGTTCTGTGAGGATGCTAGAAGTCCTAAAAAGACTTCTGTGACTCCTTTCAACCGTTTCGTTGAACCTGCCCCAGACCAGCTTCTTCGCGTCGCCATCGCGTTAGGCTTCAGGCGTGGAAGACTCGATACAGTTTATTCGCTGCTGAGGGGCAGAAACCTGCAGACGAGAGAGTATTCTGAAGAGGAGAGGATCAAGAACCTTGATTTGCTGAAAAAGGCGCAGAAGGATACACTAGACCTTCTGAACTGGCACGAATTCCTGAAAACGCTCATCTACGCGGGTTACAGGAGCGGTAGCTACATTTCGTCGCCCAATACGATCTTCTTCGTTTACGCCCTCTGGCTCATTGGAAAGAGAGATTTTGGTTTGGAACCAAGAAGCCTCCGAAAAATAATCGCGCCATGGCTGTTCATGTCACTTCTTACCGGCCGGTATACAGCCTCGCCAGAAAGCCGACTCGAGCAGGATCTGGGGTATTTGAGGAATATCGACGACCCAGATAAATTTGGCCAGGAGCTGAAGAGAGAAATGGATGCGATTCTCACCGATGATTTCTGGAAAATCACGCTTCCAAACGAACTCGCAACAAGCGCCCCGAGAAGCCCTGCGAGATTCGCGTACATCGCCGCCCTTTCGATCCTTAATGCTCCGGTGCTTTTTTCCGAGATGAAGGTCAATGATCTGCTGGACCCATCGATGAGGGGACCAAAGTCCTCCCTGGAACTTCACCATCTGTTCCCCAGGAAATATCTGGAGCGTGAAGGTATCCTTGAAAGAAACGCGATCAATCAGACGGCCAATTATACCCTTTTAGAGTGGACCGATAACGTCGCGATTGCAGATAGACCGCCAAAAGAATACGTTCCAGTTATCGAAAAGAAGTTCACCGAACAGAAACTCAAGGAGATGTATAATCATCATGCCCTCTGGGAGAGATGGTATGAGATGGATTATTTCGATTTTCTGGAAGAGCGAAGAAAACGCATAGCGGATGTGATCAGATCGGGATTCATGAAGTTGGTGGATACTGGAGACACTGATGCAGAGAAAATCGTGGCTCTCGCTGAAAGAGCGGTGGAGCCGGCTACCCCGTTCAGGTCCTTCGACTGAAATGAATTGTATTTCCGTTTGACTGAGTGGTTATGAAGTACTCACCGGGTCAGCTCTCTAAAACGGAAATAGGTGACCTCACGTAGAAATATATCTGCTGACCGGTCGTTCGGTACTTTTTTTCATGAGGATCGGCATGTAAGGAGTTTTTGACCTTGCGACGCTACCCCTTCAGATCTTCCACGAACCAACCTCTTTTGCCGCCCCTGAGACTATTATCGACTTTCTGGCATGACCTCGGTGCCATCGAGGGCACCAAGCAAGCATCGCTGATGATTGGCTGTTTATGAAGGCTTTTAGCTTATGATACCATCCGATTATGAATCCATGTGGTATCCTTTTAAAGTATTCAGGCATCCATTCGCCCTGTCTTTCCAGGATATGACAAAATTTACCAGCATAATTTTTGAAGCCCAAATCCTGTCTGATTTGCGTCTTCTTTCGAAAACTCTCAACTCCGAACGGTCCTTACACTCCCGCGGACACGTTCCCTCCGTCTCTTGATTGATGGATTAGAGTACCCCCTCATCTTTCATCAAATCGACATCATCGCTCTTAATGAAGAAAATTATTCAGTGCTTAATTTTCCATTTTCCACCGCAGGGAAGTACTTTGGAGAACGGAGTTAACGAAAAGATAACTGAGCCCGGTCAGCCGAAGAAAGGATCCAATAAGATTCTCATCACGATCTCGATAGTCATCGTCGCAGTGATCGTCCTGCTATACGTCTTTACCGTCCAAAGCAACGAGACCCGGGATTCCGATGGGTGATGGCGTTCCTGATACTGAAGGTGTCATTCCTGAGGACCCGGACTAATGGGCGGAGTCGGATGGCGATGGAGTTGAGGACAATTCCGATGTGTTTCCGTACGACAGTACCCAATGGTCGAATGGAGAGATTCAGATAATGATGGTGTGGGAGACAACGCTGATTTCTATGACCATGGGAACGGAAAAATCAAGATCTCGATAGATTGGTACCAGGGGGACGGGACGGCGGAGTTCTGGACTTACGGCGATCCTTACCTTGTGAGCTTAGTTGAGCTCGACAACGACGGGATATTTGAGCATACTTATACGAGCGACGTGGTTACAGATGACGAGGCACTCGACCATCGGTATTACATCACGATAGACGTGCCCGACAATCACAATGTGCTGAAATTCGAGATAGAAGTGTTCGATCGCGATCTACGAGAGTCTGAGATCATTGATCATAATCCGGAACCCGGGTATACGGGCTTCTGTCACACTGTCACTGCTCCTTTCAGTGACTCATGGGACTATGACGGCGGTGATGACCTTCTTGATGAAATCGATTGCGAGCTGAGGCACTCGATATCGGTCATCGGTTGATGATGGGGTTTAAACCATAAAAGGTGAGGGGAGAGAGGCGTTTAAAGGAGGCTTTTAACTTCTCCCCACTATTTTTTAATCTTTGATTTGTTAGTTGTATGAATCTTCCGAAATAGGGAGTACAGACCCATCCGCGGCCCTACCGATCGGGTGTATCCGTCAGATCGTTGCCGCAACCTGGAAAGGTTTAAGAGTTTTCAGGAATTTTAAAAGAAAAACGAGGATGTCTTCATGTTTCAAAGAATCGCGGGCGAGGAGTTAGGGCATCTCAAATCCCTTCTGAGGCAAGATCAAGAAACGCGGCAGAAGATCGCTAAAATGAAGGCCTAGCCGACGGCGTGCCGGTGACACCCGATGGGATACCAACGCCAGCATTGATCACGATGTCCGCTCTTAAACTGGCGGATATCCCATTTCTGGTCGTCAACGCCGGCCTTAAAGTGCCACCGAAAACGCCATTTGTTGACGTCGGAGGAGTCTTTGGCAGGGACATTCGATGTGGTAAAGCGGTTGAGAATGCGAGAGAAGTTTTTCAGAGGGCTTACCAGCTTGGGCTTCAGCTGTCGAAAGTGGTTGATTATCTTGTCGTTGGGAGAGCATTCCCGGCGGGACGACGACCGCCCTCGCTTTACTTCTTGCAACAGGAGTAGACGCCAGGGGAAAGAAAGTGGGAGTATGCCAAACAACCCACATAACATCAAAATTAAGGTGGTGGAGGAGGCCCTGTCTTCCGCAGGGATTACCTTCGGATCGCTGAAAGATGATCCCTTTGGAGCGATAACGGCTGTCGGCGATCCCATGATGCCCGCAGCCGCTGGACTGATTTGTGGTGCGGCCGAGAATGTGCCTGTTTTAATGGCAGGGGGAACGCAGATGGGCGCCGTTCTCAACATCGTGAAATCGATTTCGCCTCGATCACTTGACCACGTTGCCATTGGGACGACCAGGTGGATTCTAGAAGATAAAAGTTCAAGCATCAGAGGCATGGTCTCGAATATAGCGGGAATTCCAATACTCGCGGCAGACCTTGACTTCTCTAAATCCCGATTTGATGGCTTAAAGGCTTATGAGCTCGGCTGGGCCAAGTAGGGTGTGGGGGCAGGGGGCTCGAGCATTGCGGCGATGGTGAAATCGGAAGGTTCGATTGACAAGATGATACTGATGAAAGAGATAGAGGCGAATTATGAAAAGATAATCAAATCAGATTTGAAATGATTTCATCAACCGCTCTTAATCTAGACTCAGATAAACTAAATCCGTGAGCGCTTCGTGATCTCGCCACATGGCTCCATTATCAGATTCTTTCCCTTTTTATTATAGCACTGACATATCTTTCCCAAATTCACGCTGTATTGAGACTGCAGAGTTTGTCTCAATACTAATTTGAAGATCAATAAGTTCTCTCAGGAGGATACTTATTCATGGTCGCTTCCCAGCCAACAGTTTGATAGATTATCCAAAATTTTCAATTATGGATTTTTCCAGAAACACCCCAACCTTCACCGGGAGCATTCTTATGATTCTCGAGAGTAGAAAAGGAGCAATGAACAAAATCGCATCGTGTTTTTGCCATATAATATGGATTGATGATCATTGTATTGATACCTCCAAAACCGCGATGTAGAATTCCTACCAATACACTAACATCTGGTACCTAGCATTGTTGTCAAGACCAAAAGTACCAATGCCTATATAAGATATTATTTTCAAGACAAGAACACCAGTGACGCATGAAACAGTGACGCATCATGTGAAACCGCAAGATAAATCAAGGCACTGATATAGCATGGCTTTCCCGATCACTAAAAACCAATCTCTTATCCGATTATGAAGAGAATGAGAGTGATTCGATCATTCACCTGTGCGATTAGAATTTTCCCTAAGAACGCCGTCCCAGCAACTTACCAGACGAAGATCATTCTCTAATTCTAGTTTGCTTCCTGGGGCTATACAACACTCCGGATTTGCTAATGTATTACTTGACTTATTACTACAGGCAGACGAGGCGGCATTGGATACAACGCTCTCAGTGAGATGACTGGTCGGATAGTAATAACCAATTCCAGAAATGAGCTCTATTTCGCCCTTAAATCTCACTTTTCCGCCGTATTTCATATGGGAAGGCAAATAAACATTTTCATTTTGACTAATCGAATGAGTATAGCTGCTCTTATTCAATTTGATATTATCTGGATCCTGCCATAATGCAGGGAGGAAATCTTTGAGCTCTTGCTTATTGATCGAGTCCAGAATTACGTGTCCAAAACCGTATTTTGATTCTCCTCCAATAATCAATTCCTCCACCACGTTCACATCAGAAATAAAAATCCCTTCTCTATCTAACATGATCTCCTTGTCTCCAAACTTTTCATCTTCCTTGATCCAGATACACCCTGCAATTTTCGAATCCCTCACCTTTCCGCCTGAATCGAGATATTTGTTGTTTATGAACTCTATCTCATGCAATTTGCCTTCCATCGCAGCCTGCGTGTCATGATCTATCGCCGTTGAAACCACGCTTCCGATAAATCTCCGCTCAAATTCAAATCTCGTTATTCCTTTCTCGCCTGCCCCATATCTCAATCCATTTTCGGTGAATCGGGGGAGGTATAGAGTATCTCCATCGAAAAGATAGAAGTAGGAGAATCTGAACGTTTTTGCAACCTGAAGACCAATTTCTTTATATTTTCCTCCAATTTCTTCAGATCTAAGATTTCCCCAAATCGATTCCGTGATTCTCTTCGTGACGGCCCCCCAGAAATTTCGGCCCGGCACATAGTAACGGGTCGGCGATATCACGGAACCCTTGGACGGGAGATATCCTATGTGTAACGGAGATTTTAATTTTAATACCACATTAGCTCTTTTCCACATCCGTTTCACCGATTCTTGCATGATATAGCCCCATAGGTTAAAGTACGCTCAAGCACTTTCTTTACGAATAACAATTTGTCTATGTTTTGCGCAACTTCTCTTAATTTCAAACACAAATCTTTGAAATTACCCTGAGGAAAAGATCCAGTCGTAATAAGAATCTTTTTTATATCATCTTCATTTAATAACTCCACAAGTTTCCTGATGATCTCTTTAGAGTTATCCTTGTTCTCAAGCCACAGGAACATCGCGTAAACACCGTCTTCTCGCAGAATCCCAAGCGCTTTCCTGAGATTGCTTTCCAACGCCGAATCGTTAATGGCACTCAACTCCTGAGAACATTTCATGCAGAGGTAATCAAGGTTGGGCAGCCCCACCACCCCCGTTTTCAATGAATAACTCCAATCTTCCGAAGCCCCTCGTTCCCATTCCGCCGATACCAAGGAGCTTGAAATACGGTTTCACTGCATTCATTACCTTTTCAATATCAGGTACTTGCTTTCTGATTTTTTCACATGCAACCTCAAATCCGATCACCGTTCCCCTCGGAATCGCCTCGTAAGTGAATAACCCACGGTCTACAGCTGCTCCCGTCATAGGGTCGATTCTCACTGAGGTGCGCACCTCAAGATTATCGTTCACGATCTGGGAAAAGAGTTTCTCCGGGATCATAACTACTCTTCTCACCCAGTCATCAACCTCTCCCCCTAAGACGAGCTGTTGACTTAATCCACCAATTTCGAGCAACAACCATCCGAGGTTGAGAAACTCCACCGAATTCAATCCCTTAAGGGCAATAGCTTTGTCAGTTACCTCTGGTATTTTTAATTCCCGTACATTAGAATCTTTCTTGTTAATAAACCAGTACTCAAGCAAATCCTTTGTTGTGATCCACACCGTACCTTGGACGGAAGAGAGAGGAAAGAAGATCACGTGCCCATCATAAAAGCGAATGGTGCCTTTTTTGCTTTCGTCGCCAAAAACATTGCTGACTCCTTCTTCAACACATTCTTTCTTTTCTTTTTCATCAGTTTTATCAGAGCAATTGCACTCGAGTTGATGTAGGAAATAAAAAGCTCTTGCTACGCCTGCTAATGATGTTCCCGGTATTTTTGGGAGATCAGTGGCAGGATCCCTCACAATCGTATTATCCGCCCTCCCGAGCCTGTACCCACCAGATCCAACATGTATTGGATCCAGCGCCCTTCCATAGATTTTTCTCAATTCCACACACACCACCATTTCATTCACCACCTTCCTTCACAGTGTGTTTAAAAAGATCAATCGTGTCGAGCAGAAGCCCATCTATGGCCGATCTCACAACAAAACACCTCGTCACTTCATCAAATTCCTTCCACTTCTTTCCAAAAGCGTCTTTTAATACAACCTCTGCAAATTTCCTGAAAACTATCATCTTGTTCGAATCCTCTAGATTTTTCCAGTCCCGCAACTTGCCTGTGAGACTTTCCTCGATGAAGTTTATCTGGGTGCTTGAAAGGTTGTTATTCAATATGTCCCAGAGTCTCTTTATGTCTTGAATTTCATGAAAATAGTAAGGTCTCCTGGAAAACAACTTGTAATCCTCGCCAGCTCTCCTTCCATTCTCATAAGTTATGTTGCGCACATCGGCTGTGCTGAGGAGCAACTCAAAGTCAAAGTAGCCTGGGTATAAAGCATAGGTCTTGTCATAAGCTAAAGTCTCGAGATCGTCAAGAGTATATCTTTTTTCCATACTGGTTTTTCTCACTGGGTAATAGGCAAAATAGTCATTCGCAAATTCCTTACCACTAAGCCACCATGGGCTCATCATGACCTGTTCCCTGAATTTCTCATCCCTGAACAGCCTTTCACTTGCTTCAAGCAGAGCGTAAAGCGGGAATTTTCTCTTTGCCACGAGGAGACCTACGTACAATGGAAGCTTTCCGATGACCTTTTGGAATCTCTGAGCGTATAAATCGGCTATGAGGCAAATGATTTTCATCGAGTCACTCGCAGGAACAAGAAAACGCATTGATAACGGAGATTTCATCAGAACGATAAATGGATAATATTCTTCGAACTCTTGGTTCTTAGGTTTTGCTGAATTTTTCAACAGATCAATCGATTGATCAGACTCTAGCACGAGTCGATTCAGTCCTTTTTCGGTAAGGGCATCTCTAACTGCCTTAACGCCCTCAAGGCCGCCGTATTTGTACTTGCCAAGCGATTCGATCGTATAGAATTGTCCATCTGAATCATAGAACAAAAGAATGTCCTTTGGCTCAAGTCCCTCGATGCCTCCGATGCATACTGAGTTCTCATTGGGTTTTTTTATAAATTGGGAATCCTCGATAACGAAAGCAATTCTTTTCCAACTGTGCGAATAGATCTTTTGACTTATTTCCTGAAGAAGAACTTCAAAGAACTCCTCTGTCTCTTTCCAAATTCTGTATAGCCGTGCAGGAGAGGGATTCTGAGTGAAAAGATAGGTGGCTAGATCTTTCTCATTTATCTTATCTTTACCGATCCTTTCCTTAATGTTATTGAGATGGTTTTGATAATTCTTTAATATGCTGACTTCCTCAAAAAAAGTGTTCAAGATTGTTGCGGCTCGATCATCTGAACACTCTTGTGATCCATCGACGCAATTATGTAGCAACTCATATACGGACTTCTTGTCAGGACGAATTTCATTCTTCACTCCCGCTTCCCTCAATAACTGGGGAGTTGTCTTTTCATCTTTCATTCCATTATACCAATCCTCAAAGCTCTGCGAAAAAATCGTCCCTACCATCGTTCCATCTTGCCACATACTGATATTAAAATAGAGAGAGATCAGTGCGATGCGGTTGTTTTTATCAGCAACCTCATCGATCCAGATCGTCTTTTCTCTGTCCTCAATCCAGTTTTGCAACCGTCCCTTTCTCCTCTCTTCGCAAATAGCGCATCTTTCCTCAATAGTTCGCTTCGTCCTTAACCTACATACAGGACAAATGTCCTTCTCAGTTTCATCAACAGTTCCTTTACGCAAATCTCCAGAATTGACCGAGAAGTCTAATTCTTTCACCAACTCTTTTTGCTCTTCATTTCTTCTAATGATTAATATCGGATTCAGTTTGGGAAAATTCATCTTTTCAGATGCGATCTTCAATTCTTTGGCAAGAATTGTTAGGGTTTTTGACTGCTCACTCAACAAGAAAAAAGGCCAGATTTCCTCTCCACTTTGAGTTTTTATGATCGTGAGGGCCTCTTCTGCACATGTTTTAGCAAGTTTCTCTGTCATGCCACTGTCGTCCATAGCAGGAAAAGTGAAGAAAATTCCATCAAGATCTTCATATATCGCGTTGCCGATCGGAATCTCGTCTTCAAATTTCTTTTTCAATTCGCCCCTTATGCTTTCTATAATCTCGCTTCTCTTTAAAATGTCCTCGGCCTTTCTTCCCTTATTGATGAATTCGATCCCATTCCATCTACAGCCGAACAAACGCCATTGTGCATTTTTTGCGTTAACTTTCTCTCCAGGTGTGATCGCACACAGTAAAGATTTGAAGAGCGATGCCGTTGAAAAAGAATGGTCGAACAACGTCACGTCATTTGATGGTATTCTTGTTTCACCAAGACAGTGTGAAAATGATGATTCAAGTGCCCTGATAATATCTCTTCTAAGACATTCCAAATTGAAGTATTCATTATCATAAACATTAAAAAGACGTATGAGTTCATTTTGTAAATTGTCAAATCTTTTCTCGAGACATTCAAGATCAATCTTTTCCTTTGGATATCCGAATGGAGACGCGATAATCGTATTTCCAACGGGTTGCTTCATTCTTACTATCCCTTTGTCATCAGCAGAATCTTTCCTGTCACACACCTTTAAAAATTCCACGAGAGGGGTTTCCCCACGATGATGCTCTTTGATGAGAGTATCCACGTTTGCATTGAATTTCTCTAACCTCTGTTTTTTCAACAGCTCAACCAGATCCCTATTTAGGAAACCATCAATTTTAGCGTGATCGAAATCTTGACCAATTTTTTCGATCGATTGATGTCTGACAAAATCGGGATGCATTTTTCCTATATCATGAAGAAGCGCCGCAATCTCTCCCATCAAGATCTCTTCTCTCTTCGCCTTTATGACCTCGATGGGGTTCTTCGTCATGTTCATTGCCAGATTTCCTCCATTCTAGCTTCTAGATCGAACAATGTTGAAAAACATTTCTTACAAATACCTTGATCGCAGGTCTTGCGACGAACCCATAATTCACCATCTTCCAATTTTTCCTCAACTACACCGAATCCGGAGGTCTTCTTTGCAGAAAAACCGTAAGTGTAAAACATCAAAGTCAGGGCTTTAGCGACAAATTTCAGATCATCGCGGACTTCTTTTTCAGTGAAATCATTGCCACGAGGATACGGTAAATACAGAAGGAAGAATTTTCCTTTTCTTCCAGTCTTCATGACTTCAATTCCTATCGGCCCTCTAACAGGTTTTCTTGAATCCCGCGAGAGAGGTGTAATTACATCATAATCAGCTTCTTCCTCAAAGAATGTCGGGTAGAGGTACAGTCTTCCCCTTAACATATTTTTATCTTCAGGTCCAGCTCCAAAAAGCCTCCGAACAATTCTCTCCTTCTCACCATCATCCCAGTCTACCCTATCCGCCGCAAATCTCAAATGCCCTTTCCATGTTGAAGGTCTCACCATTGGTAAACCTGTGAATCGATCTCTGACAATCGGGTTTTCATGAATCTTGGTCTCATTTTTTTTCTTGTTAAGATAAAATTCACCCTCGTTTTTACTCGTGAAAGACTTTTTCAGTGTGAAAGTGAATTTTGTCAAGGTGGTATTAATTGGCAACCCCGAGAGATCATTTCTCGAAGGATAGAAAATCCCCAAATTCCCCTCTCTTTTCGCCAAAACGTTCTTCAAAACTTCCATTTTGAGTTCTCCGACCTTCTTTAATGTTAGCGCTTCTAGCCCAGTGTCGAGGTTTGATTTTTTGAGGTAGTAATCGTGTATCATATCGCTCACATCAATCCCCTAGTATGTCAGCACCCGCTTTCTCTTCAACCAGTTCACAACACTGTAGGAAATTGTCGTGTGCAAACAAAGTACCTTCCAGTGCATTCTTGATACGATGTTTTATGCGGTCCTTGACCTCATTGCCCACCCCATAACCCCAGATCCTCATTTCCACCGTTCCGCTATCAATTTTATATCCATGGGAAACGAACAATTTAGAACCCATTCCTATCTTCCCCAGAACATTCTCTGATATCCCATTCTTGCTGAGCGAAATCCTCAACGCATCTCTAGCATGAAATGCGATCGGCAAGATACTAAAATCTTGCCACAGCTTTTCCCAGTTTCCCCGTACCCTAGTAAAAAACTTATCATCTGATGCATGGGTCCAGAAGACTTCTTTGTTGATCAGATTCGAAATCACGTCACGGAATCCAAGCTTGAGCTTGAAAAAGAAGAAATTCTTCATATTCGGGAAATTGTTTAGATTTTGTGAAGAAGCCTTCTTATGGCCTCGAAATTTCACATCCTTAACGCTGCCACCACCAAACGGTAGATCACTCTCCACTATACTTACAACACCGCAACCCTGCGATGTGCGTGCACCAAGCGCACCGTAGTTAGCAATAATATCCAGTGTCCTGTTGAGCAATATCCATTCGTCTTCTTCAATCTTCCTCAGGGGCACCACCCTCATGGCGATTGGATCACTAGACATTAAACCGCTGGTCTTACGAGTTAGGTATTTTCCATTCCGCTTCTTGCGCGTTCTCACAGAAACCTCTGGAACAGCGATACCGCCTTCAACTTCAATCCTGAATTTCCTTGCCCAACCCGTACAACCAAACAACTGACATGCTGGACAGATTGAACCATCAATGACATCATGAATGCCCTGATCAGAATCCTTCGTTTCTCCCGACTTCTTCTTGCCGAAATCGCACCTCTGATCTTTATCGGTAGGATCACACACATAGCCGCCTAAGCCTCGTACCAAAGCTTCATACCACCATCGCAGGCTCCCAAGTATTCCTGTTTCTCTTAATCCATTACATTCTCCAGCGGCATCTCCGGTCCACAGCGGAGTTAAAGTCTTAAACATTACAAGGTATTCACACATTCCCATCTCTTCTTTAGCAATGGTATTTGCATTCAATCGCTACCTATGGCACCTTCTCCATACTATGCTAAAGTTATCATTTCAACCGTAGATAATAAAGATTTCCATCTTCGTACGCTTCATATCGATATATAAAATCAAAATGCAACCTTTTAAAATCGAACAGGGCTCCATTTTCAACAGATATCAACATTTAAACTCCTCAATTGAGTCAAGAAACACCAAAGATGACAAGGAGTAATTTTATCCCCTAATTTCAATACACGGTTTGGTGATGGATGAGTAATTCAATCAAGATTCTTATCACTGATGCGAATTACAAGCACACGCTGGGGGCGGTGAGATCGCTGTCGAAGGCCGGGTTCATCGTCGACGCGATAGGAAAGAAGATCAGCCTTGCAGGTATGTCGAGGTATCTGAACTCGATCGCGTATGATGACAGATTATTCGATGAGAACCACATCGACGAATTTCTCGATTTCCTTGCGAATAAATCATACGAAGTACTCTTGCCCATAGGGGCGAGATCAGTAAGGCTGGTTGCAAAATTCAAGAAAGAAATTGAGAAATACTGCAGGACGCCTGTTTCTGAGATTGAAAAAGTCGATTACTGCCTTGACAAAAAGAAAACTTGCGATTTGGCCAAATCTCTCGGGATTTCGGTGCCAGAGAGCTTCGAGGTCGATTTCTCGAAAGAAAAAATCGATTTACCATCAAAAATGAGATATCCCGTTTTTGTGAAGGGCAGCCATGAAATACACAAGAGGAGGCCATCCATCGCCAAGAATGAGAAGGAATTGATTGAAATACTGAGAAAATGGCAGAACGATGCCTTTTCGAGAGATCATTCCCCGCTCATCCAAGAGTTCATACAGGGTCATGGCTTCGGATACTTTGCCTTGTATAAGAAAGGTCGTTGTATCCAGTCATTCATGCACGAGAGAATAAGGGAGTCCCCTGCGATAGGGGGACCAAGCACGTGCGCTGTGAGCATTTTCGATGAGGAACTGATGTCCCTCGGCCAGAAGCTTCTTGACGCGCTTGAGTGGCACGGGGTGGCGATGGTGGAGTTTAGAAGGGATGGAAGAACAAAAGAATATTATCTGATGGAAATCAATCCAAAGTTTTGGGGTTCATTGGATCTTGCGATTGCCTGCGGCGTTGATTTTCCAACAATGGCCGTCAACATGGCTTTGGATAAAGAAATAGTGCCAATAGAGAAGTATGAGGTGGGAGTGAAATTTCACTGGCCGTTCGATGGTGAGATTGCGCATGCGATTGAGAACCCATCCGCGATACCTTCAATTATGAAAGATTTGCTGAATCCCGATGTCAGGTCGAACCTCTGGCGAAGCGACCCCTTGCCTTCTTTCCTCTCTTTCTTCGAGGAGATTTATAGGGTGGCAAGGACAATGCAGGAGAGACTTCAGTGATGTGAGAGGAGTCGAGCATAATGGCCTCGCGGACAGCGTTTTTGTTCCATGTGCACACGAACCGATCCGTAGACTCCATCATGTCCATCGAAACTGTCATGAACTTCTGCAGGAGAAGAGGAATCAATCTGGTCGCACTATGCGAGCACAATTATTTGATGCCCGCTGAACAGAGAGAGCAGCTGGAAAAGAAGTACAAGTTGAGGATCATCCCAGCGATTGAATATGCTACAGATTGCGGTGACATTATTGCGCTTGGAATTGAAGAAGTCAGAAAATCAAGAGATTGTGCTGAGTTAATCGATTTTGTGAAAGAAAAGGGAGGACTCGTCGTTCTTCCCCATCCAATGAGGGGTCATAAATTAGATCGCATACCGATGGATAGGGTAGACATGATCGAGGTCTTCAACGGTCGCTGCTCTGATGTCGAAAATAATGCAGCAATCAAACTTGCGGAGGATTACAAGAAAATCGGGATCGCGGGGTGTGATGCTCATTTTCCTTGGGAACTTGGTCTTGCGTTGAATGAGATTCGAATTGAGATTGGCGGTGATGTTGCATTAGATTCCATTTTGAGTTCAATTAGGATTATCCACCAAAAGAGAGGCTACCCGGAGATCAACACATTCATGTCTCAATTGGTCAAACTCGTGAAAACAAGGTTCAGATCATTTTGAGCACAAAGACATCAGATCGTTCACATCGCTTCATTTCGAAAGAGATTCCGAGAGAATCCTCTTGACTTCTTTATCATATCCAGACTTTATCCAGTAGTTGCCTATTTCTTTGCAGGATGTGAGCCATGCGTTTTTCTTCGAACACCGATCAAGAATTTTTTATAGAGTTCAAGATCTTTTCCAGAGAAATAAGTGTTGTGCCAAAGAACAGTAAAAACGCCATTGACTCGACGGACTTCTTCGATTAATTTCTCGATAACAGTCCAGGCCTGAGCGTGGTCAAGCTTCATGTAATCCAGTACGGTGCCGTCCATCACCGTCAGTGGTATTTCGAGCATTGGAATGTAATCTTGTCTTTCAAGATCATAGGGCTCAAATGGGTAACACATGCCATTTCGGAAGCCTGCGCAATCCGCGTATCCGAGTGTGCAATCGTAACTAAAACCTGCCTCATGAAGCAAACGCCAGGTGCTTGGCAGCGATATCACAAGATAGTGATTTCGATACGACTCTATGTTTTTACCCACGCATTTCTCGACCTCGTCCTTTTCCCTTTTCATCAGCGAAACGGAGTTGTGTGCGCCCTTGCTACCATGGAGTCCGACTTCACCGCCAGAATCTTTAATGTATACCAGTTCGTTCGCGAGGTCCAATGTGGTGTAGTTGCTGTCCTCGGGATCGATATTCGTTGCCATGACGAAAAAAGTTGAGTTGCCGTCATATTCCTTTTCAATTTCGATGATCTTTCTTATCACTCCACGACCGTATTTCTTCTTTAAAACAAAAGAGAGGACATGACCCCTGATTTCATGATTTCCTTTTTGAGCAATGATCTGGCAGCACGTCCTGCGATATCGCTGAAACTCGTGAAAATACGGTCAATGTCGTGTGTCAGACACACCGCAAAATCATGGCCATCAGGCCAATCAGGACGAAATCCGCTGTCGTAAAGGAATTGAGAGACCAGAGGAGAAAAGATTTCTCGAGATCGACTCATGTAAAAAGGGAAACGGTTGTATCTGTCTCTGAAGCGCAATTCATATTCTTCCCTTCTTGTGAATACGTCCCAGAGAGAACCAAGATCCACCGACGATTCTGAATGTGAAGAATGGTCCATGCATCTCGCATGATTTCTTAATAAAAAATAACTTTCGAAGATTGATTTGAGTATTTGGTTCTGATTCCTTGAGGATCGACGTACATAATGTTCATCATGCTCGCAATTTGTAGTAGGCTTCATGTGTTCGCATTGAGTGTAAATTGAAAAACCGGCGCAGACAACAACGAGCAATTGAAGAAATGTGCTGCATCAATAATGTGCCCTGGAAGAACATAATAATTCTTTAATTCGACGCAGTGACAGATACTAATTCAAATTGCCAAAGCCTTCTTAACATCGCATAGCACCTGAGAATAAGGGACGAATTTTTTCATCAATCTCTTCATATCTCGTTCGTACTCTTCTTCGGAAATGGATATTTCGAGCTTTTGAGTCGAAATGTTCTTTTCTCGCAGAAGATCCTCATCTACCTTAACACCCTTGTTGATTAGAAACCAGACATCGTAGAGATCTCTTCCCTTTTTTCTTTCATTCAGAGCGATGATCTTCTCAGCCATCATTTCTTCCTCGTTCATTGCGAGAACGAGAAAATGTTCTCGAGTCTCAGGATACTCAGAAATGATCATTCTCCATTCTGGTTTTTTCAAGACTCCCGTTTTCTTGCCAGCATCAATGCGTATCTTGTTCCTGGTCAGCGGCGTTCCTTTGTACAGCGGGCCGTTGAAGCCAATTTCACAGGTGTAGGCATTCTCAAACTCCTCTTCTTTAATGAAATACGACTCGATGCCTACAGTACTCAACAATACTCTCATTGTCGCTCTCACTTCTTTCTTGAAGACATCTGGTAAGATTAGTAAGTTGAAATCAAGGTCTTCACTGAAACGATCAAGGCCGAAGAGGTACCGCATACATGTTCCGCCTTTGAATACGACGTCATCATATCTTCTGTAATAGTAAAATAAGAAAAGTTTTAAGAAATAATCCTTCTCCTGCTGATAGATCGTCAGCCCATTTTTTCTCGCAGCCTCTCTCAACTGTTCTGTGGAGATCACTCGGATCCCTCTCTTCCGATTTCGGCATTGATGATTATATGCCATTTATTGTTGTAACAGTTCGTTCTCGTTGCTCTCGGATCAAGGCTTGTGAAGCTCGAGGATCTGTATGGAAGCAGCCTATCGGCCTCCGGAAAAGACAGGCCCATATGCTCAGTAAGAAAACCAATCCTTGATATGACAGATTTATTGCCAAATTTGATCAAATACTCAGCAAACTTCTTTTTGTCCAAAGATGGCCAAGCATTCTTCAGAGATTTTGCATATTCACTCAGCCCGCCACAGAGATCAAGGCGTGAAAGCGAGTCGATCAGAGCCTTCTCCTTTTCAGCAATCACAAACCTGTCGATCTTTCTGTAACCGAAGAATTTTGAGATTTTGAATTTCACCACCTCGCATCTGAAAGGGGCTGCATAAAACGGCCTGAATTGTCTAGTTGACACCAGCTGCACAACCATCACTTGTTGTTCTGTGAATCCGTAATATGAGAGGGCAGTCCAGAAACTTATATAAGATGGCTTTATTGCCTCAGTCGCAACGGCGAATATATTTTTTGGTAGATCATTAGAGAGTGCGTAAGCATTCCGTCTGACCCGAGCGATGATTCCCTTCCTTTCAAGAGAAGCTAGCGTGTTGCAGACCCTATCTCTGCTCCATCCTGTTAGCGAAATAGCTTCGCCCACACCAAAGACCAGAAGTTCTTTCTCGTTGATCTTTGATAACAGAAAAGACTCGTTCTTGGATACGCTCGTTCCATTGATGTTATTATCGTCTTTCTTATGTTTCATATTGAATTGTTGTAATTTTTTCACAATTACGCAATATGATTTATAGCAGTATATAATTTATTTCTAATTAACCCGACTAGTCGGTTAAATTCGAATGGATTGGATTATAATTTGAGAGACCAATCATTTCTCCAAGGATTAGAATTTAGCCACAACCGCAATTTTTTGTTGAAGAACCTTCCAGACAGCCAAGTGTGAGTGAATCTGAATATAAGATCTTAATGCTAGTGCCGCTTTGGATGGCAGGATGCAATGAAATTCACATCTTTAGTCTTTGTGGTTTTTCTGACATTCTGTTCAACTCCTTCGCCATGTATTCATAAGTGACTTCAAGGGGATAGCCACACGAAGAACAATTGGCTGCCTTCAATCTGAAAGAGTACTGATGAGAGATAGATGCTGAGTGCTTTCAGAAAATAATTGAATGAAATTCATGAATCTGTTGAGTATTGTGAAATCGATATTTCTGACAGTAACGAAGAAGTCTCAAAATCGTCCTTATCTTCATTTCATTAAACTAGTTAAATCCAATCAGAACACGAAGAGCACGATGACCTTATTAACCACTCTAACCTTTTTTGCAGTATGATGCAGATGGGAAAAAATGATTTAAACGTGGAGCTGAGGAAGTTGATAAGTGAGGCTGAGAACCAACCAGGGATCGCAGACTTGATGGCAGTTTATTGTAGATTGAATGAGGTTTATCTAGTAGGCCAACAGATAATGCGCGCCCTGCAGCCACGGATGATTGTTTATTCCAGCAATGACACTAGCCAGCGCTGAATGAGGAGGCCATTGAGTTGCCCACATGGGTGAGATACTAGAAGAACTTAGAAGGGATGGTGAAAATCCATTTGATAGGGTTAGACGGCGATATATGGCCAAACTCTATGATTATACAAAAAGAGAGACGATTCCTTATGCAACGCGATGGACCCAACTGGAAAGGGTTGATCCCGAACTACTATCGATATCTGAGGAAGATATCCAAGGCATGATGGAAGTGGTTCATGGTCTTAAGAGGACCATCACTAGATCTCATTTTGCACAGCCCGGGTGGCTCAGCTGAGGCTATTGAAGCTATTGTGTCCTATCTGAGAACCAAGTTCTCTGATATCCGTGTTATAATTCCTCAGTCGGCGATGTCGGCTGCGACAATGCTAGCCTGTGCATCAGATAGAATAGTGATGGGGAAACATTCGTTCATCAGTCCCATCGATCCACAGATGATACTATCCACTCAGGTTGGAGTACAATCGGTTCCTGCTCAAGCGATATTAGATCAGTTTGAAATGGCTAAGTCCGAGTGCGAGGATCCTCGAAAACTTGGCTCCTTTGAATAAATTTACTATATGCCCAGAAGAACTTCCATATATCCTCCATTTGACCATGTTATTAATTGTTATTTTTTGTCACTAACCTTTCATTATCAATGTTCTCTGTGAAGATATTACGCTAACAAACTGCAACCCATCAGCCAAATAACTTTCAAGCTCTTTTTCATGGACTATTCTCTGAGGATTATGCTTACCCTCTCTCAGTTTTTTAAGCTCATTTTCAAAAAGTTCCATTTTTTCATCCTTGGTTAGCTTTCTTCCCAACTCCTTTTCTTTAGCAACTTTAACCTCAAGTAAATCTATTCCAAGAAGACTTTTTGCCATGCAAGGATTTTCAGGCTGTACGCCTTGTCGCTTGCGCCTTCATAATGGATTTTGGTTATGTGGGGCTGTCAACGTAGCCTTTGGGCTCGACTGTGAAGGACAGCCATTCTCCACATGAATCTGGCTTATCCCTCTTGTAAAACGACACGTAGATCTTCATTATCTCGCCTTTGACGCTGTATCTGAACTCTAAGTCGACAACAATGCTTTCTGATCGGACGCGTATCTCGTCTATCCTCTGCATCATGCCGGTAACTTCGTGGACGAACCTCTGAAGGGCAGCTTAAAATTACTCAATAGAATACTCGCTCCTGATTGTTCCCATAGCTTCACCCCCTGACAGAAAGAAGGGGGCTATTTACGTGTGAGCTTGATTCACTCTGCAAGATTGAATTTGTCAGCGGTTATTGGCGGTGGCTTAATGTAGAATTTTGAAACGTCCGCTGGCTCCCAAAGGTTTCCATAATCCCAAAGAAGGCTTGATGGTCCAGCGTATTTTTCATCTGTCAAAAGCGAGTTCGCACAGATAATACTGTACGGGTGACGGCTGAACAAGGCCATGTTAACCAAGCAAGCCCTATACATCCAAACGTCAATATCTATGCCGAATAGGATTAGGGGCATAGAAACACGCCGGAGAAAGAAAAGGCTATACCATGTGGGCTATGGGTTTGAGCTTTTTCGGTTCATAGGCAGTTTTGCATTTTGGGCAGAGCCAAAAGTCAACCCACAACGTTTTAAGGTCTAATGGATAGATCCCTTCAAGCTCCGTTCCACACTTTGGGCATTTACGCACAGAAACACCCCAAATAGAAAAGAGTGAGCCTCCTGCATTCTCACTTTAAGTAGACTTTAAGCCTCTCAGCCAGCTTGGGGTTTTCATTAAGCATGGCTATGCTTATTTCAAATCGGATGTCTGTTAGTTCTTCTGACAGAAATAGATTTTTGGAGCTTTTAGACTGCAAGCCAATGAGTTTGGTTACTGTAATTTTTGTGCTGGTTTTGGCTTTTAATTTTTAGCTGGAATTTTGATGAATTTTTAGGATTTGTTATACAAAACTGAGGCGCATAGGTTTTTTATAGTATGCTTTCATAATAAACACTAAAAAACTCATGAGGGAAACCCATGTCAACGACTAAGTTTTTCTCTGTCGCTGTAGTGGGCGTTCTCATGGCCTCAATTATGCTTGGTCTATTCCAGGTTTCTGCTTCAAACGCTTTTGCGCCTACCGCAGAGGCTAATCCAAGACTTATTTATTGGCCGCCTGTTAGCGTTTGGCAGGACCAAAGAGGCAACGTTGTAATTGACCGTGGCTGGATTCAACCTATGAGCCTTGCTTGGTCGCCTTCAGGAAAGTATTTGCTGATTTTCGGAAGAGTTCAAATGAGCGCAAGCATGGCAACACCGGTCAATACGTTGATCATTGACATGGAAGATGGCTCATTAGTGCACAGCTTTGACCTTGACGTTGGATATGACCTTTCACAGGACACACTCGTTAGTTTTGCCTTTTCTTCAGACGAAACAAAAATATTCTATGTAACAATTCCAAACACTGATTGGCGTCCAAGGATATATTCTGTAAACTTGGACGGAACCAGTCCATCCTTTATAACATTTCCTAATAGTACGGCAGTGACTGATATACGAAATCCTTACCTTATTGATGTAACCAGCGATGGTGCACTGGTTTACACCTCTTGCGAGACCGTATATAATTGGACCAGTGGCCAATATGAGTATACAAGTTACATTTGGAAGCATCAATTAAGCACAGGTGAGAAATCGCTGGTTTTAGAACTTGAAGGGATGGACGAACTGATTACGGGTTTGAAGGTTTCTCCGTTAAATGACAAAATAGCCTATGCTACTGGAAGCGAAATATGGGTTGTGGATATAAATGGTGCTGAACCGCCGACGAAGGTCACAAATACTTCTAATGGGAGAATCGCCGCGTTTATTAGTTGGACCTCCAACGGAACAATGCTAACTTATTCTGAATTTAACGGCACCATAACTGAAAGTGGCTGTGTGGTGTATCACTCCATTAGCAACGACATAATGGTCGTGAACCTAGACGGAAGCGATAAACGCGTCATTCTCACCGACGGATATAGGCTAACGTGGTCGTCAGTTAACGCTTCAGTTGCAACATATATCAAAATCTTCTCGCCTACCACATTGAGTGCCCCATACTTAATAGACCTCAGCAAGCCCATAACGCCTAATCCAGACACAGACGGAGATGGTCTATCGGATGCTGAAGAACTCAATGATAAACTTGGGAATTTCCTCAACCCTTTAGACCCCACGGACATATACCAGGATTATGACGGGGACGGACTAACAAACCTAGAAGAAATCAATTACGGAACGTACTATGGGCGTGAAGATTGTGACGGAGATGGGTTGAGCGATGGTGTTGAAGTAAAAGTTTTCCGAACAAATCCAACAATGGCGGATACCGATGACGACGGCGTAGCTGATGGTCTTGAGGCTGCGGCGACTGGTTTGAACGCTTTTGTTTCTGTTTTGCCTGAAGGGTGGATTCGTATGACGCTTCAATGGTCTAACAAGACAATGTATGTTTCAACAAATTCTTCTGTGCTTGGCGTTGTTTTCAACTCCACAAGTATGGCTTTAACGGTTAACGTTGGCGGTCCGGATGGAACAACTGGCGTAGCAAACATAACCATACCTGTCGATATGATTAGTTCTCTTTCGTCTGTCACAGTTACATTGGACAACCAGCCTATAGACTTTCAGATAAGCCAAGTCGGCGGCTACGTCCAAATCTATGTGCAGTACCACCACAGCTTCCACGAGTTAACAACGCACTTAAGCGGTGGAGGCGGCGGAGGTACTGGCGGCGTCGATTTGACGGGCATATTGAGCTACTGGTGGCTGATACTGTCAATAGCGATTGTGGCAGTGGCTTCCGTAATAGCAGCCATAATTGTCAAACGCGGGTGATGGGGGGACAATGGCATGAAGATAACCGCCTTTGGAATTATTATCGTGGCGCTTCTGCTCTGCCTAAACTTTGCTCATGCAGAAACGCAGGTAGGCATCAATGTTGGCCAGTGGATGAAGTATGAACTGGCTGTTAGCGGCAACGCTCCTCCATCGGACATGCCTAGCTGGGTTAAAGCAGAGTGCACATCCATATCCGGAACAACGGTATCTTTTAGCATGACTATGCACATGAGCGATGGAACAGAACAAATGACAATGTGGACTATTGACGTTGCAAGCGGTTCTGGAAACGCATCCTTCCAAATAATCATTCCGGCAAACTCGATAACAGGAGACACCATTCAGTTAGTAACAAACGACAGCGTAACAATCGCCGGGGAAGCGGTTGGAACATATGCTGGAGCAAGCAGAACCTATGTCTATGCAACTCAAACCGCAGAAGACAGACAGATCACTTACCGCTGGGACAAACAAACAGGAATCCTCCTCGAGGTAAGCCTCACTCAAGGCTCAACCTCACTAGCCTACAAGGCGACCAACACGAACATATGGCAAGCATCATCGTCAAACCCGTTTTCAATGCCAAGCCTGCCAATAGAAATACTCTCAATTGGCGTCTCAGTGGCAATGGCAATGGCCATAGTGGCGATAGCAGTAATCTACACCAAACATAAAAGAGGCAAAAACTAGTTATTCCCATTTTTTAACCACCTATGTTCGAAAGCAAAGTTTCTAATGAAATATTAAGAAGAGAATTGCCATACTTCCCGCTTTCTGTAAAGCTTCTAAAACGAGCGTGCGCAAGCCAAAATTGCTGAATGAATAGCCACTGTTAAACCTGTTGGTCCAGCTCCAACAATAATATCATACATGTTAACTTCCCACTTCATCATTAATGTTATGTGGCTAACATTTAAAGAATTGACTATTTCTTTCTCAAGAGCACCATATTAATGTTAATTTGAACTCTTTGTCAACCATTTCAGTTCCCTTGATGTCTCTTAAGAGAAGAAATAGAGGGTGCAGTGAAAATCACGACTGGTAGCATGTCTTTGGGGATATCGTTGTTTGCTATGATGCTTTTGTTTTCCAGTTGCATATGTCGTTTGCGCATATTATTCCGGAGATTACGGCGGCTTCTATTCCTCCTCCTGGGAAGGTTGACGCGCCGACCAGATATGATCCCTTAATTGGCGTTTTGAAGTATGGCCTCTTGACTCCTACTGATTGTTCGAAGGAGTATAGGGCTCCCTCAGGCATTGAAATATATCTTTCCAGGGTCTTTGGGGTCGTGGCGTCCTGGACTATTATGTGCTTGCTTAGGTTGGGTATGCTGTTCTCTGCTTTCCATATAAGTGCTTCAGCCATCTCCCCCTCCCATTTCGTATATTCTTTTGTTCCTCTTTCTGGGTAGTCGTAGTAGTTTGCTTGCGGTATTATCGTGACGCTTGTCATGCCCCTTGGCGCCAGAGTTGGATCGGCATTAGAATTAATGACTATTCCATATCCCTCATCTAAGTCTTTAATGAGCGTTTCGAAATTCAAATTCAGAACAGGCAACGATCGGCTAAGGTGTTTCGCTGAAGGCATGTTCAACCCGATTAACATATTTTCTAAATTATCCGAAGTTGAAAAGGAAAATGAGAGACTCAAACAAGAGAACTCGTTCCTCAAGGGTCAAATTGTAAGCCTTGAGTTTGAACGGAATTTCTATAAGAATCTGGTGTCCTCGTATATAAAGAAAATCGACACATTGAACGCCATTGTCGAGAATTCTTACGAAAACACCAAAAATATCGTGTATTCAGTGTCATCCGTGATCATTGATCAGGGATCTGACCAGATCAAGACATTGGCGAAGGTTATTAGGTTTTATAGTGACTACAATCAAGTTCTCAAATTCTTGATATTCAGCTCAGCGCCTAAAGAAAGGCGAGGGGAGATCATTAGCTTCATAATGGACCTGGAGCGTATGGCGTGGAATGAATCTATGAATCATCAGAGACGCCAGAATTGCCTTGTGAACGAGAGAACGATTTGCAATAAATGATGAAAAGGAAATGGTCATGGATTTGCAAGATGGTTCGCTCAAGCCATTCTCGATCCCAATGGTGAATACTTTATGGCGGAGCATATTAACCTTCAATGATGAAGACTTTTCATTTTTTTTCCGCTTACTTCTGATGATATGTCTCTTCTATCACCAATAGAAAATCAATTGCAGTTCAAGTCACTCGAAATTTTGTCTCGTGGAAAATACTAGTTTTTTGCGAAGCAAGAATACCACCAGCTTTTGAAAAAAGGGTTCTCCATAATATCACATCGAGGGCATTGAGATCTGTATCAATGTTGCTTGGAAGAGGTCATCCTAGTGCATTAGATGGGCCAGAAGATATCTGAGCGGGTGCTCCGATCATTTTTCATGTGATGTAAGTGCTGGGGACGCCGAAACAACACAGATTTTGGTTCTTCGATATCGAGTTCATAAGAAGGTTTCATGCCCATGAGCGGTGGTGATCATCACTCGTGCGGCTCATACTGTCAAAGTAGCCGATAGCTTGATACGAAGTGTCGTGCGGGGAAAAAGTTTAATTGAATTAGCTCCCTGATCAAATTGGTGAATTCCTATGAATCCGCCGCTGGCGATAAAGCCTATAGGTGAATTAGAAGAACTCAAGTCTATGCTTGAGCCGAGCGAAGAAACGCAGCGAAAGATAGCGGAGTTGAAGAAGCTCTTGGGAAACGGAGTGCCGGTTTATAAGGCGGTGGCGAAGGTCAAGCTTGGCTGGAAAAACTATTACAAGTACGCTCCTTTGATCTACGATGACATATCACTTGAACCGATGAAACCAAAGAAGTGGGTGAGAAGCATCGAGATGAGAGCATTGAAGGTAGAGGAATTAGAGCCGATCATAGAAGATCTTGCGAAGAAGTACTCGGCGAGCATTGTTCTGGACATCCTCAGACAAAGAAGAAAGGTGAGTAAAGAAACTGCGAAACAGGTTTTTGAAAATCCGGGCAGAGAATGGATCAAGATTTGCTGCGACCTTGAAATCAAATGGATGTATGAGATCTGGCTCTCAAGCTTGTGACATATTTGGCAACATGGGAAGCGATAGGGCTTGATGGCATTCTTTGAACGCTGATTTTTATTCCAGATTTAAAGTGAAGGTCTTGCACAAATGAGTGTTCTCCACTCAAGACCCGCTCCGTCAATGATAGGATCTCATGGGATGGGGCTACTTCGACCATGGAACTTCTCAACGCCGTGGAGTGCGAAGAAGGTGAGGATGAAGTGAGGAAAGAACTATCGTTGAGTGAGCATGAGGTGCGATTAGAATGCGTGCTTGGTGAGTGAGACGAGAGCGGGCATGCTGCACCAAATGATTTGAACTTATTTTTGAACAGATCTTATAAGGCTGGTCGACAGTGCCCGTTCATGCTCAATGAGCTGGCTTTTGATATTCGTATGAAAAATGCGAATCGATAGGAAAGAGTTAAAAAAAAAGAACAGAATCGCAATATGATTACCGCAGATAGAGGGTGAGGACGAGGAGAGACGCAGTGATTAGCCTCCGAAACTATGGTGAGAAATTTGACGATCCATTCATTACAAGAGCGTGATTCTATGGATTTGTCAATGCCTCGATTTTTCGGGCACACCCCTCATCTTTTATATATTATGATGAACTATGATGGGTGCAACCTTGCTGTCTGACCAAGCGCAGCGACCTCGGTGCTAGAGGATGACATCTTCGCTCCGCCAAGCTTATCGATCGCCTCTTGAAGATTCAAAAGAAATGATTTCTGTTCTTGCTTAGATGTCTCAATTCCGTAGTGCTCCTTGATGATTTCCTTTAATAACGAGCTCAGGATGACACCCTTTGCTTTCACCTCCGCTTCCATCATCTTTATGATCTTCGGCGGGAGCCTCGTCGAGACCGTTTCTGCCAAGTTGAACACCTCATTATTACAATTTTCAAGCGTCGCATAGGATGTTCTGTTGGTATTATTATCTTAGCGTCTATCATTCCTAGAATAATTTTTATCAAGGAGACTCGAACATTTTTGAGAATTGATTGAACGACACATTAGATTATTTTTCATTATAGGTGAGCTACCGCAATGTTGGATATTATTGAAAATTCAGATCAATAGGATTACTAAAATAATTTTTCATACGGGTATTTGTAATAATGTTTCTCGATAAATATTAGAGATTGTAATATAAGCTCTCGGCCGGAACGACCTTACTACGATTTTTGTTCTTGTTACATCTAAGTTGTTAATAAAATTTGGACGATATAATATGATCGAGGGTACAAGACCAAAGACTATGATCAATTCAGTATCCAGATGATGCGGCTGTTATATACAACGTTTAGATCATTTCGTATTGCTATGGATGGTGGTAGTGGCTCATATTTATTCCAAGATTGCAGGGATTCAAATAAGAGGTGTTTATCAAAGAGATCGTAGTTGTACATAAACATGGTGTCAGAAGACTTGTAAGCAGACGCCGTACCATTCATCAGTTTTGAATAAGAATTTTCTCCGATAGATCTAAAATAGATATTTGTTTTCTCATAGAGTCCATATTTTCCGTACCAAATTGCGATGTATCCCATTGTATTTGCATCTGACAATACCGTGACATTATCCACATGATTAGCAAGCCATACGGATGGGTTGAAGTAATTTGTAAAGTCTTCATTTAATTGGGGATTGGTCTCAGACGCATTGTAAAGTCCGAATATAGAGGTTACCAGCAAGGATCCCGTGATTACGAAAAACAAAGATAGAAAAATAATGTCTCTTTTAACTCTCTTCTTTTTATAAAATCTGTAGCGACAAATTACATAACCAAGCAACCAAGGCAATAATAAAAGGATGATCGGGCCAGGCCCGAAGGACTCTGTAGCAACATAATAAAGAAAGAGAAAAACCACAGTACCACCAAGGAAAGAAACACCAATAATTTCATGCATTTCCCCATTCCGATTTAGAAAGATCTTTACTGTAACAAAGATCGCCGAAAGGATCACGAGTAGGTATAAGAGATATCTTGTGCAATCTATGACGATTTCCGGCACGAAGGAAACAAAATTGTATGCATATTGTGGGTTGACGAATGAACCTTTTAAGAAGAGACCGCGATAAATTGTGGATGGGTCCAAGTAATAAGAGATCTTAAGCAAATTTGATATTAAAGGAATCTCCCTAATATATATCCAGACTGCAATTGAAATAACGGTCAGCAATATCAACGTGTTCCCTAAATATTCGTGGCTCGGAACTCTCTTTTCCGATGATATCCTGGGTGAGAGGATAAATCCAAGTAATAGAAATATTGAGGATATGAAAAAGATCATATGAGCCGAATGCCAGTAGAGCGAAATTGTTGCAAAAACCAAAATCATCGCGATTTTACTTTCAATTCGTTTAGGGAAGATTATGAAAAACAAAACGGTCATGCCCAATAATAATGCAAGCGAATTCCAGCCGATGCACAAAGAAAATAAACCTCCCAAAAAAATTCGATATTTTTTATATTCTTTAATCGCACTGAAAAAAAGAATAAAAGCAAAAAAGTTAAATAACGGTGATATAACATGATAGATCTGGTGAAATAATAGCGGATTGTCTTGTGCTACAACGAGCATCATTTTGTCAAGAGTATACATTGTTTGAAGCGTCCTGAACGCATTCGGTAATACAGAAATATCGGAATTGACACCAAAATCCGGTAAATACAAATTATAATAATGACTTGGATCATAAAAATTGCCAGGGCATGTGGGCAGAAAAATAATTCCTATGACTGAAGCAATGATGACCAATATAAGACCAATCTTTGAGTGCTTCAACACTTTATCGCCTCTTATCTCTTAACGGAAGCTAGAGCATAATTGAACTTCTAAGTATTCTGCGAAGATACACCACGTGGCTAGAGAGGTACGTACTCACAATAGCAAGAAGGAAATTTATTAGTTTGGGATATTCGCTTTCCCTCTCTGCTATAGCAAATAGCTGTGATGGGGGTCACCAGCTGTCTATTAGTCGAAAGTGTAATGAGGACAAATCCTTGTTTGGGCTAATAAATACGATCAATTCTGAGGGGGAGAGGGGGCAGGAAGAGATGAAAACAGTTTATTTACGGATATCGATTGGAAAGTGATTTTAATTGATAATTGTGAATATTTATTTGAAGATGCTTGCCAATACATTTCATTTCTGATTAGAATTCCAAAATAGTGCCATGTTTGAAGCATTGCAACCGTCCTAACGGAATTAACCCGCACACGCGGTCTCTCCTAAAATGCTTGCCTCATAATACATGAATATGTTTGGAAAATTCGATAAAAATGCGACTTGGTTTTTTCCAGAATTTGAAAAATTCCATTAACGCGCTCATCGCACTAGTTAGAATTCCTGCAAGAATCGGATTACTGTGTGTTCTCTAGATTTAATCATATACGGCGCGATTATGAACGAAATTTGCAGATTTTCAAATACCTTGTCATAGAGAGATCAACGAATTGATGTAATTGCAGCGAATGGTTGAACATAGCCAATCACAACGTCAAATCAAAAGATTAGATTATTGATATATTCTCAAAAATTCAAATGACATCGCCTCCAAGCTGAACTTTTCTTTCACAGTCTTCTGCGCATTCCTCCCGCACCTTTCAGCGAACTCCTTATTCCTCATCATCCGGATGATTGCGTCGCAGATCTCATTTTCTTCATTATCAACAAGAAGACCGTTATATTCATGCTGGATCGCTTCGGGAATCCCACCAACTCTAGAGGCGATAATCGGCTTGCCCATCGCCATCGCTTCCAAAATAGACAAAGATAGACCTCCCTCCCCAAAAACAATGTGCGCATAAATGTCGCACACGGCAACAGCCACCATTGGGCTCTCGATATCACCAGTAAACACAACGATATCGTCCATGCCGATCTCCTTGGCAAAATTCTTCACTTCGCTAGCATACTTGCCTTCGCGTGTTGCGATTAACTGAATATTTGGATGAATCTGTCGAACTTTCTTGAGCGATTGAATGAGAAGTTTCAACCCTTTCGCTTTCGCTTCAAGAGCGGTCAGACCCAGCGCAAGCAACACAAAAGATTCTGGCCTGATGCCGAATTTTGCCCGGAAGGCATTGATTTCCTCATCGCCTATTTTCACCGCTCTAATGCCAGCATGGGTTACCGCTGTTCTACCGAATCTCAAGCCGTAGATCTCCTCGATTTTTTCTTTCAACCGGGCCGACACGAATGTGACACAGTCCGCGTTATTGATTAGATACTGCATGAAGAATCGAGCAAAAAGATTCAGCTTTTCCTTTTCTGTCGGCTCTGTGTGAAATGTGTGCACCAGTCGAACCCCTCTGAATTTCTTGTAGATAACGCCAGCGAGAAGGCAGTACCAAGTGCCGTGGCTGTGCACCACATCTGGCTTCAATTTGAAAAGCTTGAAAAATGCCCTAAAAGGAAAAAGAAACCTGCTCCCCTGCACCTTGACATTCTCCCTATCCTCTCCTTCTTTGAACACGACACGCACATCAACGCCTTTGTCCCTCAATGCTTCGTACAAATTGACTAGAAAAGTCTTCACCCCGCCGCCCGGGCTGTTCTTCCAGTAATGCGTGACGATTGCGACGCGCATCGCATTCACTTCCTCAGCACCTCTTCATACACGGCCATCACCTGCTTCGCGATGTTGTCCCATGTGAACTGCTCCGCGTATTTCCTTATTTTTTCATGATCCCATTTCTTGTCGAGGGCGATGAGTATCTTCTCCGCGAGGTCTTTTGGATCACCGGGGTTGCAGAGAAGTCCGTAATCCTCCGAAGTGATGATCTCAGGGATTCCGCCGACTCTCGTCGCGACGACAGGTTTCCCACAGCCGAGGGCTTCGAACATGACGGTGGGGTTGCCTTCGGATAGACTCGGAATGACAAAGAGATCGCAGGCGTTCATCCACAAATGAAGTTCCTCATCGTCGATGAAGCCGAGCAATGTCACATGATCTTGGAGGCCGAGTTCGCGAATTCGCTTCTGGAGTTCCTTTGCAAAAGGTCCGCTACCACCTATGACGCATTTGATATCTTTGTCGTTCTTCAGAATTCTTCCTATTGAGTCGATTAAGAAGTGAAATCCCTTTCGAGGAATCAGAAATCCAAGAGAAAAAAGAAGCTTTAAAGATCTATCTAAACCAATAATTTGCCGAGCGTCATCCTTTGCTATAATCTTTATCCTATTGTAATTAAATCCATTGGGGATTGAATATATATTGGAATTGAATTGGGAAAGTAGAGGCACATCCCGCTTGTTAACTCTTATTAAAGCATCGGCATTCTTCCAGACTTCATATGTTTTCTTGTTCTTGGAATCAAATTCCCTAATTAACCAGTTTTGGTTCTCATGTATCGTTACGACCAGAGGGCATTCAAATCTTTTCTTTAGTACCAAACCAGCATATCCACACGGCCATGTGAAATGCGCATGAATTAGGTCAAATTTCGATTTCTTTTTCATAAGAAATTTTTCGACTTTCCTCGCCATCCTATTTCCCAAGAACTTATTTCTGCCATCAGGAACGAAATAAAGCATCGAAATTAGTTGAACTTCGATGTTAGGAGGTATATTTCTCAAATCGACGATGTTTTTCCGCGTGTATTTCTTCAAATATTCGAAGTAGCTACTTGAAAAGTAATTTGATATCTCTACCATGTAATTGTGACGCACCACTATATCCATACTATTGACAAATTTTGCCATGGATTCAGCCCAACCTTTTATGAAAGTATTATAATGCGGAGAGATGACCAGGATATTCATGCTCTCCCCAGATGGAATCCCGGTTTCTCCTTCGCAACCTCAAAGCTCTCAGGATAATTCTCGATGAACCAAACCATGAACCCCGTCATGTCGATTTTCTCTTTCAAAAGCTTCTCCCGCTTCGCCGCCCATTCTCTTTTGACATTTTGCTCCTTTGCCAATTCTATCGCCTTTGCTATGGCATCTTGCGAATTTTTGTTACAGCCGAATATCAAACCATATTTACCTTCGAGCTCGACAAAATTACCAAAATCGTGCACTTTTGGATGAAACATCACTGCAGGAGTTCCCAAAACCGCCGCCTCAGTGACCATTGTTCCAGTATCGGCAACTAAGAGTTTTGAAAAAAATAGCACATCATGGATCCTGCTCTTCGGTATCCTCAGCACGCGATCCTTTATTTCTTCAGGAACGCCTGCCTCAGAAGAAATGAAGACCTTCAAATCCTTTTCCAGTTCCTTGACCAACTTCACCTTGTCTTCGGGCGAAAAACCCCTTATACCAGCATCATGGACCGCGTCAAACGCATTGAAGCGGAGTACGGCGTATTCCTCGCCTTTCTCAATGTCCAAAAGATCAAATATGCTGTCATCAGGCTTGAAATAATTCGGGTGGAGATAGGCGAGTTCCTTGTAGCTATTTACACGGATATGCTTCTTGCCGAGATTCTGAAGGAATGAAGAAGGTGTGATGATGGCGCTGATGAAAGGTGAATAGGTGCGGAATTGAATTGAATAAGTAATTTTATTTGAGATGGGTTCTGAATCGGTAAAAACAATACTCGGAATTTTCATGAATATCGATGAGAATGTTTCGTATATCCCAAAACCAGCAACGATATCGATGGCATTCGCACGGAGATATTTTGAAGCTTTACCGATCGAGGATGGCAACGCCAACAGCTTACCTATCTTTGAAATTGGAGCTGAGGAATAAAGATGACCTGGCAATTTCATTTCATTAATGAGGCTTTTCGTTTCTCCATAATCACGGTAAAGGATGAATACCTCGTGTCCATCCCGTCCAAGGCACCTACAGATATTCTTGAAGAAATGAACCTGTGCGGGTGTATTTGCGAAAACTCCGACTTTCACCTGATGCCACCCCCAAACATCTGAGCGATCGAGTTCAGCGTTACGGCGCTTATCCCCAAGACCATGCCAATAATGAACAGGAAGAGAGCAAGCGATGTCTGGAACATCCATCCCCAGCCAAAGAGTGTATGCTCGAACAAGCTGAGAATTCCAAGCAGTAGACCAGCAAGAAATATGACAAAGCCTGGGACACCAATGATCAAAAGGGGTCTCTTCTGAGTCACCAGCCTCAGGACCCTTGCGAACACCTCCAACCCGTGGGCAAAGGGCTTCTTTTTATGTCCTTCCGGCACGTCGTATCTCGAGGAGATTGGCACCTCCTTGATCCTCATCCCCTTTCCCGAAAGATGAAGGATCATGTCCGACTCAATCGCATAGCCACGGGAGTGAAAATTGAAATTCTCGATCGCCGAGGCGCTCAACGCCCTGAACCCAGATTGCGAATCGCTGATCTTCTGCTTCACGCCCATGTTCGTCACGATGTTGAGAATCCTCTGCCCCACCTTACGATACGAGGGAGTGCTGCCGTTCGAGTTAAGAAACCTCGACCCTATGACAAGATCGGCCTCTCCCCTCAACACAGGCTCGATAATCCTCGGAATCTCATCGGGGTCATGTTGCCCATCGCCATCGAGGAAAACGCATGCATCATAGCCCTGAGATCTTACGATTTCGATCCCTTTCCTCAACGCGGCCGCCTTTCCTCCGTTTTTCGGAAGATCGACGACGTACGCACCAGCCAATCTCGCAATCTCTGAGGTTCTGTCGAAAGAGCCGTCGTTGACGACAATCACCTGATCAACATGCTTTCTCGTCTCAAGCACAACGCTGCCGATCGTCAGCTCTTCGTTAAACGCGGGGATGACCGCAGCCACGCGATTCGCCGACATGATGTTCCCCACCAATTCGTCCACATGAAACCGTTGGGTTATGCCCGGATTCGTATACCTCATTATCAACGCTTTGTTTATTCTTTTCGCTGCCTTTCACCCTTGATACCGAGGAGTTTGAAAAGAAACGAGGTGGCCGCATATCTTTCTCAAAAATATTGGAGATAAAACCAGACACTCGCTAATCGCTACTCTTGTTGACCAGAAACAGAGATTCAAGCGTTCAATATTTGCCGATCAATCATCTTGAAAAGCATGAATTTTCTCATAATGACATCATCCAATCCGATATCGCTCTCGCCTCCTTTGATTCCCTTATGATCACAAAGATTCCATTTGTGCTCATATCGACAATTTTCCTTCGATTTTTGTCGAATTCACACGCCAATTGTCGAGGATTTCGCAAAAATTTTTAAATATAAAAATCCGAGGTTATATCTTTCCTCATGGAATTCAAAGAAATAGCCCTCAAGGAAAAAATCTACGAGGAATTCGAGAATTATCTTGTGCCGCAGACATGGAAAGACCGCGTGCAGACTGCTGAAGAATACAGGCAGATGCATCACGAAATCGTAAAAGATAAGGAAAGCGTCGAAGAATATTGGACGCGATGGGCCTCTCAGATCCCGTGGTTCAAAAAATGGAATAAAGTTCTGGACGACAGCAACCCTCCGTTTTACAGGTGGTTCATCGGCGGCGAGACGAATTTATCGTATCTATGCGCTGACTGGCAAATTGAAAAAGGAAAGAAGAACAAGGCGGCGATCATCTGGGAAGGGGAGGGCGTCGACGAAAGAGGAAATCCGAAGGAAGTCAGAGTGTTAACATACGGCGATCTTCACAGGGAAGTCAACAGGGTCGCTCACGCACTGAAGGACAAACTCTCTGTGAAGAAGAATGAGATTGTGACGCTCTACATGCCCATGATTCCTGAACTGCCGATCTACATGCTCTCGTTGCAGAGAATCGGCGCTGCCCACAGCGTCGTCTTCAGCGGCTTCAGTGCTGAAGCCCTTGCGACAAGAATTATCGACGCCGATTCGCGCATTGTTGTCACAGCCGATGCTGTTTACAGAAGGGGAAAGGCGATCAATTTGAAGAAAATCGTCGATGAGGCCGTCGAGATTTGCGAGAAGGCGGGTCATCATGTCGAGAAAGTTATCGTGGTCAAGAGGGCGGGCAGTTCAATCCCTTGGGACACAGAGAGGGACGTGTGGCACGACGACCTCGTTGAAAATATCCCGAAAAATGTCTTCGTCGAGTGCGTCCCCCGCAACTCAAACGATATCAGCTTCATCCTTTACACCTCTGGCACCACTGGGAGACCAAAAGCGGCGCAGCACAGCGTCGGCGGGTACGCCGTTGGCGTATTCGCGAGCATGAAGCTCGTCTTTGATATCAACGACGATGACATCTACTTCTGCACCGCTGACATCGGCTGGATCACAGGACATTCTTATGTCGTTTACGGCCCGATGATGCACGGCGCAACGATCATCATGTACGAAGGCGCTCCAGATTTCCCTTCGATCGAAAGATGGCCGAGCATCATCGAACGCTACGGCGTCACAATCTTTTACACAGCCCCCACGGCGATCAGAATGCTCATGCGCTTCGATGAAAAACATTACAGAAAATATGATCTCTCGACGATTCGGATCTGCCACAGTGTCGGGGAGCCGATCAATCCCGAGGCGTGGAAATGGTACTATCGTGTGTTCGGCAATGAAAAAGCGGTGTGCTCGAGCACCTGGTGGATGACCGAAACGGGATGCATCATCACCGGTCATTTTCCTGGCATGGGCAAGATATTCCCGATGAAGCCTGGTACAAACGGCCTTCCGTTACCCCCTGTGAGCATGATCGTTCTCGACGAGGACGGCACTCCCGTTCCGCCTGGACAGAGGGGATATCTTGTCATCGCGAACCCCTGGCCCTCGATGCTCATGACACTTTACAAAGATGATGAGCGATTCCTCGAAACTTACTTCAAAAAATACAGACACAAGGGATGGTATTACTACGCGGGCGATTTTGCCGTCGTCGACAAGGACGGATACATCTGGGGTCTTGGTAGAGCGGACGATGTCCTCAAGGTCGCAGGACACAGGATCGGATCGGCGGAAGTCGAATCGACGATGATCAAGCATGAGGCGGTGGCGGAGGCGGCGTGCGTCGGCAAGAGCGACGCCATTAAAGGCGAGATTCCGTTGATTTTCGTCGTTCTCAAGAAAGATTATGATCAAGGCAACGGCATCCATGAATCCCTCAAATTTCATCTCAGAGAGACGATGGGCTCCTTCATTGCGTCGGATGCTGCAATCA
The DNA here is from genome assembly GCA_014361295.1 of Methanomassiliicoccales archaeon. NCBI lineage: Archaea > Methanobacteriati > Thermoplasmatota > Thermoplasmata > Methanomassiliicoccales > Methanomassiliicoccales archaeon. Next base: position 122,767 of record JACIVX010000001.1, on the reverse strand, counting down.
CCTTTATCGAAACGCTTCCAAAGACGAGAAGCGGCAAGATCATGCGTCGATTGCTGAGGGCAGTGGCGGAGGGTGCTCCTCTGGGCGATGTGACCACTCTGGAAAGCGATGTGGCGGTGGAGGAAGCGATAAAGGCGTATGAGATGGTGAGGAATGCCCTGTTTTCAAAATGAAGATTCATCGCGCGATTGATCGCGATGATCCCCCTCCTCTTTTTCAAAATCTTTTTGAAAAGGTCAAAATGGGAGAGGATGTTCACTCATCGACTGAATTTTGAAATGAAAGAAAATCATCGTGGAATGATTGAGATCTAAGAGTAAATTCAACTTCCTTTACATCCCGAGTCTGTGTCATTGGGCATGTATTTCTTAACGATTTCAATGAGCTGCTTCACGGTGAACGGTTTCCTGATCACCTCGCGCGCACCAGCATCGAGCATTTCCTTGCTCTTCGATGTGTAATAGGCCGTCACCCCGATGATCTTTGCCTCTGGATTGAACTTGACGATCTCCCTCGTCGCTTCGATGCCGTCGAGGACGGGCATGACGATGTCCATGAAGACAAGATCGGGCTTGTGAGTCCTGTACTCATAAACCGCTTCCGCACCGTTCCTCGCTTTCAGTATCTGGCGACCGTTTGAAAGCATCATAGCCATGAGCTCGAGGATCTCATCGCTATCCTCAACGAGAAGAATTTTGCCACTGCCGCTCAAGTGCATCCCTCCACAAATTTTCCCTCTTCTCTCGTGAAATTCCAACCTTGCCATCTTGACCATGAACCATGGCGCATCGCCTGTTCGCTCTGGTTGACAGACCGTAGGACTCGATGCCGAAACCAACTCGCGATTCTCCCGTTCTGAAAAAATGTTCCCGCAAAAACGGCGTTTTCAAAAAAGTCATCATCACCAGAAAATAATGAAAGCTCGATATCTAAGCGAACAGACTGGCCTCGATCCTTTGATGCACCCCATCTCATTGGTCTTCCTTTTTCATTACCCCTACATAAACTTATGGTGAGCATGCTCAATTCGAATCGATGAATTGATGAGAATCCAGCGGAGCCATCTGCTTTCGAAAGAGACAAAGGTTCATGCCATTCAATCATCAAGCGTCTCGAGGCGCAAAGGATCTCATCGAGCATCGTCTACCCAAAATCACTGGGATGATGATTGAGCGATGAGAGATGCAAAATCCTCTACGCGCCTCTCCCATCCCTCAACGAGCGTCCCTCTAAGATTTACACCTGATACGAAGAACATCATCGCCGCAACTTTCACCATGCCCTTGCCCTTCAGAATCGCATCGATCTCGGGAATCGTTCTTCTCCACCTCGCCATCTCCTCCTCCGTTGGCCTTTTCCCCGTTTTTTTATCGGGCACGGCTTCCCCATGAGTCGCAAAGACGGCGTACCTCGTGCCCTCTGGAAGATCGATCTTTTTGAGAAAACGACGCATGCTGCCTATCGGTCTTCCTATTCTCGTAGGCGATCCAAAAACATAGAGATCCGCAGGCGCGATGGATTTTGGTCTTGAATTCTTTATGTGATGAAGATTGACGACATGTCCCCTTTTCTCCATCACTTTCTTGAACTCCTCGGCCACCCTTTGCCCGTTGCCGAACCTCGAGGCGTGATACAATTCGATGATCATGTACTCCCATCGCACCTCCCACGATAAAAAGGCTCGCACAACATCTCATCACACATCCCTCCGAGAGAATTTCCAAATGAGGGAAGCTTGAGAAAAAAAAGGGGGAAAGGAGGAAATGAATGGCGTGTCGCTGCAATAAATTCATTCTCACTCATGCAATTTCACATGAATCCCATCTTCCCGAGCGCTTTCCTCAGCTCATCCACCTCTTTGTCATTCAGCGGCTGTGCCGGCGGTCTCATCGGCAGTCCGCACGGCCTCTTCAGCAGGGTGAGGGCGTGCTTGATCGTGTGGAGATATGCCGGAATGCCTTTCTCAAAAATAAGACGGTTCATGAGGCGGTTGAAAGGCTCGAATTTCTCGAGGATCGCCATGGCCTTCTTCGCATCCTTCTCAACATACGCCGCCCGCCAGAAATCGATCGACTCCTTCGGCGCGATGTTGGAGAGAAGGGAAATCGTGCCGGGGCATCCGAGGAGATAACAGAGCATCGTGTGCTCCGTCTCCGCGTAAGGCAGGATGGCGATGCGATCACCCACCCGCCTCAATAACTCAAGTACATACGCCGAATTCCCCGTGACATCCTTCAGCGCCGTGATGTTTGGGATTTCTTTCGCAAATCTTTCGACGAGGCGGTAGCTATAAGTCATGCCACTCACCCAAGGGTTGTTATATGGCATGATCGCGATGTCCACCGCGTCACCAATCATCTTAAAATGCTGGAACAGACCTTCCTCGACCTCTTTGAAATAATAGGGCGTCACAATCATCGCCGCATCGCATCCCACGTCCTCCGCGTATTTCGTCATCTTTATTGTTTCATGCGTCCCGCTGTGGGCCGTGCCCGCGACGACCATCGTCTTCCCGTTCGCCTCATCCACGGTCGCCGATATAACCTTCTTGATCTCCTCCTCGCTCATCGACGAGAACTCCCCGGTACTTCCAGCGGGAATCACCGCGTTGACCTTGTGCTCGACGAGGTACCTCACATGCTCCCTCAGCGCTTCAAGATCGAGCTCGTAATTCTTCTTAAAGGCTGTTGGAACCAAGGTGAGCACCCCCTTTGCACTTCTCCCTGAACTTACCGGGATCCATAATCTCACCATGGAGTTGTTCGACTTAACATACTTAAGATTTTTCTCAAATAATATAATGTCCCCTCGGCATTCTGAACATTTGTCCAATTTTTTCCGCATTTTTCTCGAAATGTGTGCACTTCGATGCGACAAACGCAAAACAATAAGAATGGTGATGCCGTAAAGTAATTGAAAGCATCGCATCGACAAAAAAAGAAAAAAATGGGGAATTTTTCCCCAAAAATTCTTTATTTTTTCTCTTTCGAGAGAACGATTTGCACGGCCTCGAGCGCGGTCACGGCCGGCATGATTTCGAATTCCGTGAAGATCCCGGGCAACTTCTCAGCCCACAGGAGCCAGTTCCTGTAAGCGACATCACCCTCGTCACCCTTGTGCTCGAGGATCGATACACCCTTGCCACCAGGACACATGTACCAGCCGAGGACCTGAGATCCCTTGACGGGGTAGGCACCGCTTTGCATGAGCGAGGCGGCAACCTTTGCGATCGTCTCAGGGCTGATGGCAGGGTTGATCTTCCAGAATACGACGTATTTGACTACATTCTCACCCCCTTTTAATTCGCCAAAAAGCAGCAAACCAAAAAAAAGGCAGGCTATCTGCAAATTGACACAAAAAAAAGATTCTTTCCTCTTTAAGTATTTTTTCTTGATGCAAGGGAGAATTATTTCGCATGCATCCAATCAATTTCCTCATACGATGTAAGATTCATTCGCGATGATTGCGACCTTAATCAAATATGATTGAGAGAAGTGCAAAAATCTCTAATGGAATTCTAAAAAAATTCATTTTCGATTCAAATCATGCGCAAATTCATCAAAGAAAAAACTAGACTGACAAGACTTCCATCACTTTGAAGACGACAGTCAGCGCGAAAACGACGAGCAATGGAAGGATAGCTGTATTCAGGGAGTCCAGAATCTTCCTCGTGCGCAGCGAGGAGACGCTGATCAATTCTTTTGAGGCGAGGAAGAGAATGAGAAAGATCGCGATAAGTGCTCCACCTACACCAATTGATACGGCGGTGGTCATCGAGATAGCGCTCGACAATGCGCTCGTGCTCGACGAAGTGCTTGTGACGGTTACGACAGTCGATAACATCCCTTCTCCCCCAAGTGTATATATCGATCCTATAAAAAAGATTGCGGTGTTGTTATCAAACGCGACTTGGACAAGACGACATTCATTGAAAGATAAATCGATGCTCGACGAATTGTTTTTTAATAGAAAAAGAAGCGTATTCCATCGTGAATTGATCAACTCATCGATCACGAAAAGCCAGTCAATGAAATCTTCAAGAAGAGTGCGTGACCGAGGAAATCGCTCCAGCGTTTTTCAAATAATCGAAGGCGCCACTGATCGCGCTTCTGATGAGAGGGAGTTGTTTGTTGACCAGCCATTTCATGATGACTTTTGGCCTCAGATAAAAACTGAGATACGCCTTCTGAATGAAAAGGCTCAGCTTTTTCTGCGACACCGAGGCAATTTTCACGATCGGATCGAGTGCCGTGTACTTCGACCAGTCCCTGACAAGGAGGGTGTTCTGGGCGATCGAATCATCGTAAATCGGCGTTCCTGGGTAAGGAGTGAGGATCGAGAATTGCGCGTAGTCGAGATTCAATTTTTTCGCGAATCGGATCGTTTCCCTGATCGTTTTTTCATCATCCTGAGGAAAGCCGATGATGAACGACCCTAAGACTTGAATTCCCGCCTCGTTGATCATCTCGACCGCCCTTTCCGCCTTTTGGAGGGTGATCCTTTTCCCGATCGCATCGAGGACTTTCTGCGATCCCGATTCGATTCCAAGGTAGATAATCCAGCACCCCGCCTTCTTCATTTTCTCGAGGAGGGAGGGGGAAAGCGTGTCGACCCTTGCTGAAGCACCCCAGACAACATCCAATTTTTCTCTGATCATCCCTTCGCAGATCGCCTCCGCCCTTCTTCGATTCAAAGAAAAGGTGTCGTCGACGAACTCGATATTCCTGATCCCGAAATCCTCGTAAACTGATTTCAATTCAGCAAGAACATTTTCTGGGCTGCGCCCCCTCCAATATCCGCCGAAAAGACGGGAGGAGACGCAGAAAGAGCAGCGAAAGGGGCAACCCCTGCTCGTCAGCATCGCCGTGTACCTTTGACCGTTGAACTCGTATTTATCGATCGGCAGAAGATCTCTGCTGGGAAAAGGGATTTCGTCGATGTTCTCGATGATCTCCGCCATCTCGTGTTCGATAATCTTTTCTCCCTTTCTGAACGCGATTCCCTTCACCGAATCGAGCGATTTTCCCTTCTCAATCGTTTCAATCACAGCGGCAAACGTTCTTTCCCCCTCGCCCTTGACGACGAGATCCACCGCTTTGCATTCCTCAAGCGTTTGCACCGGCAGAAAGCTCACATGAGGACCGCCCATAACGACGAATAAATTTTCGTCGATTTCTTTCGCCGCTTTCGCGACTTCGTAAGCCTGGAAGATCGAAGGGGTGACGGCAGTGATCCCGACGACATCCGGTGAAAAATTCTTGATCTCGCGTTTCACATCGTCCATCGTGTAATTGAGGACGTTCGCGTCGATGATCTTGACTTCGTGATTATTTCTTACCATCGAGGCAAGATAGGCAAGACCGAGAGGTGGCGAGGTGACGCCGAGGACCGACTTGACGGCGGAATTGTATGGTGGCGAGATGAGGCAGATTTTCATCTTCTGCACCTTATTAGATATTCATGACGAACATTTTAATTTTTTTTGAAATTCTTTTTCGAGCGGTTTTGGCGAATGACTTCTTGAAAGCAGTAAATACAAGAGGTGATAAAGGGGGGGTCGATTATTTTGAATTTTCCGCAAGATCATTTTGAGGCATGGGACATCAGCGATTCCTGGCGATCATTTTTCGAATTTAAGAATCAGAAGAAGGTAAGATAGCCGTGGGGGATGAAAGAGAAGAGAAAGAAGTTGATCGAGCCATGGATGATTGTGACAAAGAAAAGGCTCCGCGTCCTATAAAAAGCGTACCCCAAGATAAGGCCGACAAAGAAAACGAAGACGAGGTACGGAATTGAAGAATAGCCGGAGTGCATCGTCATGAAGAGGAAGGAGGCGAGAAAGATACCTGAATAATTCCCGATTTCCCGCTGCAGCCTCGTTTGAAGGATATAGCGGAAGATCAATTCCTCGCCAAAACCGACGAAAAAGACCATGACGACCGCGAGGACGAAAAGATTGAAAAGATTAAGCGAAGGAATAAGACTCTCGGCCTTCAGAACTGAAAACTCGGCGTTCGCGAGGACGAGGCCGATGGCCACACCAGCACAGAGATAAACTGGATATTTCTTCTTACGCGAGTGAAACGCCTCCGCGATCCCTTTGATTCTTTCGCTCAATCTGATCCTTTCTTCCCTTTTCACAACGAAATACGCGGCGAGGATCGCCGCCCCGTAAATGAACGGGAGCCAGTAAATCGTCAACGGCCAGAAGACAGGCATGCCGATGTTGAGGATTCTCAGTACTGAGATAAGAGAAAAAGGCTGGAAAAGTGAGGCGTCCTTTTTTGCAAAAAGCGGGAAGAAGATGCAGAAGAAAAGGTTGATCCCGTGTATTTCGAGCGTCGTCTCGAGGTTCCTGAAAAAGAAAAATGACTCTGCGAGCGTGATGAGAACGACCGGGACAAAAAGAAAGACCTTCTCTCGCATGCGGATTGCCGAATCTTGTTCATCATAAATAAACAATCCTTTTCGTTGTAAGGAATCGGGAAAAGCGATTTCATTTCAAAGGAGGCCAAAAAATTCGACAAGAACACAGATTCATCGATTGACGGAACCCCGTGATTCCGTGGTCTTCGCTCCTCGCAAATCATCATCGCTGGCTTTCCGCTTTCTGTCGATTTGTTTTTAAACGAAGAAAAACAACTAACCCGATTGACAAAGGATAAATATTTGACCCGGAGTTTCCAGTCGGATGAGGGCCGATCTCGCAAAACACTGGGATTTGATAACGATCGTCATCCTCACGCTGATCCTTGTCCCAATCATTTACCTTCTGCCGGACAATCCCATGAGAATCGTCATCGGCCTCCCCTTCATCCTCTTCTTCCCCGGCTACGCGCTCATCGCCACTCTTTTTCCAGAGAAGAAGAGTATCGATATCGTTGAGAGAATCGCTTTGTCCTTCGGGCTGAGCATCGCCGTCACGCCGCTCATCGGGCTCGGTCTGAATTACACGCCCTTCGGGATCCGGCTCGATCCGATTCTCGCGAGCATCGGAGCCTTCAACATCATCTTCTCCGCCATCGCTTTTTATCGAAGGAAAAGAGCGGAAGATCCATTTCTACCAATTCAGCTGCCCCCGATCCTCGATGCCATTAAAATCAATTTCAGGCAAGGGAATAAAATCGATCGAGCCCTCAACATCATCCTCGTCATTTCGATCGCGGCGAGCCTTGTCGCCTTGGTTTATGTGATCGCCGTGCCGAAGCAGGGGGAGAAGTTCACCGAGTTCTACATCCTCGGTCCCGACGGCAAGGCGCACAACTATCCGACGAATCTGACCGTCGGGGAGAACGCGACGCTCATCATTGGCATTGCGAATCACGAGTACCGCGAAGTCAATTACGCTGTCGAGATCTGGCTCGTCGACTCGAGCTTCGTCAACAACACAACGATCATCAACCACATGTACTTCTTCGATTCTTTCTCCGTCACACTCGCGCACATGCCAGTCAATCTTGAAGGCAACTGGACGCCACAGTGGGAACTGCGTTACAACTTTTCTCTTGGAATCCCAGGGCAATACAAAATGTGGTTCCTCCTTTTCAAAGATCAGATGCCTTTCGAAGGCATCAGATATCAGGACTATGTGAACAGTGGCATGGAATCGAAAATCCTCGATGCCGTCGAAGGTAAAATTCTTTCACTCAATCTCTCGATGAATGTGAAGGAATGAAATTAATTTTCTTATAAAAAATCAAAAATGAAAAGTAAAAACGATTTTAAGCAAAAAGACAAAACATTTATTCATAAACAGAGTTAAATGTCGTAAATATCGGAGAGGAGATTGGTGAGGATTCCACGGGCTGTCAACTTGATTGCGATCATCATTGGAGTCATCGTCCTTCTCGAAGGTTTGGCCCTCGTGAATCTCGCCGCACCGATGAGGATTGATGGGATTGGCGGGATCAGGGAATCAACAGTTTCACTCGGCGGATTGCAACTCTTTCTCCTCGGCCTTCTCTTCCTTGTTTCAATTTGGCTGAGAAAAAGAGACTGGGGGATGGGCAAAAGGCGGGAAATGCTCTCCCTTCTTTTCACAGTCCTGCCGTTCCTCATCGCGACGATCATCGCGATCGAAGGGATCGTCATCGCATCGATGGCCGGCGCCGTCTATTGGGAAGGAATTGGCGGGATCAGGAAATTCTGGATCGGTGCCGCCGGCTGTCAGCTCTTTGTACTCGGCGTCGGTGGATTGCTGACGTCGCGCTTCGCCGACACGCCGCTGAGAACGATTGGCCTGTCGAGAATTTTCGGGATTCTCGTTTCGATGGTACTCGCGGCGGAAGGCCTCTTCGTCATCAGCATCGCGGGCAGGACGTCAATTGAGGGGATCGGCGGAATTATGAGATCAACGTTCGTATACGCTGGCATTCAGCTGCTCATCCTCGCCCTCATTTTGCTCTGTGCCTGGTCCCTGAAAGATGGAATCCTCGCGATCAAGGGGCGAAAAATTCTCGGGCAGCGGGCCATCCACGTTCTCTCGATAATCATCTCGATCATCATCGCCGTTGAAGGGGTCATCCTCGCGATCAAATGCGGCAGGATGTCGATCGAAGGCATCGGTGGCATTCTTGAAAGGACGGTCGTCGCGAGCGGCGCGCAGCTCTTCGCCCTCGGTCTCCTTTCCGCTTCACTCTGGATACTCAACAGAGAGATTTTGCTGAGAATGAGAGCGGCAGAGATCGTCGCTATCGTTGCATCAATCGCAATCGCGTCGGAAGGATTGCTTGTCATGGGATTGGCTGCACCGGCGAATGTGCAGAGCATCGGCGGGATCGCCGCTTCGACCGTCAACACCGCCGGCATGCAGCTCCTTGCCCTCGGCATCATCACATTGATCGCATGGCTCGCCAAGAATTTCGCATCGGAGATTCTCAACGAAAGGCCAATCATCGCGAAAATTGCGTCATACATCATTATCATCGTGACTTTCATCGTCGCCGTTGAATCCCTCTTCGTCATGAATTTCGCATCGGTCACGACGATCAAGAGCGCCGGAACACTGACGGCGAATACCATTCTAATTGGCGGTGTGCAGCTCTTCATCCTCGCAATCGTTCAGCCGATTATTCTCACGATGCCCTTCATCTCCGTCGATGCGAAGACTTTCAAAACTGCCTTCGCAGTTTCTCTCTTCCTCGTGCTCATGGTGCCACCGGCGTTGATCCTATAGGAGGACTGTTAGCATTTTTTTCATATAGAGTTATCAGGAAGGACTATTGAACAACGCCTTACGAAAAAAGATATTTTAGTCGGGGCGCCATTTCAAAAAAACGAGTTGCGTCGGCGGCCGATTCAGTGCTCATCAAGCGTCGCATCGATTAATCCCAAAAGCTTCTTTTCCCTCTCCACAACGCTGAATTTCTCGATGACCCTTTGGCGCGCCAACCTTCCCTTATCTGATTGAAGCGCTTCCCTGATCGCACTCGCCGTCGCTTCAACATCACCGTAGGGCACATAAAATCCCGTGTCGCCAACAACCTCCGGCAATGCGCCCTCTCTCGTGACAACGGGTACACAGCAGCAGCTCATCGCTTCTGCCAGCGCGACGCCAAATGATTCATATCGTGAAAGCTGGCAGTAAACCTTTGCCCGCTGATACCATTCCAAGAGCGATTGCCCATCGAGATAACCCGTGCACTCGACATTTCCTGGCAAAGGCTCATTCATCTGACCCCTCAATTCACCCTCCGTAAAGCCAACAATTACGAACTTCGCCTCTTTGACGAGACTTGCTGCCGAGACGAACGTCGCAATCCCCTTGAGAGCGACGTTCCGATCCCTCGCGACAGAGACTGTCAGTACAATATTTTCCTTTCTTAGAGCGGGCACGAAAAAATCGGTGTCGACGCAATTATAAATGACTTCAGGCTGAGCAGACGGAAAACATTTCAAGATCTCCGATTTGCTGAAAGCCGACACGGCAATGACTTTCGTCGAGTTCTTCACGACGAATTTTGTGATGAGCCTTCTTTTGAAATTTAACGCCCCTCCGTATCCCAGCTCAGGAATCCTCGCGACTTCATATCCACCAACGATGAGAACCGTCTTCTTTCCTGAGATTTTAGAGAACAAAATCGCGGAGAGCGCATGGAAGTCTGCAAACCAAATCACTACGATGTCTGATGAAATCACGCCGTCAATGACGCGCAAATGATTGATGAGAAATTTCAAAGGATCCTCTTTCAAAAATCCGAAATCGATCGTCTCCGTCTCATAATACTTTTCGAAAATCCGACGGTCGATTTCGGTGAACCTGCTGGCTTTCGGCCTGACAAACAAAACTTTCTTTCTCATGGCGTTGCCCTTTTAGACGACGAATGAAATGCCTCGATTAATAAGATTTCTTTATTTTATCTCAAAATGAAGAATGAAAATACATCACTGGTTATAAGTAGACGTCCGATTTGACAAGACTGCTATAATGACTTCAAGGCAAGTTCATGCAAATTGTTCAAATAAATTTACGATGCTGCACAGATAGGCCTCAAGCATGTCAATCGATCAATTAAATGGAGAAAAGACGGTCTTTTTCCACCTTTGACATACAACGCATGATTTTCATTTAAAAAGGAACTCGTTCAATTGTTTCTGCTTCTTGTGGTAATTCGCCTGACGACATCCTCGACCTTCATTTCCTCAACAATCGCATCGATAGAACGGTAACGCAGGTAAATCGGGCCGAGGATCGCGACGACAATACCAGCTATATTATCGAAGACAAGATCGATGACTGTGTCGGAAAGAGAGTACTGCATGCCAGCGCTGAGCGTCTTATCGATGATGAATTCGATAATTTCCCAGAAGACGCCCATGGCGCCGACGAAGACAATGATGAAAAAGGGGAGGAACTTCGGCGGCAGATAGATCGCATCGACATATTTATCGACGATGACAATGCCGACGAATCCGAAGGCGGCGATCATCGAGGTCGAAAGGAAATGCGTCATCTTGTCCCACCACCAGATCGTATCGTATAATTTAACGAGAACGCCGAGGTTGTGGAGGAAGAGCGCGATAAAAATCCAGAGGTTCAACTCAAACGGCACCGTCAGAATCTTCTCTTTTTTCAAAAACCAGGGAATCATCGCCATGCCGAGGCCGAATAGGGCGGAGAAGGCGGCGTATAAATCGCCGTTGAAAAGGCCAAGCAAAAACATCGCGAAGAGCGATCCCTCAAAGAAATGACTGAGTAATTTCTCCGTCTTCGCGCGATTCACTTCGCATCACCGATCCTGCTGATGCCGAAGCGGCGGAGTCGCTCGGCCGGCATCCTGCCTAGATAAACGGCCAGAATGACACCCATGATGAGACCGCCAAAGAAGCTGTAGAGGAGGTTCGTCATGAGGTAGTCGTTGCTGACGAGTGTGTGCGTGCCAAAAACCGCATCGGAAATGAAATCGCCGATCGCGAAAAAGCTGCTGAGCGTCATCGTCAGCATGACAGTGAACGCGACCGCAAAGACCCTGTTCATTCTCAGACTCGTGTAAGTGTGGAGATCGATGACTGTAACGAAGCCAATGAAGAAAGTTGCCATGACCTGAGACGCCCTGAGCAGGTTCTCGTAGTAAAAATGATTTTTCAGACCGAGTGCACTAGGAAGAAAATAGAGGAAAAAGGGTAAGGCGATGAGGCAGAGCAATTCGAACGGCAAAATCCTCGCGACGCTCTGGCTCATGATGGCAGGCAAGACAGCGATGCAAAGTGCCCAGAATCCCATGATGATCCAAAAAAGATTGACCATGAAGATCGCGTACTCTGTCGCGAGAAAAATCGCAATAACCGCTGTCCAGGATAGGGCGATTTGTACGCTGTAGCGATGCATCTCATCGTATTATGCGATCCCCTTACTTAAATTATCACGCACTCATCTCTATTAAATCCCAGATCGCTCAATGAGATTCGCAAGAAAAAAGATGAGAAAGAGGACCGCAAAAAACTTCGTGGCGATGAAATTCCGCTGTTCTTCGTGATCACGTCCACCTCAATTCCACCGCGTCAGCACCTTACGACGAGAAGCGGCACGCTCGCCTTCCTGATGACCTCTTCAGAAGTGCTGCCGAGCGCGAGGCCTTTCAAGAAACTCTTGCCACTCGCACCGATGATAATGAGCGAGGCGTCGAATTCCCTGGTCGCTTCGAGAATGTTGTAGGCGGGGGTACCAAAATGAACATGCGTGATGACTTCGAAGCCAGCGCTCGACAAATCACTTTCGAGTTCCTCGAGCCGCTTTTTGACTTCATCGAACCGCTTGTCCGAGGAGACGCTGTATTTCGTCGATTCGATGACATGAAAGAGGACAATTTTCCTGAGACCTCGCTTGGCCAGATGATGAAGAACGTCGATGACCGTGTAAGTGCACCTCGAAAAATCAATTGGAACTAACGCGGTGCGGAAGAGCATCGTACACGCTGGCTTGATCTTCTTACTCCCATCCTTTTCGATGACCTCGAATTTATCGATGAGCATCGGCTTACTCGTCCTTCTGACGACACCGAAGGAAGTGCTGCCGACAAAAAACTCCTGTGCCCTCCCCTTGCCACTCGAGGCCATGACGATGAGCGTCACTTCTTCCTTTTCAGCGAGCGCCAGGATCTCGTCGACCGGGTTTCCATGGACGACCTTGAACATCGCTTCGAAACCCCTCTCCTTCAGCTTGTTGACGAGCTCCTCCGCCGTCTTCCTTTGATTCTCGGACAGCCTGCCTTTCGGCGGTAGCACATGAACGATGATCACAGTCTCCGCACCAAACTGACGCAACTCTGCGACACAATCAAGCATCATGATCGACTGCTGAGAAAAATCGATGGGAAGAAGGATCTTCTCGAACATGTACACTGACCTAATGCGATGCACGAGACTTAAACATTGTCGCAGGCAAGCGAGGCATAATTACCAGCCTTATGCATTTCTTCTATTCCTTTAAAGCAGGAGGCGTTCGATGAGCTTTGCGATAAGAAAATTTTACAAAGAAAGGGAGGGCTGTATCCTCTTCATTCTTCTTATTTCAATGATCGGACTCTTTCTCGCTTTGCTTCTCAGTGAGAATGCATTCGCGTGGGATCACGAAACTTTCTTGAAAATCAACGCACTCTGGGATCCTTCATTTGAAACGATCTGCAGGATCTTCGCCGAAATGGGCTCATTCTTCTTCTGGTTCATCGTCATCTTCATCCTCTGGCTTATCGGAAAAAGGGAGATGGCGATTTACCTGCTCATTGCGATCCTCATCCACATCGCCGTTGGCGGCACGCTGAAATATGTCGTTGACAGGCCGAGGCCGTTCGAAATCCTCGAGAATGTTCACACGGTCTACCAGCCAGCCGACCCTTCGTTTCCGTCCGGCCACACCGAAGGGAGCTTCGCGGCGGCTACCGTCCTCGGCAGAAAATCTTCCAAACTGATTCTGCCGCTTAGCTTCTTCGCAATCATAGTCGGTTTCGGCAGAATTTACTATGGCGTTCACTGGCCGCTCGATGTCATCGGCGGCGCGGTCATCGGCATTTTCATAGGATTGATTGCCTCAACGTTCAAGATTGATTTCCTGAAAGAAAAAATGGAATCGGGATGGAAGCGTTTCATCTCTTCCTTTTCCTTTAAGAAATAACGGGGAAAGAATGATCACAATCTCTAATTTTTCAAATCAACTGACAAAGAACAATCAGGAATACCATCACACATTTTCATTAAATGATTGATCGAGCACCGCACGAAACTTATTTTCACGAACAATCATTGATATTTGTTAGCATGAGCCAGGACTGCAATTAGCAATTATTTCAAAAAAATCGAAAATGTCAAAAACCCCCTCGGCATTCGCCCTTACGGTGGTGTCGATGCCGGTCTTCAGAGCCGCATCGATAGGAGAAGGGGAGTTGACGAGGAATGGCGCTATCGCTTTGACATTCCTCTCGAGCATGATGTTCGCGACCTCCTACGTCGCGATCAAGGTTGGCGTTGAGAGGAGCAACCCCTTCCTCTTCGAAGCCGTCGTCATCGGGATAGGCGGCATGATCGCAATCCTCTACGCCTTGATTAGGGGATCCTTTACCCTTCGAGTCTTCAAGCGCTGGGAGATCTGGGCAGCGATGGCTGTCGGTGCAATCTCGATTTCCCTTGAATTCATCGGTATGACGATGACGAGCGCGTCCAAAGGAGCGCTGATCATCGGCAGCACTGTTGTCTTTGTAGCTCCAATGTCCGCACTCCTGCTCGGCGAGCGGCTCGACCGCGCTGGCATTTTTGGCATCACCGTCGGGATCGTCGGGCTTATCTCCCTGACAACTGGCTGGGATATCTCGAAACTCCTTGAGGGCGAGTTCCTCGGCGATGCGATGCTCATCGGTTCGGCGGCTTCAGGTGCGCTGATTTGGATTTTGACGAAGAAAGCGATGCGACACCTCAGCCACGATCAGTGGATTTTCGGCGTTTACAGCGTCTATCCACTACCGCTGATCCTGTTCTCAGTCATGACAGTTGATGACTTCGCCATCGATCTCGAATCGATACCGGTGATTCTTTATGTCGGCGTCCTCTGTACCTCCGTACCTTCATTGCTCTGGGCCAAGGGACTGACGAAAATCAGCGTGACAACGTCGGCGACCATCGTTCTTTCGGAATCTGTCTTCGGCACGATCCTCGGATGCCTTGTGCTCGGCGAGACGCTTGACTTTTCAGGACTGATCGGGGCGACGATGATCTTCGCAGCGATCTACGTTGTTTCAAGAAGCGAGAAATTGCCCGAAGACGTTGAGACAAGAGAGGATTCCTGGGATTCAAGGCGGAGAACTGCGAGTCGACTGAACATCTAAAAGGATCTTCTCATCAATTCTTTTTTCATAGGGGATATGTAAATTCGAATCAAGAAATGATCTTGGAACAGGAAGATGTCCCTTTCAAAAAGATCAAGATTGTTATAAAAAAGGAGCGGTCGCCAATGAATCAAGAATTGTTGAAGAATCCACAAAAATTTGATCTTATAGAGAAAAAACAAGGAAAAGAAAATTAATTCATCACCAAAGGCGATCTGCCTTGGAGCCGAGGACTGTCCTAAGGCGGTGCTCGATGGCTACTTTTTCTTCGTCGCCTTCTTCTTCTTTTCTTCCTTCTTTGCTTCTCCCTTCTTCGATCCACACTTTCCGCAGGTCATCCTTTCCCTCCATATCTGGCGCTTGAATAAAAACATTGCCGAGAGTGATATATAAATCTTTGTACCCATCCATATTGCCTGGAAACTTGTCATGCGACAAAGAACAACGTTGATTTCTCTTATGAGAATCATCGCAGGTAATACCTGCATTTATTCCAGGTCTAATTACTGAATAACGAGATCATAGCGACATTCCTCAATGTCCTCGAATACTGGCATTATAGAAGAATAAAAATCAAAAATGATAATCACCTGAGATAATTTATATACCCGCGGGCAATTTTTATCAATTGTGATAATATGCATGCACTAGAAACCTCCCGCCTCTTGACCGATGAATACTCCGCAAGAATTCTTCTTGCGACGATGACGAAACCAAGGAGCGCTTTCGAGCTGAGCGAGTCCCTTGGAATCCCAATCGCCGCCTGTTACAGGAAAATTCATTCGCTCGAAAAGGCTGGCCTCTTAATTTGTGCGGAAAGGAGATTAACGCAAGCCGGAAAGAGAATCAGCCTATACCAATCGAGAGTCAGGATCGCGCAGATCATTTTCGAAAGGAACAGAATCAGAGCGAGAATTGAAATGAACGATGGTACAACAGAGAACTACAACTATGATTTCGATTTTACAGCGCTTGTAAAGGAATGCATTCATGCTGAGAATAGCTAAAGAAAACATTCTCAGAGATTTTCGCGAATATTCGTTACCGTTTCCTCTCTTTTTTTGATAAGCTTTCTTTGATCAGATGATAAATAATCACACTGATCCTCAATGACGAGCTTTAGCAAAGAATTCCAAGGTGTGGGATCAAATATGAATTGGGAAAAAAATGAATCTAAACTCGGAAAGATTCTTATTCAAGTGTAAGAATGAGTAGGAGGAAATCGGATGGAACGGATTGATTTCAAGAACATAGTCGAGAACGCGAAAGATATCATTTACCTTATTGATCAAACTGGGAAGATACTTTATATTAATCCGGCATCGCAGGAAATTATTGGCTACAAGCAGAAGGAGCTTATCGGAACTTCGATTTTTGACCTCATGACCCAAGATTCTCGCAGGTTTTCTTACCTCCAGTTTTCAAAAAGGATAAGAGGGGAGGTCGCCGAGCCGAGGTATTTTGTTGATTTTATTTCAAAAACTGGTGAATTACGGCGATGCGAGATTTATGCCCAACTTGTTAAAAGAGAAAACAGTGGAGTACTTGTTCAAGGAATCATAAGAGATATGACTTTCATAGAATTACTCAAAGAGCAACTCAAGTCTAGCAAGAAACGACTGGAAACGATTATAGAAACAGCAGCGGGAATCATCATGGAGTTGGATCCGAATGGAAAAATCAAAATGGTCAACCGCGGAGCTGAGGTGATACTCGGGTATCGAATGGAGGAAGTCGTTGGCGCAGATTTCGTAGATAGATTCGTTCCGCCTGAGATCCGCGGTGAATTCAGAGAACTGATCAATCACATAGTTAAGAATGAAAAGGTCGCTGAGAGATCATGGGAAATTGAGACAAAGCAGGGAAAGAGGGTATGCATCCTATGGACCTTCAACAGTTTCTACGACGAGCAAGGAAAGATATTAGGAATTGTTGCATTGGGAGAGGATATCACCTCGAGGCTCGAGATTGAAAAAAGCCTTAGGAGACACAATGAATTACTCAAGAGATTAAATGACATAAGTATCGCTGCATCTTCTTCTCTCAATTCAAGAGAAACACTAGCATCTTCGATCAAAATTGTTATCGATTTTTTCAATTTTGATCGGGCAGTGGTTTTTTGTTTCACGAAAGAAATGAAACCGCAGAAGATTCTTTGCCTAGGCGATTGCGATGGAAAAAAAATACTTCCAGACGAAAAGATAGCTGAAGAAATTGCGGAGGAAATCGTCAAGACCAACCGCATCATTTTTGTTTCACAAAGCGAGGAAAATAAATTCAGTGAGAAGTTGAAAGGCATCACTTCTGCAGCGTTTGTCCCGATCAAGGGAAGGAAGATCAATGGTTTCTTTTGCATCTGCTCCGAGGATCGCAAGGATTTCACTCCAGAAGAGAAAAGCTTCTTTGAATCGCTCTCGATCATCATTGGTTATTCCTATGAAAACGCGGTCTTGTATGAAGACCTCTATCGATCGCTTGAGACCATCAAGTTATATGATGATATCGTCCTTCATGACATCGTCAATTTTATGATGCCAATCAATGCATACAGCGAAATCGTCAACGATCTTATCAAGAGGCGAATCTCTGACGAGCGAGAGGAGGATCTGCAGCGGTACGCTTCAAAACTGATGTCTTCAATACGCCGAATGATTGAATTCATCGAAAACGTGAGGCTACTTGCTCGTGCCATTGAGGAAAAAGAGCGAGAAAGGAAGCCAGTGAATCTATTCAATGCACTCGATAAAAGCATCGAGATTGCGAAGCAGAGGTACACCGATGCAAGAATCACTGTTGAGGGGCTTGATGAGAGATCTGTGAACGAAATATTTGTCACTGCGGATGATGCCTTGCCACATGTTTTCCTTAACATTATCACAAATGCGCTGAAATACAGCAATCAGCAGCCCGTTTCAGTTAAATTAAGAATTGATCCTGAACAGAAAATCGCAAGAATTGCGTTTGAAGATCGAGGTCCAGGAATCCCAGATGAATTTAAGGAGAAAATTTTTGACCGACACTTCTCACTTGACACCGAGAAGGCAAAGAAAGGCACCGGCATCGGCCTTGCAATCGTGCACAGGCTCGTCGAGCGCTACGGTGGAAGAGTCTGGGTCGAAGATCGAGTCAAGGGCGATTATTCAAAAGGCGCGCGTTTCATCATCGAATTGCCAATTGCATGATTTTTCAAAATCAGATAATCCATGTACAAACCGCTTTCTCAAAAGAAAGATGACCGAAAATCTATGACTCGACCGCGCTTACAACATTAATCGCCGTTTTCAAAGAAGGCTTTCAATCCCTCGTAAAGAGAAATTCTTGGCTCGAAACCGAGGAAATCTCTCGCGAGCGAGATATCCGCGACGCTATGCCTGATATCACCCTCCCTCGACTTCGCGCGTACGACCTCCACATCGCCGCAGATCGATGCGAGCACCTCGGCGAGCTCGTTGATTGAGGTGCCTCTTCCAGAGCCACAGTTCAACACAAGGTTTCTGACCGGCGAATCGATGGCGAGTTTGATCATGCGTGCGACATCGAGCGCATGAATGAAATCTCTTGTCTGCTCGCCGTCCCCCTCAATGACGATCGGCTCGCCAGCCTTGATCCTTTGAACAAATTTTGTGATTACACCAGAATAAGGACTTCGTGGATCCGCTCTCGGCGAGTAGAAGTTGAAAGGTCTAATGATGAAATAGTCGAGATCGTGACATTCCCCGAACGATCTCACGTATTCCTCTCCTGCTAGCTTGCTGATTCCATAAGGCGATTTCGGATTTGTTGGATGAGCTTCGTCAACAGGCAAATATTTAGGATCACCATAAACGGCAGCACTTGAAATGTAAACGAAGAGATCAACACCAGCAATAAAAGAGGATCTGAGCAAATTGAGCGTGCCGATGATATTGATCTCCGCGTCAAGCAATGGATCCTCAATACTCTTTTCAACACTGACCTGTGCCGCCGCATGAACAACCACATCAGCCCATTCGCATTCACGCATCACGCTCTCGCTATCCCTGATGTCAATCAAAGAGATCACATCGGAATGAGCCTCAACTTTCGGCGATTTGAGATCAATCCCTCGGACGCTATGATCGCAAGAGAGTTCATCGAGCAGGTACGAACCGAGCTGTCCTGCCGCGCCTGTCACCAGGATATTCACGTCATTTGTTATAGACACTCACAAATATAAAGGTGTCAAAATTCCTATTATATTGACAAAAATCGATAGATGCATTGATGATTTCTTTCCATAGATATTGATCGTCAAAATCGACCGCAAGAGTTTTTGAACCTTTCACTTTTTTTAACCCTTTTTCCTATCGCACCGCACAATTCCAATATACTATAGAATTATACAGG
Organism: Methanomassiliicoccales archaeon; assembly: GCA_014361295.1. Classification (NCBI taxonomy): domain Archaea; kingdom Methanobacteriati; phylum Thermoplasmatota; class Thermoplasmata; order Methanomassiliicoccales; species Methanomassiliicoccales archaeon. The sequence continues at coordinate 103,589 of JACIVX010000001.1, read as the reverse complement.
TGCTTCACGATAAGCGAATTGCATGACGTGCGTTCTCGTCACAGGCGGCGCTGGTTTCATCGGCTCACACCTATGCGATCGACTTTTAGAAGATGGATACGATGTCATCTGCGTAGACAATCTACTCACTGGGAGAAAGGAGAACATTAGACATTTGATCGGCAGGGAAAGATTCGAGCTGTTACAACATGATATTCTGGAACCCTTTGAAGTGAATGCAGAAATCATCATCAATCTGGCGTCACCGGCTTCACCAGTACACTACCAAGCGGATCCCGTGAAAACGCTGAAAATCAACACAATCGGCATCTTCAATTTGATGGAAATGGCGAAGAAACATAAAGCGATGGTGTTGCAGGCTTCGACGTCGGAAGTCTACGGCGATCCTCTTGTTCATCCACAGAAAGAAGACTACTGGGGAAATGTTAATCCCATCGGACCCAGAAGCTGTTACGATGAGGGGAAACGAGTTGCAGAGAGCATTTTATTCACTTATCATGAAAAGGAAGGCATCGAGATCAAGATAGCAAGGATCTTTAACACCTATGGCCCCAGAATGGCTCAGAACGACGGAAGGGTTGTTTCGAACTTCATTGTGCAGGCGTTGAAAGGGGATGATCTGACAATTTACGGAGACGGCTCGCAGACGAGGTCATTCTGCTACATTTCCGACCTTATCGAGGGATTGATTCGGCTCATGAAGAAAGAGAATTTCACAGGTCCAGTTAACTTGGGGAATCCTGAAGAGATATCTGTTATCGATCTCGCCAAAAAGATCATTGAATTGACAGAGTCTTCTTCAAAAATCACGTTCAAGCCGTTGCCGCGGGACGATCCCGCACGCAGACGGCCAGATATCACTCTCGCAATGAAAATGCTCGGCTGGAAACCGACAGTCGATTTGGAAACAGGATTGAAGAAAACGATCGCATATTTCAAAAAACATTTGTGAACGAATTGACGCACTGTTCGTCGCATAGCAATGGATTATAAACGGTCTTGCCAATTTAGAGAGCAATCTCGAGAAAAAGATGGTCAGATGAATGTTGTTAAGAGAATTGCGAGGAATACGCTTTCCCTGGCCGCTGCTTATATATTCAGCCAGATCATCACTTTAATTCTTTCAATCTTCCTCGCGCGATTTCTTGGCGAGGAGAAATACGGCGCATATGTCTTCGCGTTCGCATTTGCTGGCCTGATCTTCGTCATCGCCGATTTCGGGCTCAATGGTCTTTTGGTTGTTGAGGTTTCGAAAAACAAGTCGATCGCATCGCGATACATGCCGACAACGCTGCTTCTCAGATCTTTACTCGGCTTCATCTGCCTATTGATTTCATTTTCAGCGGTCTTGATCACCTCTTATCCAAAAGAGACTGCTTTCGTCATCATGGTCGTTGCGATGACGAGTTTCTTCGGCAACCTGACGGCCGTCTTTTTTGGAATGTTCAATGCCTTCGAGTGCATGCATTTGAATCTTCTCGTTCAAATCATCGAGCGCTCTTTTACAGTTACAATCGTCCTCGCGATGCTCTTCTCGGGATTTGGTCTTACAGAAATCATCCTCGTCATCTTCGCAGGCAGCATCCTCAGCTTCTTGATCGCATATCTGATCTTCTCAAAGTCAATCACACGGCCGATATGGAAGTTTTCGATCAGCGATGCGAAAGCGCAGTTTAAACGCGCGACACACTTCGCGACTTCGAGCGTTCTCCTCACATTGCTTTATACAATTAACACTGTCCTCGTACAAATATGGGGAGGCAATATCGCCGCAGCTTATTACGGCGTTGCATATAACCTCGCCATCCCGCTCAGTCTTCTTCACACCTTTTTCCTCGGCGCGATTATGCCATTGACCTCTCAGACTTACGAGCAATCGATTGAAAAGCTGAAGATGATTCAGCAAAAGGCGATGAAATTCCTGTTTTTCTTCGGCCTTCCGATCACGATCGGTGGCGTCATTGTCGGGGGAGAAGTTGTCACATTTCTTTACGGTGAGAATTTCGCACCTGCGATCCTGCCGTTTCAGATTCTCATCCTCGTCGTCGCGGTTAAGTATTTCTGCGGGAACATCGCGAATGTGCTTGCCTCTGCGAATCTAATGCGTCTCAACGCTTATTCCGTTGTCGCGGCGACGGTGGTGAATATCGGCGTTTGTGGAATCCTTATCCCCCTTTACGGACCTGCAGGCGGTGCGGCAGCGTTCTTGCTTGCAAATGTTGTAATGGGGTTCATGAATTTACGCTTCATGACATCACGCCTCTTTTCGGTCGATTATATAGACATTGGATTGAAGACGATTGTCGCTTCGGTTGCTCTTGCGATTTTCCTGATTATTGTGAAAAGTTATCTTAATGCCATTCTTACGATTGTTGCTGGTACAGTTTTTTACATCGCCGTTGGACTCATGATCGGCACATTTGACAAAGGAGACAGAGACATTCTCTTCAGACTTGTAAGAGAATGAGCTAGTCGATTGAAATTCGAAATGATTAAGTGATTTGACTCGAATTGAATCTTTCAAGGGGGTAACATGGTTCTTGAATTGAATGTAACAGAAAGAAAGGACGTGATCACAAAGGATGGGAAGAAGATCGGAACACTGATAGGCGCGAATGTTGACACGAAAACGTGGACGGTGTTGACACTGGTTGTCGAGGTCTTCAAGGAAGTCATCGAAGATCTCAAGATCAAAAAATCCGTTTTAAAGGCCCCGAAAATCACCCTGAAAACCGATATCGTCAGCGTCGTGGGAGACGTCGTCCAATTGAGTGTCGACATCAAAGAACTTAAGGATTACATCTGAAGTACGGGAATCCAATTTTGAAAATCTTCGTTAAAATTGATCGAAACGAAGTTCAAATGAAAAGTCCGAGTGCGTACATGATGACGATACCGATGAGCACAAGAATGAATCCCGAATACCGCTTCTTTTCTTCGTGAAAGGCCTCCGGAAGTAAATCGCAAATACCCACGTAAAGAAATGTGCCGGCTGCAAGCGCGAGCGGGATGCCGAGCTGGATTCTTGCCACGATCTCGAAGGCGAGGATCGCAATCCATGCACCCGCCGGTTTCATCAGTGATAAAGGAATCACATATGCGAGGATTTTCTTGTTTTCGAATCGAGCGAGCTTGAAGACCGTTGATAAAGAAAAGAGCTCAATGCTCTCGTGGGCCATGATCGCAGCAAAAACAATGACACCCAAAGCTGGTTCGACGAGAACCGCGACGCCGAGGCCGATGCCAGCGACAAGAGAATGGATCACGAGGCCGAAAAAGGCGGTCAATCCAGTGAGCATATGTTCGTGTTCACATTCCTCGACGCATTCCTTTGCATGGCTGTGCATAATAACCCGCTCGGCGAAGAGAATGAAGATGAAACCGATCAGAACGAAAAGAAGCGCGCTGTGCGTGCTTGTCATTTCCATCGCATCTGGAATCATGTGTAAGAACGCCGCTCCAATGAACACTCCAGCACTGAGAGCTGTGAAGAGATGGAGCTGCAGAGAAGTCCAATTTCTGATGAGTGGAAGAAAGCCCCCGACGAGTGCTGCAACAATGATTGCAACCGAGTAAATGAGCAGGACAAGAAGGGAATCCATAATGATCGCCTATGAGGATGACGGTGTAACGCGGTGACCTCAACATAAATGTTTTCCGTATAAGACCGAATTGGTACTGCGAAATGATTAACACCCGTGACATCCTTTTGAACAGCGATCAAAATGGCCGAGAGAATCGAGAATGCATTTGTCACCAATCTTGAAACAATGATCGAATTTGCGAAGGAAGGCATCGTGAGCAAGACGTTTCTTGACAGGCCAGACTTGAAAATGGTTCTCTTTTGCATGGCGAAGGGGCAGAGCCTGTCTGAGCACACGGCGAGCATGCCGGCTTCTATTCATGTGATAAGGGGGAAGGCGATGATTATCCTCGAAGAGAAAAAGTACGAAGCAGTGCCAAACACATGGATATACATGCCAGCTGAATTGAAACATGCGATCGACGCCGTTGAGGATTTCGTTTTTCTGTTGACTCTACACAAGTCGATTAAGAAGTGAAATGGAATAATGTTGAATGAAAAGAATTGATTGAGTTGGTTTAAACCGATCACTAGCGGTACGAATTATCAAAAAATAATGAATAAACAAAAAAATGCGTGCTCGATCACGCATTCTGCAGTTTACCTAAGCCAATATCATTGATCGGACAACCCCGCGAATCGACGAGATAGGACTGCCAACCTGTCGTCAAACCGAGATAATTCATATAGAGGATGATCCGACCATCTGAAGTTCCGACCAGTATATCCGTTCTCCCATTGCCGTCGACATCTCCAGCTGCCATCACAGTGATTGTGGAAATGGAGAAGGATAGACTGCTCATCGCGTATGTTCCCAATGTGGTCTGTTCAATGAAATAGACCTTCGAACCCGTTGCCAGCGCGATATCCTTCAGACTGTTGCCTCCTACGAAGAAACCTGCATCCGCGCCGACGCATCCCGCGAGATCGGAATTATCTGGGATTACCTGAACCAAGTACGGAAGAATATTTCCCTCATTATTCAGTCCGACCCAGAGCCTTCCTTTCTTACTCGATTCTCCGACGACGATGAGATCATTTGAGCCATCGTTGTTCATGTCAGCGATCGCAAGTGCTTTGGCGGTGCTTCCAACCAGACCTCCTGCAGCCGTCGTTCTTACTGACATCTGATAAATGTCGACATAATCAAGCGATGTTACTGTAGAAGCTCTATTTGTGTCTTCCACTTTAATATAGAGCTTTCCTGAGATTCCCGCCGGCAGTGTAAAAGTATATAGAGTTGGTGATGTTGATGTCACTTTTGCCGATGTCATAGCAGTAAATGTTATATTGTCAGTCGAATAATAGAATTGAAAATCATCTTCTGCGGAGGATTTACTCGCATACAACTGGAATGTGTGGGAAGTGCCGGGTGTTACCTCTATCGTCCAGCGATGATCCAACTTATCCCCAGTTTTCCATGTTACATTAAGTATCCAGTAATCAAAGTCGATGACCGAAGGCTCATTGAGGAAATAAGTATTTGTGAAACTTACTTTCAGATTGATTAAGGTACTTGCCAACTGGATTGAACCGGTCAAATTGAACTCATCCTCGATCCATTCCCCCTCCGAATTCCTGATTTGCATCATATTATTCGTGGGATCGCCCGTGCCCAGACCCCATTTTATGTAATCTGTCCCATCGTACCGATATGTCTTATACCTGACCTTGAAAATGAGTCGATCGATCGGTACGTCACCAATCAGTCCAGTTGGATCCCAGGATTTTATGTAGGCAGTCTGGCCATAAATAACTGTATAGTATTGATTGTCGTTTGGACGCAACTGCGTTGCATCTGTTTCATTCGTCGTATCCTTTATGGCATCTCTTGCAGCTGGCGTGCTCTCCTGATACCTGTAGACCCATTGCTCGATAATTCTCTCGAAGACGCCTGGATCATAGTACGCATTTTGCGTATCCAGATATGTTCCAGTTGGTTGACCGGTCTGAATTCCGAAGATATGAATGTCCGAATCGGCGTAATCAACGACATCGGTAGCAGTTCCCGTTCTTGAATAGCGGGTCCAGGTAACGCCAGCACCATCGCTGTTTTTATATATTTGAACTGTACCATCAGCACGACATACTGCGATGTCGAGCGACCTCTGCGGATCGTTGCCAGGCGTAAAAGCCCAATCGAGGTCTCCGACCTTGAGGTCGGCAACGGACGAGGTCAACGATGTGTCAACAGCCTTATATGACCAGATACCATCGTTTCTGTAGAAACAGACTTTGCCATTCGAGAAGCCAAGTATGATATCCAAATCGTTATCAAAATCCAAATTACCGAGCTCAAGAACGGTCGGTGTTGCAGAAGTTCCAAGATCGGCAATTGTGTATCGCGTCCAATATCCATCGTTCATATAAAGAAAGAGCCAGTAAGTTTCCAGCTTGTTAATACTGGAGTTATACTCTGCAACGACTGCAACGATGTCGTTCTTGCCATCGTTGTTCATATCGCCAGTTCTTACGAGGATGGATATATAAATCGGTTTTTTTGCTTCATTGACACCTTCTAGCATATCTGGAGGGGACCAGTGATTATCATTCTTGTAGAAGAACATGGTGTATTTCTGACTCCAGGAAGGTCCGCTGGTCTGGAGATCAATACCTGCGACAAAATCTAATTTGTACTTCGGAGCCGTAATTGTAATAACTTTTGAAAGTACGTAAGTCTCGTTACCTGCTTTGAACATGTCATACCGTAACACATATGCGTTCTCGCCCGGTATCCACGGAGTTCCTTCGGTCGCGTTGGCCAAATTGATCGCGAATCGATATACATTGGTGTCAACCTTTGTCACAGTACTGACCGGGCCGTTCCATCCACTCAGCGGCGGAACTCTCTTAATTTGCGCATTCCAGAAAAAGTCCCTGATTTCGACGTCCCCGCCGTACTGGAACCAATCGCCACCATACCTGTTTCTGATTTCAACATAAATAATATTATTTGACAGATCATAGGTCGTGAATTCAGTGCAGGGTATCGAATAACTCGAGTCCTTGAAAGTCATGAATACAGGATAATCTGCAGAGCCAATTGTGATCAATTGCGTCGCGAAGAAAATATTGTTCGGAACCCAAGTATCCCTTAGCTGAACCTGCACCATATATTTCTTGTTGTTTTGAAGTTTGGCGCAGTCGATTGTCGCATTGTAGACGTAATAACCCGAATTGTAATCATATCTCTGGAATACAACATTTGGACTTGAGACAGCCGAGACAACGACCTTTGTTGTTGGATCGATTACCAACAAGGTGTTCTCATTATCTGTGTTGACTAGATACTTGCTCGCGACAACTACAACCGCATCCTCACTCTGCGAGAAGATCGTTCTAGGTGTCGCGGAATAGTTCTTAACCTTCCATTCAGAGAGCTCAAAAATGTTGAACCCCTGCAATGCGCTGTAGTTGAGATTCCCAGGAGGTTCGCCCTTGCCATAACCACCTCCCATAAGAATCTCAGAGGTGATAACCGTGTGAGAAATGCGAACACTCACCTCGTTGCCAGTCTCATCGCTTGCGGAGATCCTATAATAATAAGTTCTTGAGGCAGCTTCGAGAATATCACTTCTTGCAACGCCGTAACCAGTGAAGTATCCTGGATTGTACGGATCTTCCACCAGTCTCTGAAAAGCGGTAAGCGTTGTGTTTGAATAAGTGACCTCAAGCCACCAGTAATCGAAATAGACAGTATCGTTACCCTCATTGTGGAAAGTCACCCTCACGTTCTTTAGTTCATCCACTGTATCATAACCCATCGCCATCAAATTGAATACCCGAGTGATCGGCGTTGTCCACCTCAAAATCGGAAGGCCTTTTCCCGAGCCATCAACATTGAGAAGGATATTTGTTCCGTTGAAATTATTTCCAGTATAATATCTAACTTTTAAAACAGCCGTTTGGAAAGTCTTGCCAGTGATGTCATCCGGGAATGGGAGACTCCAGGCTGTCACATTCGCGTATCCACCAGCAGGCACAGAGAGAAAATCACCATCGTCGCTTCTTAACTTCGTAATTCCAGGCGCCGCAACACCTTCTGCAGTCGATGGAGATAGATGTGATGTGTTGACAGTACCCAGCGTCTCATAGTTATCCTCATTCGCCACAACAACGCTACTCTTATTCAGGTTATCATTTGGATCGGTTATGTAACAGCGCACCGTGAAAGTCGATCCCAGTATGGAGCTACTGGGCTCGATCGCTGCATAGAGGATCGTAGGTGGTCCGGTCGTGTAAGATTGAATAGTTACTAGGAGTACAGAAATCGTCCGCCTTCCACCGGTGTCCTCGGCGATGACATTAATTGCTCTCTCGCCAGTATTATTCAAAACCGGCACACCAATATCCATTTCAGTTGAAAAAGTGCCATCGCCGTTTGAATCAATCATTTTGTAAATTCCAACACCAAATCCCATGTCATCACTGATTCCGAGACAGGATAAATCAGCATAGACGGCCGAAAGATCACCATCGACATCGGTCACTTTCGCAAAAACCTTAATCTGTTGCGTCTGGAGCACGGTGCTCGTTGCGGTCCAAATCGATCCTATCTTGATACCCACCCACTTGTTCATAATAACTGGAGGATTCCTGCCTTCAGCTCCGAGAAGCCTTGTCGACCAAATCAATGAATTGACCGTCGGATCGACGATCATGATGGTAACGGAAGAGCTCGGAGTGATGCTGATGCCATGAGCGGTAGCATCAAACTTCCAGATATCCCCGATTCTCCATTCTTCAGAGTTGGTCCCATTGATTGTTCCATCCCGAATATGCAATGTGTGCGGTACTTCATCCACAATTAGATAGATGTCAGTCCTGTAATCCTTCAGTGTCGGACCAGACTTATGGACTATCTCTATGATAGACGTGCCGCCGTTCACGAATGACAAGGTGGCATCAAAATCTCCGTAAACCTGTTCCGTTGGTGCTGGCATCGTGCCAACATACCACATGATACTGGAAAATAAAGTGACAGTGATTGCGAGGACAAGGATGTTGGCGATGATCTCAGATACTGCTTCCTTGGCCTTTCGCAATTTTCTGAAAACTCGACTCATTCCCTCCGATCCTCCATAACACACGATATTGTATCGAAATCTATCTTTACCCTACTGGGTATTTACATTCTAGAGGGTATATGAAGCTATCGCGGTAATTTCGTTTTTGCGAATCATCTTCAAGACCTCGCTAGCTATTGAAAATGAAGAATATATTTTTGCAGGGATGATTGTGAGATGCTGATCTAGAGAGCGACCATTTCTAATGCCCAAAATGTCGGGGTATACGATATTCGAATTATATATCTGTAATATCAAAAATAAAAGGTTCCATGCTTTCTCTCTCAACGAAAGTTTGTTTGAAAGATGGCTGATAAAATAAATTAATCACAAGAATGATATTATAAATCAGAGAACGGTCAATATCATATTATCGCAATTCTGAATGAGCACGATGTGAGAGCAGATCGGTATTGAGCACGGATCTCCGCGCACCCCTGTTTCCCTTTTAAATTGAAAAATGTTGGTTAAGAAGAACTTCGAGAGGATCATAAATCAATGATGCTCCCGTGGAGTCTTGCTCAGGCGAGTTTCGATAAGCGGATTTTCTTCTTTAGGTTTCGATGGTTCTCCGATGATTGATTCCGTTTCTATTTTCCGAACATCGATTTGATAGTATTAGTGGGGACTTCAATTTCCATTCCATCATCCGATGAAAAACATGCATTCTTTTCCTTACCTCTTATTTTGCACATGATTAATGCTTCTGGAATCGTCCGATATCTCCCTGCAAAGAATCATCACATGTACAGCGTGAATCTTCTACCGCTCCACGGCGGTAGCTTTTTCCAAAATTGAAGAAAAGCGGTAATCTCACAAGATATCCGCCGTACGGCAGCTTCATATTTAAAGAGGCGCAAGTAAATCTTTCGTTCATGAATAACGCGACGGAATCATTCAAGGCGTCGATCGAGGTTTCGCATGAGTGCCCTTATTGTCATCTCACTATGGAATATATCCGGAATCGCGAATCGCCGTCTGGTGCAATACAAGAAGCCATGTGATCGAGATCTTGAGCGACTCGACGGAATCACTGGAAGCGATTGAAAGAAAATTTGTGGGGGAATGTTGACGAATCACATTGTTTTAGGTACGGTCCATTGCTCTCCGTGATCTCGAAGAATTGTGATTGCGATATCGGCACAAAATTGATTTCCTCCTTGATTACAGAATCTGGATGCTGGTATATCCCGCCAGCGATCTTCCAAGGAGGATGGGAATTCTACACGATTATTTCGTGGCGTAGAAAGAACATCGCAACGCTTATTCGAAAAATCAAGGAACATGGTGGGACTGTCAGATTGAAATCGATCAGGACGATCGAACTCGCTGGATACTTGTCAAATTCTTTTCATCCCCCACATATTCGATGGTGGCAGGCATGACGATGAGACAAATCGATACACTCGTCGATGCGTTTCAATCAGGATACTTCGAAACACCGGCAAAGATCGATGCAGAGGAAATGGCGCGTCACCTCGGCGTTTCAAGATCCACGTTCACGGAACACTTACGCAAAGCTGAGGCAAAGCTCATTGCGAACGTTTTTCCAGTGTTGAAAATGGTATAAGGGAGAAAATCATCACCAAAGAAAATAAACGCAACGAGGAGGTCGATGAATCATCTGAATAAAGAAGGACAAAAAGAAAAAAGACAGCTGATGGATCACTGATTTCAATCTGCGAGCTTCTTCAGGACCCACGCCATATTTTTGCCCAGCGTCTTGAGGGTCTCAACGCCTTCCTTGTCGTTCAAAATATCCCCGGGTTTCGTAGCAGTTGCAACATTCCAATAACTTGACCCCACCACAATCCACTGGCCGATGAGGAAGAAGTAATTCAGATCGGAGAACGTTGCCAGCGCCCCTGCTCTCCTCTGTACAGCGATGCCAGCGCCGACCTTCCGCTTGAACATATCTCCATTGACCCTTGACACGAAACCAACGCGGTCAATGAACGCCTTCATCTGGGATGTCACGTTGCCGAAATAGACGGGGGACCCGAGCAACATCCCATCAGCTTCTTTTATCATTTCGATATACTTGTTGATATTATCGGTGTCAATCACGCACTTGCCATCCTTGTTCTTAAAGCAGGCGTTGCACGCGTTACATCCTTCGATCTTTTCGCTCCCGAGCTGTATTAGATCGGTTTCAATCCCTTCATTCCTCAGTTCTGCAAGCACGATTTCCAGCGCGTGATAGGTGTTGCCATTTTTTCTCGGACTTCCGTTGAATGCGATTACCTTCATCCGATCACCTGCGACAAATCAATTTACTGAGACAAAATCACATTGAAGGATAATAATTTCTTCCTCGCAATCTTACCTTTTCCCGCAAAGGAATGCTGAATTCGTAGAATGAAACGTTCTCTAAAAATCAACCATGAGGTTTATAGTTGTCAAAGTCATTCGATTAGGATCGTAAATAATAATAGAACACACGCCAGCAAGGGAGAAGAGATGCGAGGAGGAGAAAATGCAACTTTATTTAAGAATAATCCAGGATGCTGCAACGGGAAGAGGTGTGATCGAAATTCTTGAGCAGAGGACGATTACCTGCAGGGCGAGGATCGGATTGATCACATATGATAACGAAGAACAGAAGAAATTCTTCGTTGAGGCGCTTCTCGAGGGGGGAAAGTACGGGTCTGTGATCCCGCTTTCCAAGTAAGATAAGGTGAGATGAGGTGAGGAGATGAAGCTACAATTGAGAATTGTTCAGGATCAAAAAACTGGGAGGGGCATTATCGAAATCGTCGAAGACAAAAGCCCGATGATCAAAGCGATCATCGGCTACATTTCATTCGATGACGAAAGTAAAAAGAAATTTTTTATCGATGCGCTGCTCAAGGGCGGGAAATTCGGAGAAGTTGTTTCAGCCTGAGCTCTCGATATCTGAAAGGAACAGTCGACCTGTCGATTTGAAGATCAAAAGAAGATCATGCACCAGAGATCGGGCTACACGCTTGGTCGACAATGATTTTGCGTTCGATTAAAAATTCTGACTTTCGCCGATCATGTTCGACGATATTGCCCGCGCCCCTCGATCAAAAAATTATTATGGCTTATAGGCGACGATATGATCGTTTGCAATTGCAAGAAAAGCCCTTGCGACGATCTTCTCGTCGAGCGCTTCCCTGCCGAGCCTTTTCGCTTCGTCGATCACCGTTTTGGCGAGTGATATCACTTCATCATCTGTGTAGACTCTGCGATCCGTTACTCTCACATCAACAAAGCCAGCCGCTTCAATCATCGAGAGATATTCTCCTTCTGGGATCGCACCTGAGACACAGGCGCTCCAGAGTTCAAGATTCGTTTTCGCTTCAGATGGCAAATCGCCAATGAGAACCCTGTCCGAGATCGCAAGCTTCCCCCTGGATTTGAGAACCCTGTAAGCCTCACGGAAGACTCTTTCTTTATCGGTGACCAGATTGATCACACAATTGCTTATTACGACGTCCACGGAATTGTCCTCGACGGGAAGATTCTCGATGAAGCCTTTCCTGAATTCCACATTCCTGAGACCCATGGATTTCACCACTTTGTCTGCTTTGATGACCATCTCATCCGTTGCATCGACCCCAATGACCCTCCCCCCATGACCGACTTTCTGCGAAGCAAGCAACACGTCGAGTCCGGCGCCACTACCCAGATCGAGCACAACCTGGCCAGGCTTAAGTTCCGCGATCGCCACAGGGTTTCCGCATGCACAGTTTGATTTCTTTACTTCTTCCGGCACTAACGCCAATTCCTTTTCCGAATATATCTTGATGATTTCTCTCGTCCCTGCGGACGAATCGCAGCATGATTTTCCTTCGGTCGCCACTCTTGAATATCGATCGATGACGGCGGTGCGTATCACACTATTTTGTCCGTCTCTTGTACTGGGATCATTAGACATCATCGCCACATCCTTATTCTCTTAATCTTAAAACGGATTAGCAAGCAATAGAAACGATCGAACTCACCTAATCTCATGTCCAATATTCAGCTTTGGTTTAATATAAAGATTGTGTCTTTGTTAAATTCACGCACCAATAAATTCAATTCCTTGTGTGTTCTGCTGACTCTTTTATCATCAAAAACAAATCATTACGTTCATGACTTCATGAAAGGGCGAGAAAGGAAGCAAACTATGAAGGGAACTGCAATCACCATAACACCGGGGAAGCGCACGTGAAAAAATTCATAAATTAATAAACAACGATGCGACTTTGGCGTGCCGGTTTGGCTATTAAAATGATTTCGAAGAGCCTACGCTTTCTTAATAAATTCTTTAATAAGATTCGAAGAAAAGTAATAAATAGAATAAAACGGATTGCCGTAACACGATTATTTAATTCGTGTTATGGAGGAAGGAAAAAATGCACATTCCTGATGGGCTCATGGCGCCCGAGATCCTTGCAATTGGATGGATGATCGCACTCGCAGTCATTGCGTTTTCAGTCTTCAAAGTGAACAAGAAAATCGATGAGAAAACAGTTCCTCTGATGGCGATTCTTGCCGCAGGGATTTTCGTCGCACAGATGCTCAATTTTCCGATCTTTGGCGGGACGACTGGTCATCTTGTTGGGGCCGCGCTTGCCGCTGTGCTTGTCGGTCCGTACGCGGCCGTGATTATTCTGACAGTCATTCTCGTGATTCAGTGCTTTGTTTTCGGTGACGGTGGACTTACTGCGTTAGGTCTTAATCTCACAAACATGGCCGTCATCGGCACCTTTGTTGCTTGGGGCACCTACAAACTCTTTCCCGAGAAGTTGGAGAAGGTTGGCGTTGTTGCCGCCGCGTGGGCATCGGTCTTCGTGGCGGCCTTCGCCTGTGCGCTTGAACTCGCAGCGAGTTTCAGCATCTCGAGTGGTGCTTACGGCATTGAGGCGGCGATTTCGCTCCCTTCGATGCTCGGATATCACGCGGTCATTGGAATTGGCGAGGGAATCATTACTGGTGCAATCTTCCTTTATCTGACAAAAGTTGCGCCTGAGATCATAAAGACGAGAAAACCGACTGAGGAGGTGACAACGTGACCGAGAAGACCTTGCTGAAGGCGATCGTTGGCATCATCATTCTCTTTGCAATAGGACTCGTCTTTTACTTCATCTTTTCCGCCCCCTACGGAGACGGACTTGAAAAGACGATGGAAAATGCGGGCGTGGAAGAGGGAGAGCCAGTCTATCACGCACCCCTTGACTATGGCGAAGACTACGTGACGGCATTCTTCGCTGGGCTCCTGGGCTTCGGCCTCGTCTTCGGCATTTCGTATGCCTACTTCAAAATCGCAGGAAAAAAGAAGGAAAGTAAGGAAGCAAAATGAAACATCATGAAATCGATCAGTACGCGAAGCAATCGCCACTCTGCAACTTCGATCCAAGGGTTAAAATCGCAAGTACAGTCATCTTCATCATCTCGATTGCCCTGCTCCGAGAACTAACTCCGTTGATCATTTCCCTTCTTTTTCTCCTCCTCATTGTAGCGGCCTCCCGTATTCCTCCAATCCACATCGTGAAATCCTACGTCTTGGCGCTTCCATTCGCCGTATTCGCCTCCCTTACGATGTGGTACTCTTCAGGATCTGAGGAGGCCGCCGCAATGTTCCTTCGAATCACCGATTCGGTCCTCGCGCTTATCCTTCTTGTCTCAACAACACCATTTTTCGAATTCCTGAAGGCACTCCGATGGTTTAAAGTCCCAGCGATCATCATTTCGCTCCTTCTCTTTACATATCGATTCATCTTCGTTTTTATCGATGAATTGGAAAGAATGAAGCTCGCGCGTGAGGCGCGTGGATTCAACGGAGGAAAGAGTCTTCTGAACGTTGAAGCACTCCGCACAATCGCTTACACAGCTGGGATGGTCCTCGTGCGATCACACAGCAGAGCGAACAATATTTATTCCGCCTTGCTTTCTCGTGGCTACACGGGTGAGGTGAGGACACTGAGCCACCTACGAGCGAAACCCCGCGACGCGGTCTTCGCCGCAGCGTTCATTGGTATGTCCCTCATGTCCCTCTTCATCCAGGCCGGTGTGATCATTTGGACGCTCTGAAACTCGTGAACGTCTCGTACACCTATGTCGACGGTGTACAAGCATTAGAAAATGTGTCGCTGAAGATTTCGGAAGGGGAAAGAGTTGCGATTGTAGGTCCGAACGGTGCTGGAAAGAGTACACTACTTCGAATTCTCGCTGGTCTCTATTTTCCGAGTGCTGGAAACGTGGAAATCATGGGTACGGCACTCTCAAAAAAAGATGCTGAGCGTCTGAGAAAATACATCGGTTTTCTATTCCAAGATCCAGATGATCAGATTTTTATGCCGACGGTCTGGGACGATGTCGCTTTTGGCCCAATCAACTTAGGCCTGCCTGAAGAGGAAGTCAAAAAGAGGGTGAGGGAGGCGATGAAAATGGCCGGCATTGAAGGATATGAGGAAAGAGTACCGCACCATTTGAGTTTCGGTGAGAAGAAGAGAGTTGCGATCGCAGGGGTGCTCGCGATGAAAGCGCCGATTCTTCTTCTTGATGAACCAACAGCGAATCTCGACCCCCAAGGAAGAAGGGACCTTGTCAATATTCTTGACTCGGTTTCGCAGACGGTCGTGCTGGCAACGCACGATCTTTCCGTTGCATTCGAATTGACAAATCGAGCGATCGTATTGAAAAAGTCGATTATTTTTGATGGGAAACCATCAGAACTCGTCGAGAGACCAGATGTTCTCGCAAGTGCGAATCTTGAATTGCCATCGATGCTCAGGCTGATGGACCGGTGGCGCCGCACGAGCGACAGAAAATTCCGCCTCCCATTGACGGTCGATGAAGCGCTCAAGATCATCGATGAAGAGTGCCGTAAAAACGATAAATGATGAACATTTGATTGTTGCGATTCATTTTTTCAAAATCATTTAAAAATCCTACTCTTGATTGCGTGGACAAGACTTTCGAATGTCGCCCTTGGAGGCACCACGTCAACCCTGACTCCACATGATTCCAACATTCGTTTCGTCGGCTCCCCGATCGCCGCAACGATCGAACGGTCAAGCGCGTCGCTGATGATTCTTTCGGGGTACTTTGTCATCGCTGCATCAAGAAAGACTTTTGCCGACAAAGGACTCGTGAAGGCAAGAATGTTCAAATCCCCTGCGACCAGGGCGTCGATGATTTTCGACAAACCAGGGTCTTCAATATCTGGCACAAGTGAATAAATGACAATCTCAGTGACCTCAGCATGAGATTCCCTCAACTTCTCAACAAGCTTCCTTTCTCCCTTGTCCGATCGAAGGAGGAATACTCTCTTTCCTTTAATAGACGACGATAACAACATTTCGATAACGCCTTCCGATGAAAACGTCTTTGGCATCATATCAACGCGGATTCCCATGCTCTCAATCGATTTCGCTGTCTCGAGACCGATCGTGACGATGCAGATTCGCTTTAAAGCCTCAATCAAATCGTCCCTTCTCCCCCTCTTGTCAGCCAGCTCAATCATCGCCCTCGCGCCGATCGCGCTCGTGATGATTACGATATCGATCTGTCCTAGAATTGCATATTGAAGAAATGCATCATAGTCGGGAGAGTCGACGATCTTCACTTTCAACGGCGAGGCGCAGATCGGCTCAAATCCCAAACACTTCGCAATCTCGATCGATTCTCCTATCTTTTCTTCTGGCCGCATGATAGCGAGACGCATCAACGCAAATCACCTAGGGTGTCTCTTAAAGAAACAACGTGACCAATGACCATCAATGCTGGCGGTTTGATCGATTCCTTTCTACAAATCTCCGAGATTCTTGACAACGGACCAGTGACGACACGTTCCTCTGCTGTCGCCCCTTTTTCAATAACCGCGGCAGGCGTCTCCGGATCGAGTCCTCCGGCCAAAAGTCTCTTCACATTTCGCTCCATCGCCGAAACCCCCATAAGGATGACAATCGTGCCGCCGATGGACGAGAGCGCATTCCAGTTGAGAACCTCTTTTTCCTTATCGGCACTCTCATGACCCGTGATGACAGTGAAGGCCGATGAATAACCCCGATGCGTGACCGGGATACCTGCAAGGGCAGGGACAGCGATCGCTGAGGTCACACCAGGAATCACATGCACATCGATTCCGTTCCTTTTCAAAAACTCAGCCTCTTCCCCGCCCCTACCGAATAAAAAGGGATCGCCGCCTTTCAGCCTGACAACGATCTTCCCTTCCCTCGCTTTCTCCAAAAGAATCTCATTGATTGCCGCCTGTTCCATCAGATGCTCGCCCCCCCTCTTGCTCACGTCAATAATTTCCGCCCCTTTTTTCGCAACCGAGAGGAGCTCCTTCGGGACCAAGAAGTCATGCACGATCACGTCCGCCTTCTCGATGATTGCCCTTCCCTTCACCGTAATTAGATCCGGATCGCCCGGTCCTGCCCCCACCAGAAAAACTTCTCCCTTTCTAGCATTCATCGATGATCGCCTTCCATTCCTTTTCTCAATTCAGAAACAATTTCATCGAGAGCTTGCGGAATCATCTCGACGTTGAAAGTTTGATCAACCTTCGCCAGTTGCTTACCAGTCTCGGTCAGGACAATCCCCCTGATCCTTATACTCTCGCCATCAACCTTAGCCCATAGACCGATCGGAACGGAACATCCACCGCCAAGTGCCCTCAAGATAAATCGCTCCGCATCAACCTCCATCCTCGTTACTGGATCTTCAATAGACTTCAACATCTTCTCGTATTCCGAACCCTTCTTGCAGACGACTGCAATCGCGCCCTGGCCAACCGCTGGGATAAATTCTTCAGGGTCGAGCGGGAGGAAATGACCCTCAAATCCTATTCGCTCCAGTCCTACCCTTGCCATGACGATCGCGTCATATTCTTTTGATTCGAGCTTGCGTAGGCGCGTTGTCACGTTGCCCCTCATATCCTTGATAACAAGGTCGTCCCTCTTGCTCATCAGTAGCGCTTTTCTTCTAATACTTGACGTCCCAACAATAGAACGAGGTGGAAGTTTTTCCAACGGCAATGGAGGGATGATCACATCCTCGACCGGACCTCTAGGAAGTACAGCGGCGAGACATGTCCCTTCGGTCAATTTAACTGGCATATCCTTAAGGCTGTTCACAGCGACATCGATTTTTCCTTCGAGTATCTCTCTGTCAAGCTCCTTAACGAAAGCACCGAATCCGCCGACGGCACTCAACGGGCGATCTCTGATTCTATCGCCAGTCGTGACGATTTTTCTGATTTCAATATCAACGTCTGGAAACTTCTTCCTAAAGGCGTCGACGAAAATCGATGTTTGAGCAAGTGCGAGTTTGCTTCCGCGCGTGCCGACGATCATTGCGTGATTTCCCTCAAGACTTCGTCAAATGCGTTCACAGTTCTTTCGATGTCCTCGTCAGAATGCGCCGTCGATAGGAAATTCGTTTCAAATTGAGAAGGCGGTAGATAAACACCTTTCTCGAGGAGACCTCTGAACAACCTGTTGAAAAGCGCAGTATCCGATCTCTTCGCATCCTCATAATTACGTATTGGCCCTTTCGTCATGAAGAGTTGGAACATCGAGCCGATACCAGTAACGGTGAAATCGAGATGCAACTCATCGATAACACCCTCAATCCCTTTCCTGATCGCTTCACCCCTTCGATTCAATTCTCGATGTCCAATTCTTGCCAGTTCCTTTAACGTCGCGATACCTGCAGCGAGACTCATCGGATTGCCGCTGAATGTTCCTGCCTGGTACACTTTGCCTATCGGGGAGATCATCGACATGATCTCCTCCGGGCCACCAAAGACTCCAATCGGCATTCCCCCGCCGACGATCTTGCCGAGCGTTGTCAGATCAGGTTTCACCCCAAAGTATTCCTGAGCACCGCCCATTGCGAGGCGGAAGCCGGTGATGACCTCGTCGAAAATGAGCAAGATTCCTTCGTCGCTGGTTAATTCCCTCAGGGATGCGAGATAATCCTTATCTGGCAGAATCGGCCCTGCATTCCCGATGACTGGCTCGAGGATAAGAGCGGCGATTTCGTTCTTATTTTCTTTGACGATTTTTTCAACGGCGGGAACGTCATTAAAGGGAGCGAGCAGCGTGTTCTTGGTGACTTCCGATGGAATTCCCATCGAATTCGGCACACTGTGCGTTGTAGCGCCAGAGCCGGCCTTGACAAGCACGGCGTCGTGAGCACCATGGAATGCGCCTTCGATCTTGATCACTTTGTTTTTCCCGGTGTATCCACGTGCCAATCGGAGAACGTGCATTGTCGCCTCGGTACCGCTACTAACGAACCTCACCATTTCAATAGATGGATAATAATTGCAGATCATCTCGGCGAGCTCGATTTCCTTCTCGATCGGAGTGCCGTAAAGCGTTCCGTTTTCCGCCTGTTCCTGAAGCGCTTTGACAACCGAGGGGTGAGCATGCCCGAGGATCAGCGGACCGAAAGCCATGCAGTAATCAATATATTCGTTTCCATCAACATCCCAGATTTTCGATCCTTTGCCCTTTGAAATATATAGTGGATAAGGGGCGAACGCTCTCACGGGACTTGAGACGCCGCCGGGCATGAGCCTTTTCGCCCGATCGTAGAGATCCTTTGATCGACTCGTATTCCTCATCCGGAGAACCTCACTCCTTCAGTTTTTTCGCGACATCCTTCGCGAAATAGGTCAATATGATATCAGCACCTGCCCTCTTGATCGCGGTGAGAACTTCCATCATGATTCTATCTTTATCGAGCCACCCCTTTTCGGCGGCCGCCATAATCATCGAATACTCGCCACTCACATTATACGCCGCGATCGGCACATTGAACATGATTCTCGCCTCCCTGATCACATCCAGATATGCGAGTGCTGGCTTGACCATCAGAATATCCGCGCCCTCCGCAAGATCCAACTCCATTTCTCTGAGAGCTTCACGCGCGTTGGGAGGATCCATTTGGTGCGATCGCCTGTCACCGAACTTGGGCGCTGATTCAGCCGCCTCCCTGAAGGGTCCGTAAAATCCTGACGCGTACTTCGCGCTATACGACATGATCGGAATGTTCTTGAATCCAGCATCATCCAGTGCGGTTCTGATTGATGCAACCATGCCGTCCATCATTCCGCTCGGCGCGATCATGTCGGCGCCTGCCTCTGCCTGGCTGACGGCCGTCTTCGCGTAAAGGTCGAGTGTTTCGTCGTTGAGGATCTCGCCATTTCTGACCTTTCCGCAGTGCCCATGTGATGTGTATTCGCAAAGACACAGATCGGCAACGACAACAACGTCACTTGCTTTCTTAATATTCTGGATCGCTTTCTGCGCAACGCCATCCTTTGCCCACGCGCCACTACCTTCTTCGTCCTTATGTTTCGGTATCCCGAAAACCATGACTGCCGGAATACCGAGTTCGTATGCTTCAGCTGCCTGTTCCCCCGCCATTTTGACGGGATATGCATTCACCCCTGGCATCGAGGTGATCGGTTTTGGCTTCGTGAGGTTTTCGTTGAAGAACATCGGATAAATGAAGTTCTTAACGGATAGTCGCGTTTCTCTCACCATCTCCCTAATCTGCGGATTTAACCGCAGACGCCTCAATCTCGTATCAGGAAACATTTTTGTTCTCCTCCAATCTGAACAATTCGCGCGCAGCCTTAAGAATTTCCACCCTCTTCTCCCGGGACGCCAATTTGAGCATCTCTGTCGGATCGGCCAGGAACCGATTCGCAAGGGCATTTGCAAAATCCGTCACGATCGTTTCGATGTCTTCTGGGCTGTGATTAAGTCGATTAATTGCCTTTCGGATCTCCACTTCCTTAATCGCCTCGAACTTCTGACGGAGCGCCTTAATGACTTCTGATGCCCCCATTTCCTCAAGTTTCTTTTCCAGCAACAAAAGCTCTTCAGCGATGATTCTTTCAGCCTCGAGAACCTCCCTTTTTCTCTTCATAATGTTTTCCTGTGCAATATCCCTGAGACCGTCGATGTCGTGCATCTCAACGTTTTTCAGCGACCGGACATCATCAGCGACATTTCTTGGGAACGAGACATCGATAATGATGAGCTTCTCCCCCTCGCCCTTTTTGGCGATCGCTTTCTCCACTCGTGCGCGATCGAGGATCACGTGAGGCGACGAAGTCGCAACGAGAACGATATCGCATTTGTGCAGGTAGTCGTAAAGGCTGTCGAGACGGATCGCCTGACCACCGAGGTACCAGGCGAGTTCGACAGCTCTGTCATATGTGCGATTTGAAACGAAGATCGCGTTCGGTTTCTTTCCGATCAGATGCTTCGCGATCAGTGTCGCCATTTCTCCCGCACCGATGACGAGAATTGTCTTACCTTCGAGACTGCCAAGGAGGCGTTCCGCGAGATCGACTGCAGCCGATCCGATCGAAACCGCACCTTTGTTGACCTTCGTCTCCGTGCGAACTTTTTTCCCGACGCTGATCGCCTTTCTGAAGATGAGGGAGAGAATGGGGCCGATACACCCTTCGCTCTCCGCGAGTTCATATGCGCGCTTCACCTGAAATTGAATCTGATCTTCGCCGACGATCATCGATTCAAGACCGCTTGAAACTCTCAGCAGATGTCTGATTGATTCAAGATCGGAACGAAATTGAACAAGATTTTGATCGTGATCGAAGGGAATGAACCTGCTGATCATCGCCTCCATTCCGTTCCTCGTCGTACTCGGTTCATCCGTTACGGCATAAAGCTCGACACGGTTGCATGTGCGAAGTACGGCGCATTCTTTCACTCCCTGGATTCGACGGAGATGGTGCAACAGCGCTTTCTCATCATGCCGCCCGATGAGTTCAAGAGCCTTCATATCGGCGGATTTGTGCGTTACATGCACGCTGATGATCATATCAATTACCTCTGTTCACTTTCTCGAGGGCACGCTTCTTTGCCAATTGATAGTCATTACCGAGCATCGCGAGAATCTCCTTATCCTGGACAACCGATCGCAAAACCGCTTCTCTCAACCTTTGATCGGAGATTTTATCTTTAATTTCTTTTCTCAATTCTTCCTGCAAGGTCACCATCAGTGACCAGTTCTCATCAATGAGCCTATCGAGCTCTTCCTTCAGAGCCTTTGAAACAGCTGGACTTCGACCAAGGGTGGAAATTGCAACAACAAAATTGCCCCGATCGATGACAGAGGGTATCAAGAAAGAGCCAACGCCGTCCGCCCTGTTGAACTGCTTACCCATAGAAATAGCACAGGTGCAAATCATATCGTTCAGGGAGAAATCATCAGTCGCTGCGATCACATAATCCGCCCATGCGATCCATTGTTCAAAAGAAGCTCGAACGTCTTCCCTTACAAATCTTAGACCCTTATCTTTTAGATCCACAGAAATGTCACGACTGACTACGACGACCTCAGCCTCCCTGGCAAAGTACCTCGCCTTGCGAAGTCCAACGTCACCCCCACCGAAGACCACAACCTTTTTCCCAGTGAGATCGATCATGAGAGGAAGCATCGGCATCACTCAACTGGCCACGAGAATATTTCTTCTTTCTGTATGACCAAAGCATCCTGATAGGACCTAATAACCTTTTCCCAAAACACTCAGATCATCGTAATTTGATCCATACTGGTAGGCTATGCAGGTTTCCCATATCAACGGTTCACTTCAGGGATCAGAGCCTATATTTGTACATTTTTATTCACTTAGAGCGAAGGTCGATACCGTGTGCACAAATTCCACCTTTTGGCCATCTGGGCAATATTGAGAATTGTGCAATCTCAACACTGCAACAGTATGACTTTTTTTAATAATTATGAAAGATGGGATATTCGCCAATGTGATCGTTTTTCCAGATTTTAAGATCCTTCGAAATCGGCCGAATAAATGGAAGTTATTTTATTATGGCAGTGATTAATCCGGATTGAATTCTCTAAAAAAATCGTGAGAAGTGAGAGTGACTTTATGGGCAAGAAAGGGATACTCCTCGTAGGACACGGAAGCAAGCTTGATTATAACAAGAAGGTCGTTAGTCATTTTGCGGAGAAACTCGGAGAACGATTCAGGGAATTTTCAGTCACCGTCGGATTCATGAACATCAACAAACCGACGATTAAAGAAGGATTGAATCAATTGGTCACAGAGGGCGTTGACACGGTCTTTGTTGTTCCCTGTTTCCTCGCGCACGGGATTCACACAAGGGACGATATCACATCGGAGCTTGGCATCCCGCAGGGAAGCAAAGGGGGAGTTGTGGACGTCGATGGAAAGAAAATCGCCATCAAGTATTGTGAACCGATTGGACTCGATGATCGGATCGTCGATATTCTCGAGGAGCGAGTAAAAGAAAGGCTTGGGAAGGAATAGTCGTGAAAGTCCTCGTAATGGACGCGACCCACGGTGGCTTAACCATTGCGTTGGAGTACCGGCGAAAGGGTGCTGAGGTCACGCTGGTTGATTGCTACAGAACTGGCGGGAAGGATCTTGAAAGGAAAGCTACCAATGCCGGTATTCATTTGGAGAATAGAGCACCAGCGGAGTTTTTCGACCTTGTGGTCGCGCCCATCCACTGTCCGGATCGATTCCTCGAGGGGGCAAGGTGGAGAAGGAAGATCACGACGCACAGGGCTGTGGGAGAGCTTTGTTCCTTCGATGCAAGAATTATTGAGGTGACTGGCACAAAGGGGAAAACTTCGACGGCTCACCTGATCGCCGATCTTCTCCGTGCCAAAGGAAATCGCGTCCTGCTATTAAGTAGCGGCGGAATCGTACTGTATAATGGCGATAAGAAGAAGATCATCAAAGAAGAGGTGAGCATCGCCCCCACCTCCATTTTAGAAATTGCGAGAATGGAAGTCGAGTTCGACGTCGGCGTTTTCGAAGTCTCTTTAGGCGGGACTGGACTCGCGGACATCGGTGTCATTACGACGATTGGTGACAACTATTTGATTGCAAAAGGAACGAGGAGAGCATTTGACGGAAAGGTGCAGATGGCTTGTACGGTGAAAAAGACGCTTGTCGTCCGGGAAGATGAAAAAAACCTCTGGGTTCCACATGTGGGAAAGGACGTCAAGATTTTAACATTCGGAAATGGCGGGGATGTCGATGCAAAAATCGGTCAGCCGTTGCGTCTCGGAGAGATGGCTGGAATGAAAATCATTTTAAAAAAAGGAGATTGCGCATCGGTCGATCTCCCTGGAAATTTTGTCGCACCAGCTTATCTACTAGCTTTTTCGGCTGCTGCTGCGGTCGCCATTGACCTTGGTTATGGTGTCAACGAGATCGCGAAATCTTTCGAAGCCTTCGAAGGCGTGCCTGGTAGGGGGGAAATCAGAAAGGAAAATGACTTATGGGTTATTCGTGACAGAAATCCTGGAGTCAGTGCCGCATCCGTGCGCTTTCTTATCGAATGTTTGAAGAATTATTATCAGTTAAAAAGAATTGGTGTCATCATCGAACCAGTTTCCAAAAGAGTCTGCGAGAAACTCGATCTGGGGGAACTTGAAAAAGTTATTATCGATCATCGGGATTGTGTCAGCGATGCGTGCCTGCTTGGCGATTTCGAAGGGGGCATGTTGCATGGGGATGTGTTCCGCGTGATCGAGAATATCGCCGAAGTCAACGGAAATTCCGAGGCGATTCTCTGGTGCACCAAGGAGGGTTTCAGATGATCGATGTGCTTCATCCGAGACCAAGTCCGATTATCGCCGCAATGTACACACTCAGGGATCTCGACGTCGACGTGATCGTCATGCATGGACCCCCTGGCTGCGGTTTTACCGCATCTCGATTGCTCGAGGAAGCTGGTGTCACCGTTGTGACGACGGGCATGCAGGAAAGCGATCTGATATTCGGCGCCGAGCAACGGCTTGTGGAAGTCCTTAAGAAAGTGGATGAGGAGTTCTCGCCAAAGCTCGTTGGCGTCGTCGGAACCTGCGCGAGTATGATCATCGGCGAGAACCTCGATGCGGCGATCAAAAAGGCGGGAATTCGCTCGACCGTTCTCCCAATCGATATCCATGCGTGCGCTGGGCCTAATACCGTGGGAGCGATCAAGGTTCTTGAAGTAGCGGCAAACAAGGGGATCATCCCAAAAGAGGAATTTGAACGCCAGAAGGAAATGCTCATGCGTGCAACCGCGTTGGAAAGGGAGAGGGGGATGACGAGTAAACCTTACCTTAAGCCTCACCGCGGTGCAACGAAGCTGAATGTCGCAAAGAGGATTATTGATTACTTGTCTCAAAACAAAAGAGTCGCGGTTGTCCTCAACGCAAAAAAGGAGACGGCGTATAGATTCGCCGATGTGATGCGCGCGGTTGAATATGCGAGAAGAAAGGTTGGAGGATATGCGATTTACGTGGCAAATACAGATCCAAACATCGGTCTGCCCCGCATCAGAAGGTATTCAATGGACATTCTCAGAGATTTGAAGGAAGCAGGCGTTGGGATTGATTATTTGAGCGGCGGACTTGATGAATACCCTGTTGCAGGGGAGAAAGCGGCGAAATATCTCGAAAATAAAGAGATAGACCTCCGGGTCCTATGTGGCTTACCGCACGCGATTCCAGATCTCAAGGTGGAAGACATTCTCGTGACCGATCAGCCGAGGGAGCTGAGGAATTTCATTGACTCGGGTTTCACCCTCGCGGTCGGCGAAATCTCGACGCACTCGATGCTCATGGGGGCTAGAGGGATTGTCCACAGCGAGCTCGGGGACACGATCAGGGAGCTCGTTGATGGGGTGCAAACATGAAACAGATCGCCATCTACGGCAAAGGTGGCATCGGAAAATCGACGATATCGGCGAATGTCGCTGCCGCGCTCGGTGAAAGAGGACTCAACACTTGGTACATCGGATGCGATCCGAAAGCTGATGGAAGCATGACACTGCTCGGCGGTCGCAAGATTGAAACTTTTTTGGAAAGACTGAGATCGTCGACCAATGAAAATTGCCCGGCCTACGTTGAGGGCTTCAACGGTATCAAATGCATCGAGACGGGCGGCCCAATCGCTGGTGTGGGATGTGCTGGTCGTGGGATCATCGTCGCGGTGCAGGAACTTTACAAGCGCTATTTCACGAATGATATCGATGTCATCATCTACGATGTCCCCGGTGACGTTGTCTGCGGTGGTTTTGCCGCACCGCTTCGCGAGAAATTTGCAAACGAGGTCTACATTGTCACAAGCGGTGAATACCTTTCCCTCTACGCGGCAAACAATATTGTCAGAGGGCTTGAGAATCTAAAGGTCAATCTCGGCGGTCTGATTTGTAATTCAAGAGAAATAAGAAATGAAGAAAGAATTGTAAGCGAATTCGCAAAAATGATCGGAAGTCACATGATCGGCTTTATTCCGCGAGATCCTATCGTGAGGGAATGTGAAAACAGGGGAAAGACAGTCATCGAAGGCGCACCACAGAGTTCTCAGGCCGATGCTTATCGCAGACTGGCGGATGCGATATTGAAAAATAACAACCTAGGAATACCGAAACCGATCGATCCGGAGGAAATCCGGGTTTTGCTGAGGGAGAATGAATAATGGGCATCAGGCGGGTCATCATCGCCGGTGCTGGGAGCGGCGTAGGCAAAACGACGATTGCTACTGGTCTGATGGCGCTTCTTTCGAAAAGATATAGGGTTCAGGGATTTAAGGTTGGACCTGATTTTATCGATCCTGCATATCATGCGGCGGCAACTGGTCGACCGTCGAGAAATCTCGATTCATTTATGCTCGACCGTGATACAATTCTCAATGTTTTTGGCTGGTCGACGAGAGACGCGGACATTGCAATCGTCGAGGGTGTCAGGGGACTCTACGACGGACTCACCTCAACGGGCGATACCGGGAGCACTGCTGAGATCGCAAAGATTCTTGGTGCTCCCGTCGTTCTCGTCGTCAACGCAAGAAGTCTTGCGAAGAGTGCGGCCGCACACGTACTTGGCTTTAAAATGCTCGACAAATCGATCAGGATCGAAGGGGTGATCCTCAACCAGGTGAGCGGTGAAAGGCACAGAAAAAAGGCGATTGAGGCTGTCGAATCATTAACGAAAACGGAGGTCATCGGCGCGATTGAAAGAAGGAAGGAGCGTTTGCCTGAAAGACACCTTGGGCTCGTAACAATGCCAGAGAAGAAAGACGCCAAGGCGACGATAGAAATGACGGCCGATATCGCATCAGAGATCGACCTGGAGCGGTTGATCGATATCTCAGAAAGAGCAGAACCGATTGATTTTCCAGCGGAATTTCCTTTTAGAAAAGGGGAGAACATAGGGGTAAAAATCGCTATCCCGGTCGATAAGGCCTACTCATTTTACTATCCAGAGAATATCGAATCGATCGAGGCAGCTGGTGCCAGAGTTATCAAATTCAAACCAGCGGAAGGCGATGCCTTTCCTGACGCTGATGGATATTATATCGGCGGAGGGTATCCAGAAATCTTTGCTGAGGAGATCAGCTCAAATCGGGATTTCATGGAGGGATTGAGGTCCGCGGCCGTAGAAGGCAAATTGACTTATGGAGAATGCGGAGGGCTGATGACCTTCTGCAGGTCAGTTTCCTACGAGGGAAGAAAATGGAACATGGCCGGGATTTTTGACTGTGATGCTGAGGTAACGGCCGAACGCCAAGGCCTTGCCTATGTTAATGCTACTGGAACAAAACATAATTTTCTTTTCCCAGAAATGAGGATTCGAGGTCACGAGTTTCACTATTCCCGCGTCTCGCCAATTCCGCCAGGACCCTATGCATATTCGATCGAGCGTGGCGTTGGCATTGACGGAAAGAGGGATGGCCTTATCAAAAACAGAACGATTGGCGCATATCTGCATCAGCATGCTCTTTCGAATAAGGAATGGGGTATTAGGATCGTACAAGAGGCGGGTCGATTGTCTTAAAGATTCTATGTGCTTTCCACGATAAAGGAGAATAAAGTGATTACTCGATCACCTCCGAGACCTATCGATTCGATCACCTGATGTTCCCCGAGAAAAGAATTTCTAATTGATTCGCGCGAATTCGTTCGATGCTTGTCCGAACGAGTTCGAGCCTTGAACCAAAAATCTCTTCAAATTAACCCGTTTGTGCGTTAATCAGGTGATTACAAAATGAAAAGTAAAATCATCGGCATCGTCATATCGTCGTTCCTCGTGGCCCTGCTGCTCACATCGCTGGCTATGCCCGGTTTGGTGCAAGCGATGGGGATGGGGCAGACAGCACAGACGAATTTCTGCGGGGACAACGATCAGAACTCCTCAGGATTCCAAAGCGGCAAGCAGATGACGCAAGAGCAGATCAGAGAAAGAATCATGGAAATGTGTCAGATTGGCTTACAGCGAAGGCTGTTCGGTCCGATTGAATACGATAACGGTACCGTTACTGGGTTCTTCATTAAGTTCAATTTCAACGAATCGACCGGAACAATAACTAATTATTCCGTCAGATACGGAAACGAAATGCTGAGGGTCTTTGACAACATCGAAGTCAGCGACTTCACAGCCAAAAACGTCAAGGTCGTAGGCTCGATCTTCGTGGCTTCTGACGAAACTCACCGCATCATCGCGCACAACAACCCGACAGCCCTTCTTCACGTCATGACAAATAGCTCTGCCGAGATAAGCATTGCAATCCCGGAAGATTTTAAAATTGAACAAATCAATTCAAACAACACCTGCCTCGACACGATCTACAGAATCACAAAGGATGACTTCGTCGGCGCGATAGGCATTTCAAACGGAACCGCGAGTTTCGAAGAAAATGAAGAGGGGACCTATCTCCATGTTTCTGGCAATGATACGCATCTCTTCTTTAGGATGCGGCCTTACTTCCAGGAAACAGGGCTGAGCATGCATGCACATCTCATGAACGCCGTGATCGAGGGACGCATTTGCGCAGAAATCAGGGTCATGGTGCACAATGGTGATGCGATCTATGACGCCCAGATCTACGATCATCGCTACACATTGAGGATTGTTTCGGCAGTGCAGAACAGAGTAACATTGCAAGTGGCATCGGAACAGCACGAAGGTCGTCTTTTCCTCTTTGTGCTGGACAACGATACAATCAATGTGTCCAATCAGCTCCGCGTTAAGCTCGACGGTAACGATGTAGTCAGAGCAAACAGTATGTCTGAGATTCTCAACGCAACTGGCACATCGACCTCTGACGCGAGATATTATGGATTTGAAATCGACGGGCTGCAGTATCTCCTTGTCTATGTGCCTCACTTCTCAGAGCACACCATTGAAATTTCGAGCCTCTCCGCTTCTTCAGGAATTCCGCTGACCTGGATCGCAGTTGCAGTGATAGGAATTGGAGCTGTCGTAATCGCTGCGGCGGTTCTCGTGAAGGGTGGCAGAAAGCAGTAAGCTTCTCAGTCGATTTCCTCAAACTTTTTATTCTTTTTTCTTTTCGGGTTTTCGCAAAATGACCTCGTAAAGTTTTTTAATGTAAGTAGGTGAAGGGTCATCGAACTCACCAATGTGACAAATCTCATATCCCCGAGCGAGTCGCTTGACCTTTTCCAACGAAAAGAAATGTACGACGAATTTCTGAGGACTTTCCCACATGTCCTCACCTCTGTGAATTCCCTTCCCGTAGTGCGGGTCGTGAATGTTCCTCACCGAATAGATATTGAACCCACCAGCTTTCATTACTCGGAGACACTCCTGAAAAATAAAATCAAGCTCCTTCTCCGTCAATTGCATTGTGAAAAACATATGTGAGAAGATACCGTCGACACACTCATCAGTCAGCGGAATACCGTCGCGAGCATCGTGGATCATTGCGGTGAGCGATTCGCTCAATTGATTGGACTTCGCCTTTTGCATGAGGTGTTCAATCGCAACAGGAGAATAATCGAATGCGATGACCTCGAAGCCTTCCTTCAAAAACATTATCGTATCTCTGCCTTCCCCACAGCCGAGCTCGATGATCTTCTTCGCTCCCTTCTCCTTAAAAAAGCTCAACGCTCTTCTTGCAAATTCACTCGGCGTTTCCCCGAAATAATCTGGTTTCAATTTGTACACGGTGTCCCAGTGTTCCCTCTGCGGATCGAGCTTTTTTCTCAACATATCAACATGAATTGCATCGTGCCTTTTCTTCATTGTGATCGCAGGGTTGGTTGACGCTCAAAGCCATAAATAGATTGATGGTGGCATCCTGCAATTAGACTTTCAATTCTTCAATGAAAGCATAGTCTTTTACGCTGGGACATTTTTTCCCCTCTCAGTGTCTCTATGAAATGGAAGTCAGAGGATTATTGGGTAAGCCATTACAATTTCAGAAAGAGTCTCGATCTACCGAGGGTCAAATTCCACGACACGACATTTAGGGACGGAGAACAGCAGCCTGGCGTTGTCTTTACAAGCGAAGAGAAGCTGAAGATTGGAACGATGATGAGCGAGATCGGCATCGACAGGATTGAGGGTGGAATGCCTCTTGTCTCTGAAGATGACAGGAAAGCGGTCAAGATGTTGGCAAATGCGGGGCTCGATGCCGAGATATTCGCCTTCACGCGATGTATGAAAGAAGATGTCGAGACCTCCGTGGCCTGCGACGTCGATGGGGTGATCATGGAGGTACCATCAAGCGGACATCTCATTGGCGATGCGTATGAATGGTCTGAGGAAAAAGCGAAACAACTAGCTGTTGAGGCAACGGCTTATGCGCATGATCACGGTCTTTATGTTTCATTCTTCTGCATTGATCTTTCACGAGCGGACGCCGATTGGGCTCTTGATATCATCGGCGCAGTCGCAGAAGAGGGACATATGGACGCGCTCAACGTCGTCGACACCTTTGGAGCGCTTTCGCCTGAGGGTATGACAGAACTGGTTACGATGTTGAAAAACGCTTTTAGCGTCCCGATCGAGGTGCACACCCATAACGACTTCGGTCTCGCCGTCGCGAACACAATCGCGGCGGTCAAGGCAGGTGCGGAAGTTGTCCACACGACGGTCAACGGACTTGGCGAACGGTCAGGCAATGCGTCGTTTGAAGAGACGGCGATGTGCCTGAAAGTCCTTTATGGACAGGAGATCGACCTCGATTTCTCGCGATTCAAGGAACTCTCGGATGCGGTTGAAAAGGCAAGTGGAGTGAAAAAAGCGCCAAACAAGCCGATCGTCGGCAACGAACTCTTTTCAATCGAGTCGGGTATCGTTGCTGGCTGGTGGAAAACGCTCGAGAAGAAAAATAAAGCTCTGACGATGTTTCCGTATCATTGGACTCTTGTTGGACAGGATCCGCCGAGAATTGTATTGGGCAAGAAGAGCGGTTTGGCATCAATCCTCTATTGGGCGGAAAAGCTTGGAATCGAACTCAGCGAAGAAAAGGCAAGAAAAATTCTCATCGAGGTGAAGAACACATCGATCAGGAAGAAGGGATTGCTGACTGAAAAGGAGTTTAGAGCGATCGTCGAAAAGGTTCAATGAGATGAAACACGATCATCGATATCGATGATCAATAAATTCCAGTCTAAATTCCAGTTGAATTCATTTGACAAAGGGTTCATTCGAGAATCTAAAAACCAAGTCTTCTTTGAATGCAAGAGAGTGACTCGAAGGAAGAACCTCGATGTGAACTCATTTCCTACGACATGAAGCGCTCGAGAATCTTCATCGCGCAAGCTCTACCTTGTGTGATCGTACTGTGAACATCTTTCGGAGATTCCGCCGACCCGACGATAAAAATGCCGTCAACAGACGTAACGCACGGTTCGAAAGAATCTTTCAGATTCAACGGAAAGCCATCGGCCGAAATGGGAAGATTGAGCATGCGGAACAGTTCAAGACTCGATTCTGGGTGTCTGAGACCCGCACTAAGAACAACGATGTCCGCTGGGATCTCGTAAAGCTCCCTGAGCAATGTATTCTCCCCGCACACAATGACCTTCCTGAATTGTTCTTTTTTCAAAATCAGCGAAGGCTGTCCTCGGACGAATTTAACCCCCAGCCTTTTCGCCTTTCGATACATTTCCTCTCCGTACGTAGCATGAACTCTGATATCGATGTAGAAAATCCAGACATCGGAATCCGGATGCAATTCCTTGACGGAAATCGCGTTTTTTATCGCATTCATGCAGCAGACGGCGCTGCAATACGGTACTCCGCCACTTCTCTCAGTTCTCGAGCCCGCACACTGAACGAACGCGATCGTTTTATTGTAATTGCCATCCTGCCCATTGAAAATGTCCTCTCCTTTCCTTTCCTCCTCGACGAGTAATCGCTCAAATTCGATCGAACTCATCACCTCGCAATACCTGCCGTAACCGTATTCCGGAAAGAGTGCCAGATCGACCGGAACGAGTCCCGTCGCGAGGACGATCGCATCCGCTTCGATTTCTTGTTTTGGATGCCCCCTTTCTCTCGAGGAAAGGGTTATGTGAAACCGATTGGAATTCCTTCGAATATTGCTGACCACCGTATTCGTGTGGATCAAGACTTCTGATCGCGAGTGGATCTCATCAGTTAATCTTTTGATCATAGAAGACCCCGATTCCATTGACGGGAAAAGCTTATGGAGTTTAGCTACAGTGCCTCCCAGCAGCATTTCCTTTTCGACTAGAAAAACTTCGACATTGGCACGCGATAGATCGAGTGCTGTCTGTAGACCGGCTACGCCTCCTCCGACGACGAGTACCTTCCCGAAAGAATCTACATCCATCCCTGCATTTCCCCATTAAATATGCTTCCGTCGAAAGTTCTTTTCAGTTCGCAATAGATTTGTGACATCCATACCGCAATCAATTCGGGATCATATTAAATCTCCTAGAACGAAATTGCTAGAATAAAATCGATAAAGATTTCAGGATGCCAGCCTTTTTTATCGGATTGTCAAGTGCCACTCGTTCTTTCAGAAAAATCTTGTTATTAAAAAATCATGAAAAAGTTAATAAACAATCACCTCCAAATACCGCAAGCGAAGTAGATATCTGATGGATCATTGAGGTTTGAATCATGTCCGCCTGGGTTTACGCAATCGCGAGCGTTATACTTGTGAGCCTGATTTCAATAATTGGAATATTGTTCCTGATGCTGAACGATCACGTTCTCAAAACATCTGTTTTTATTCTTGTTGGTTTGGCGGTCGGAGCTTTGTTTACTGACGCGTTCGTTCATCTGATTCCGGAAGCTTTCGAAAAGTATGGAACGGGACCTGAGGTACCGATTTACATTATCGCAGGTATTTTCGCCTTCTTTGTTCTGGAAAAATTTCTACACTGGCGACATGAACACAGTTGTGAGTTCCAAGAAATCTGCAAGAAACCTGTTGGATACATCAATTTGGTCTCGGATGGCGTTCACAATCTTGTCGACGGAATATTGATCGGAGTCTCATACCTTGCCAGCTTTGAAGTAGGAATGGCGACGACGATCGCGATCATCCTGCATGAAATTCCCCAAGAAATCGGAGATTTCGGCATCCTCGTATACGCGGGATTTACAAAGTGGAAGGCGCTTTTGTTCAACTTTCTCGCCGCGACCACCGCGATCGCAGGTGCAATTGCTTCACTTATCATTGGGGAGAGCATAAGTGGATACACGACCCTTATGTTGCCACTGGCGGCTGGCGGGTTCATCTACATCGCAGGAAGTGATCTCGTGCCTGAAATGCACAAGGAATCGAATGTCAAGAAATCAATCATCCAGATGATTTCAATCATCATCGGTGTGCTGGTCATTCTCAGTCTCGCGTTCCTCGAATAAGCTGATAAATATTATTCGCGGATCGGGATCATTTCGTATTAAAGACGGCTCTCACGCGCTATTGGATGATCGATAGTTTATAATGAACAAATGAAAGTGTCAGAAATTTGAAGAAAAGCATCGAGCCTAAGTGTTGATTATTTTTATTTATCAGCTTCGAATGAAAACAACATCATTGTTCTTCCCATCGATCGGATATGCGTTTCGCACCAATCCGGCAAGAAGAAAAAGCGGTCGATGAGATTTCGTCTTCATCAATTATGACCTATTTTCTTCATTACGAAGAAGAAAACTGCGACAGCGAACAGCTGAATCAGAAATGAAAACGCGACGACGGCCACAATCGAATGAGTGTAGATGAGGCCGATGAAAGCCGTGCCGAGAAACCAGAACGCACCGAATGCGAGACTGAATATCCCAAATGCTGACCCTCTTTTGTGGACTGGGACTATCTCCGCCACGACAGCTCGCATGAGGGATTCCTGCGATCCAGCGCCAAACCCCCACAGAGCGATACCAATGAGCACAAGCGAGAAATTGTTGAGAAAGACAAAAATTGAAAAGAACGAAGAAATGAAGGTGATGATCACGAGAACCTTCATACCCCTTACATCATACACATGACCGAAAAACAACGCCCCGAATGCATCGATGACATTGGCCGTGGCGTAGAAAATCGGAATCCATATCGAGGGAACAGATCCAATCTTCTGAAAATGATATGCGAGAAATGGGAAATCGATGTATCCGATCGCGACGAGGGATGCACCGACGACATAAATCCAGAAGATCTTTGGTAATTGACCTCTTTTTTCAACCGGCTTTGGTCGTTCCATTTCCCTCGGCGCTGGATAATGTTTCCATGCGATGTAAAGGATGACAACTGCGGCAGTTGCAGGGATGATTAGAATCAAGAAGGCTGTTGAGTAGCCACCATGCATCATCATCACCAAGGCGACGACGACTGGTCCGAGCACCGCCCCAACCGATGTGATCGCTTCATTCAATCCAAATGTCCATCCCCTGCCGACCTCACTTGCGGCGTGGGAGAGCATCGCATCCCTCGCTGGCGCCCTGATCGCTTTTCCAGCACGCTCGATGATGATAAGAATTGCTGCGGTGACCCAGTCGCCAGCGAATGCAAGCAATGGGACGGCAACAAGGTTGATGCCATAACCGACGAACAGAAAGGCCCAATACCTACCGGTGCGGTCGGTCATGCTACCAGTGAGCAATCTCGGTGTATACCCGATCAGTTCGCCAAATCCGATGATGAGCGCGACTGCCGCAGCACTGGCCCCCAGAAGCCCGAGGTATGTTCCAGAGATGCTCCTCGCTCCTTCATAGGTCATGTCGGCGAGGAGACCTATAAGGCTGAGTAATAAGATGAACCTCAGAGCCTTTTTCTTGGAGTTTGAAGTGACGATGATACTCTCAGCTGGCGGTTCTGAACCGATGATCCCATCCCTCTTTGATGTCAATGGCGAGATTATGATACGGCGATAAAAGCAGTTCGATCGGCTGAACCGGCGAATTGAGAAGAATTCACAATAACTGCGGACGAGGATAGATGCGATATCCTTAAATGTTGTTGTGACCTCTCCAACTTGGAATGGGATAGGGTATGCTTGAAATCGAGGATCTTACGGTCGAGGTCGGCGGCAGGACAGTTCTCAAAGATGTCAATTTAAGTGTCATGTCAGGTTACACGAGTGTTCTCTTTGGGCCAAACGGATCTGGAAAATCTACGCTTCTCATGACGATCATGGGTTTCAGCGAATACCGCGTCAAGAAGGGACGAATTCTCTTTAAAGGAGAAGATATAACGCATTTGCCAATGCATGAGAGGGCAAAAATGGGCATCGGCATCATGATGCAAAGACCACCGAATCTCGTTGGTGTCAAGCTCGGGGATTTGGTGCAAGTGATCGGAAAGAATGCAAATGATTTATATCAACTGGCAACCTCTTTGAGAATGGAGAAGTTTCTCGAAAGAGACGTCAATGTCGGTTTCTCCGGTGGTGAAATCAAGAGATCTGAGTTGCTACAGCTGACCGCACAGAATCCATGCCTCTATCTTCTCGATGAGCCGGAGTCAGGGGTTGATCTTGAGAGCATCGAACGGATTGGAAACGCGATCAAAATGCTTTTGAGCGGTGGTCTCGGGTGTGCCGGAAAAAAATCCATCGATGGAAAGTCGGCACTCATCATCACTCACACTGGCCAAATACTCGATTATATTGAGGCGGATAGAGGTTATGTGATGTGCAACGGTACGATATCTTGTTCTGGTAATCCGAGAGAATTGTTACAGGAAATCAGAAAAAGGGGATACGAGGAGTGCGTAAAATGCAAGATTCTTTGAGTAGCTTGAGGAAAAGAGCCGAGGCAGCGAAAACAAAGAAGGCCGCGTACGGCGAGGACATCGATCTTGAGAATTACGATATTGCGCCGAAGAATGCGCCAGAGACTGAAAGTCTGGAAGATCTCGACAACGAAATCCAACGTACATTGTTGAGCGCGGGTGTCGTTCCAACAGGTGAAGGAAGGGCTGGTAGTTTCCTTCTTCTTGATAACGCCGTTGTGCATAGATCGCAGAAGGAGGAAAGCGTCGAAGTGATGTCGACGCAACAGGCACTCAAGAAGTACGACTGGATCAATGACTATTATTGGAAGGCTGTTCCCCCAGACACGGATAAATACACTGCAACAACTTTCCTTGAGAATGCTGACGGGTATTTTATCAGAGCGCTACCCGGTACAAAGGCGAAGATGCCCGTTCAAACCTGCTTGCTCCTCGGCAGCAGGAATGCAACACAGACCGTTCACAACATTGTAATCGTTGAAGAAGGTGCGGAACTCGAAGTCGTCACAGGATGTACAACGAAGCCAGGTGTGGAGAGGGCACTTCATCTGGGAATTTCAGAATTCTACATCAAAAAAGGTGGCAAGTTAACGTTCACAATGATCCACAACTGGGCAGAACAGGTCGGGGTCAGGCCGAGAACAGCCGTTATCGTTGGTGAAGGAGCAACCTACGTGAACAATTACGTGTGTCTAAAGCCCGTCAAATCAATCCAGATGTACCCGACGGCAAAGCTTGAAGGAAAAGAATCATTTGGCCGGTTTAATACCGTTGCAATTGCCCATCCTGGCTCAGAAATTGATATCGGCTCGAAGGTTGTGCTTTCCGCCCCGAAGGCAAGGGCGGAGATCGTCTCAAGGAGTATCACGACTGGTGGGAAATCGATCGCAAGAGGAAAACTCGTCGGAGAAGCCCCTGGGATCAGAGCGCATCTCGAATGCAAGGGTCTTATCCTTCAGGAGAAAGGCATCCAGCTTGCGATTCCAGAGCTTGAGGCGAGTGTGCCAGATGTGGAAATGACACATGAAGCGGCCGTCGGAAAGATCGCGAAGGATCAGATTGAATATATTATGGCAAGAGGGTTGAGTGAGGCGGAGGCCGTTGGCATCATCATACGCGGATTTCTAGAGGTCGGGATTAGGGGAATTCCAGAAGAATTGAAAAAAGAAATCGACAAGGCAATAGCCGCAACCGAATTGAGTAGCGGCTGAGGTCGTCAAATTACCGATCGCTGAAGTTGCATCCCGACTGAATTGATATTCGACTCGGTTCATTCGTATGGTGTTCGATGCTTCATTGTTTGTCGAAATTCGCACTTTGTTGTTGTCGCAATTGCGTTAAGCTAGTTAGCTAACGCATGCGCAATCAACTCGTGAGAGATCATGATGGTTTATTCCACCAAACGGTACCTGCCCTTCGGTATGTGTATACAAAATTTTGCGCCTTTTTTATACTCACCGATTTCCTCGATTTTCATGTCAGTGATTGACAAAATTTCCTTGATGATGAAGAGACCTTTTCCTCGTTCTCCAGTAAAGAGATCTTTCTTCATTTCCTCCAGTATCCCGATCCCATCGTCCTCGTAAATGATGATAAGTTCATCTCCAACTTTTTTGTAACCAACTTCAATTCTCTTTGTGTGTTTCCCATGTCTCATCGAGTTATCGACGAGATTATGGAAAACTTTCTCGAATATTGGATCGGCCTTGAGAGATAAACCCTCGAGATTCACAACCAAAGTAATTCCAGTGGTATCAAGAGCAGAGGTTCCACGTTCAAAAAGATCCGAAGCTTTTTCCCAGCGAGGTTCTGCTGAGCCAAGGCGCTCGTAGTCGCGAGTTGAGTTGAGGATTCGCTCAATGTTCCTCCCAGCATTCGCTGCCTTTTCGAGATAATTACGCACATCAGTCTCTATCACTCGATCTCTCGCAAGCTCAATATAACCAAGCACAGCCGTCAATTGATTCAGGATGTCGTGACGCGAGACCCTTCCAATCAGGTTGAGCTTTCTGTTTGTTCGTTCAATCGTCTCCATCATTTTCTTTTTCTCAGTCATATCGATTCCGAATGAGACTACGCAAACACCAAACCTTGAGTTCCTAATCTCGCTGTTCTGCCAGAATATGTAACGCTCCTCTCCCGATTTCGTTAATACCGGATTTTCGAAGTTACGGGGCAGAGCGCCTCTAGCTCTAAAATTTGCAAAAACTCCCCAAACTTCTGGATATCTTTCTTTTGGGACAAGGGTCTCGAACCAATTCCTTCCCATTGCCTCATCAGCCCTGTACCCCGTGATCCTTTCAGCCATATCATTAAAAATTCTGATGATGCCATTCTCATCCAGACCAACGACCATTACATTTGCCGTCTTGATCAAATTCTCCGCAAATTCCTTCGCTTCGATGAGCGCTTCCTGTGCCGCAACATGATCGATCGCCATTGCGATTTGATCGGAGACATAATTGAGAATGTCTAATTCCTTCTTGGTGTATCTGACAGTCTCATTATAGCTTTGGACAACGATTGCACCAAGTGTTCTATCGCCAACCTTCAATGGTGCCCCCATCCAGTCAACAGGCAGACTACCGAAAATCTCGATCTCACCTTCCCCATTTAGCTGAATAATATCATCCCTTGAAGCGAGGAGTGCTTCCCCTTTCCTGATTACATATTCAGTTATCCCCCGACCGAGTGTTCTCGACTTTGGAGGTGGATCATATTCATCGACAAAATAGGGGAAGGTGAGCTCCTTATTTTCATTATCAATAAGCGCAATATAGAAATTCCTGACTGGCATGAGGTCTGCCATAATCGAATGGACAAAATTGTATAGTTGTTGAAGTGAATTAATGGAGGTAACGGCTTGCGAAATACGTAACATTGCCGATTTAATATTCTCAAGCCTCTTGCGTTCGCTGATATCCCTGCTGGTGATGATCGCGCCACCAAATTTTCCATTTTCGTCGATGAGAAAATTCCAGAAAGTTTCGATCCAGAGATACTTGCCACTTGCATGTCGAAATTTCAACTCGCACGTGTAATTCTTATCCATGCCGATGCGATTCAAAACCTCAGTCACTCTTGGCAGATCGTCAGGATGAACCAAATCATGCAATCTCCTTCCCATTAGGGTTCCTGGTGAGTAACCTGTGGATTGAATATGAGAAGGACTTGCATATTCGATCGAAAGATCCGCGCCAACTTGCATCACCATATCAAGCATATTGTCGGTGATTAGTGCGAGACGATGCTCACTCATTCTGAGTTTATTTTCAATCGACCGTTTCTCAGTGATATCAATCGCCGAGACAAGGCTCTGTTTCGTCCCCGGAATTATTTCGACCGTAACGATAATTGTCTTCACAATTCCATTTTTGTCTATCGCGTACGTTTCATAGGTTCGGGGAGCGCCCCGCGGATCGATTCTACGCTTTTGATGATATTCTAGTAGTTTTGGAATTTCTGAGGGCATAATGAAATCCTTCCACGACTTTTTTCCATCGATTTCCTCTTTCTTGTAGCCTACGAGTCGCGAGAATTCGTCATTTACGAGGGAAATCGTTGTGTCTTCTTCGATAATTGCCATTGCTGTACCGGTGTTCAGGAAAATCGTGCGATATCTTTTTTCGCTGTCAGTAAGCGCAATTTCATACTTTCTCCGTTTCACCGCTTGTTCGATCATATTCGATAACTCAGCAAATTGAGAGCGGAGATCGGCACCTTTATTGATGTAGAAATCTGCTCCTAGATTCAGCGCTTCAATGACGACTTCCTCCCTACCCTTCCCCGTGAAAAGGATAAAGGGAGTTTGGTTCCCCTGAGATCTAATCGCTTTGAGGAGATCGATACCTGTATTATCGCCCATCTGATAGTCCGAGACGATCGCATCGTAACAATTCTTTTGAAGTAAGTCCAGTGCCTCGTCAACCGAATTTACAATATCCGCCCTGAATTTTTCTTTCAATTCAAGAAATCCTTTCGCTATCTCTAGAAATGGAAGTTCATCGTCGACAAGGAGGATACGGATGAGACCATGGTCCTCCATCATTGTCATATAACTTCTGAATGAAAAAAAGCGACTATAATAATATGATGACTTTGTTATCAAAATCTATAATGATAGAATTTCTGTTACATCGAAGCTTTCAATACTTTTGCTTTTGCTACGATCACTGATATTACCGTCATAATAATGAACCATTTTTTCCATCTTTATTCTTGGGGTTTGTTTATCAATCGATCAAAACACGGCGGGTCGTTTGAATCGATGGACAAGTCTAAGACATGATTAGAATCGATCAAAAAGATGTGAGAAAAATGTGGGTGATCAAGAGATCTGGAGAAAGAGAAGAGTATGATGAGAATAAGGTAAAACAGGCGCTTTTGCGTTCTGGGGCGAGTGAAGCAGAAGCAGATGAGATCCTTGAAAAACTGAGAGGGCGAGTTTACAATGGCATCACAACTCATGAGATTTATCAACACGTCAGGCGAATGCTTGACCGCAAAAGAAAAATCAGATATAGTCTCAAAGATGCTATCTTTTCGCTCGGTCCAGAAGGGCATTTTTTTGAGAGTCTTGTTGCGAGACTGTTTCAAGAAACTGGATATGCTGTGAGAGTCAGGGAATGCATAAGGGGAAGGTGCATACCCCACGAAATTGACATTCTAGCTGAAAGAGGAAGCGAGAGATACCTGGTTGAATGCAAATTTCACAATTCAGCCGGCACAAGATGCGGAATTCAAACGGCCCTTTACACATACGCAAGATTTTTGGATATTTCTGAAGTGATGCCTTTTGCGTCGCCATGGCTTGTGACGAATACAAAGTTTTCAGGTGATGTAATTACATATGCTAGATGCATCGGAATGAGGTTGCTGGGATGGCGGTTTCCCGAGGATGGGGGACTCGAATCGCTTCTGGAAAGCCATAAACTCTACCCAATTACCATTCTTGCGATCAAGAAAGATGTTCGGAACTCCCTGCTCACCAATGGAATTATAACGATCAAGGAGATCTTCACGAAAAAGGATCGTATTTATGACATCCTGCCAGAATTGAAAGCAAATGAGGTTCTTTACGCTGCTCGTGCAGTGGCGGAATGCCTGTAAAAAAGTCCACAGTGCGTCCCGACCGTCGACAAGAGTTAGGATGGAGAAGAGTAAAGACGTTATCTGACCTGCATTGGGACGTCGAATTCAATCACCGCCGTGTGTAATGTTCAGGATCCTCCACGACACAAAGCTCATTACCGTCTGGATCCGTAAGAATCGCCATCAGTCCTCCCCATTCCTGTCGCTGGGGCTTCATGATGAACTTTACTCCTTCGTCGACAAGTCTT
Organism: Methanomassiliicoccales archaeon; assembly: GCA_014361295.1. Classification (NCBI taxonomy): domain Archaea; kingdom Methanobacteriati; phylum Thermoplasmatota; class Thermoplasmata; order Methanomassiliicoccales; species Methanomassiliicoccales archaeon. The sequence continues at coordinate 62,606 of JACIVX010000001.1, read as the reverse complement.
CTGTGCAATTCGTAAATACTGTTCGTTTCAAAAATAACGCCTGTTGGCCCACCAGGCTGTCGTTTATCAAATTTCGACGGCACGTAGAGCGCGATCTTACCCATCGGTTCGGCGGGACCTAACTCCACCCAATTTCTGCTACGCTCATCAAGTGCGATCTCCAGCCCGAGCACCTCGGAATAAAAAAATAACGCAGTTGCGAGATCACTGACAGGTATGCAGGTCATCCACACCCGTGTGATCTTACCTTTATTTTGATAATCTGAATCTCCGCCCATCGGATCTCCGAGAGGCATAGTAATTTGAACTGATCCACCAGTATATGATATTTAGCAAATACGAAGAGCGACCGTATTTGATAAGCGATTGCCTACAAAAGACACAAGGATTGATTCAACTATCGTTACATCATATCTGACTCCACTTGCCAATGAGACTCTTCCCGTTCATCGTTTTTTTTCACACGATCGAGAAAAATAACTATAGGATGAATCGTAATAAGTCGCAAGGAAGTTAATTTATGAAAGTCGTTGTGACCGGTGGAGCCGGCTTTGTCGGATCTCACGCTTCCGAGTATTTCGCTGTCAAAGGCGATGAAGTAACGGCATTCGATAATCTGAGCAGAACGAAACTGCTAAGGAAGCGAAATCGTTATGAGAATTACAACTGGCAGTACCTTGCGTCTTTTGAAAAAATCAAATTGATCAAAGGAGACATTAGAGTCGCGAAAGAAATCTCTAGTGCATGTGATGATGCCAATCTCATCATTCACACAGCGGCACAAACTGCTGTCACGACCTCTCTCCTCGATCCGAGAACGGATTTCAGAGTTAATCTTCTTGGCACGTTCAATGTTCTTGAGGCGGCGAGAAAGGCGAAATCGAATCCTACTATTATTTTTACATCAACAAACAAGGTATATGGAAGTAATGTCAACGTGCTGCCGATCGTCGAAAAGGAAAGAAGATACGACTTTGCCGATGAGAGAACACCTGGTATTGATGAAACTCTTTCGATAGACAGATGTGAACACACGCCATATGGATGCTCAAAGCTCGCTGCTGACATATACGTTCAGGACTATGCACATACATACGGGCTGCGAACCGCTGTCTTCAGAATGTCATGTATCTATGGACCTAGACAATTTGGAGTGGAAGATCAGGGTTGGGTTGCGTGGTTTATCATCGCTCACCTCACGGGTAAGAAAGTCACGATATACGGCGATGGAAAGCAAATGAGAGACATTCTGTTTGTTGAAGATCTCGTGAGGGCATTCGAGTACTTCACATATAACGGACCAAAACACGGCGTTTACAACATCGGAGGAGGAAAAGAGAATACCGTCTCCATCATTGAACTGATGGATATGATCGAAAAACGAAGTGGCAGGCGGTTTGATCTAGTGTTCTCGGAATGGAGACCAGGCGATCAGAAAGTTTACATTTCGGACATTTCGAAGGCGAAAAGGGAATTCAACTGGAAGCCGCTGATCGGCGCAAGGGAGGGCGTTAACAGGCTATACGACTGGGTAGAATCAAATAAAGAATTATTCAAATGAAGTGGTAACTTTTGATGATTTTATCATTGAGGGCAACAGCTTAATCTATTTGACACTTTATTTCAATACAAAGAAGATGAAAATTTGTGTTTCCTCAACCGGCGAGACCCTTGAATCCGAGGTTGACGACGAATTTGGCATGTGCGAGTATTTCATTGTCATCGATCCTAATACGATGGAATACAAAGCGTTACTCAACGAAGCTTCGCACTCACCGACGGGCACAGGTGCTATGGCAGCTCAATTTGTTGCCAATCTAGGTGTCGACGTCGTCCTGACTGGCTTTGTAGGACCTCACGCGAAACGTATTCTGAAAGAAGCTGGTATTAAGATTGTTGAGGGTGTCGAGGGGTCGGTGCGCTCTGCGATCGAGCGCTATGTGAAAATAATCAAACAAACATCAAATTCATGACGGCTATGATGAGTTCTAAACGAAATTCGAAAAAGAAAAATTCTGACACCTGGGTGGTACTAGTTGGAACTGATGGTGAATCGAAATCACATGCCCACTTAATAGTATGGCGAGGATTGGTCAATGATTCGTAAAAAACAGAGGTACGCCGCTAAGGCCTTCATTTTGCACATGGGAGCAAATGGCTTAGGAATCACTAGAAGCTTAGGGAGGGTGGGGATTCCTGTTGTAGGAGTGGACTTCGAAAAAAGTGCACCTGGTCTTTATTCGCGATTTTGTGAGTCGTTGATAATGCCAAACCCCGCATATGATCCGAAGGCGGCCCTCAACACATTGATGGAAAAAGGTGAAGAACTCGGAACAAAAGGAGTGATCATGGCCGCCTCTGACGTTTTTCTTCTTTTCCTTTCGCGCTATAGGAATGAACTATCAAAACGGTTTTCATTCGTGATCCCGCCGGAGGAAATCGTCGAGGGAATTGTCTGCAAGAAGATTCAATATGAACTCGCCAAGCAAATCGGAATACCGATACCAGAAACCGTTTTTCCAGATAGCAACGGAAATCTGAAAGAGGAAGTTGAAGGTATGCGGTATCCCCTCTTTATCAAGCCATGTATTTCGCATTTATTCTCTCAAAAATTCGGGGGTAAGGGATTCATCGCATACACGTTCGATGAGCTAGAAATGTTCTGGGACAGAATCAGTAGCGCCGGAGTTGACGCGATGATTCAGGAGGTCGTACAGGGACCAGAAACGAATCTGTTTGGGTTTAGCGCTTATTTCGACAGGAGGGGTCAACTAGTCGCGACCTACCTCAGCCGAAAAATCAGACAATATCCACCAGATTTTGGCGTCGCGACTGTTCACGAGAGCACGATGAATAGAGAAGTCATAGATATCGGAACTAAGTATTTCGAAGGACTCAAATATAAAGGAATGGGCGGGGTCGAATTCAAACTCGATGAAAGAGATGGACACTACAAGCTCATTGAAATGAATGCAAGAACCGGTATGCAAAATATCAATGCTACTGCTTCTGGTGTCAATTTCGCTTTGATTCGATATTTCGATGCACTCGGAGAAGAATTTAAGGAGCCATCGGAACATATTTGTGGAGTTCGATGGGCAGACGCGATTGCGGATTTCAAGTCATTCCTCGTTAGGAGAAAAAGAGGAGACGTGGTATCAATTCTCAATTGCATGAAGGACTGGTTGACTGCGAATACCCATGCGTTTTATGCTGTTGATGATCCGTTACCCTTAATCGTCAGAACGGGGTTCGGAATCACCATCATGAATGAGATCATCAGCATAAGCAAGAAGAATCGCTGAGAAAATTGTTAGGTGCTACGGGATCCGAGAAAATCGCGATCATACAAATAGATTGAAATTAGGTTGCGTTACCGTTTAACAAAAGGCGTTGAAAAGAAATCTTTTTAGGAGCTTATCCACATTATTGTCAGACGATCGTCGGACGGGAGGTGAATCGTTGCTAATCAAACTTCGTCCGGCAGCTGAAACATCTGATGACAGATGCACAAACACAAGACTGAATTGTGCAATTAACATTGATTCAGAGATTAGAGCTCGTCAGCTCGGTATAAAAATTTCAACGGTTCGCGACTATCGCGATTACTATGTCCTTTCCATTCTCCAGAGGGAGGCAGTGAGGGAATGCCCTGGGTTTAGGAAATTGGAAGACGGCGAGAGGGCAAAAATCATCTGGATCCAATCAGAAAAGAGATGGATCCCTGCCGGTTATTATATATTCTCTCGCCGTTGCATCAAGCAAGTTCGACACTCGGAAAGACCAGTCATATACCCATTGACGCTTCACCAGATCTTTGTAATGCCGACGTATCGCGGACTCGGACTCGGCACAATGATGTTACGCGATTTTATTGCTCAAGGCAACAGAAGAACCGTATGGATTGAGAGTCCATTTGACGTGACAAAACACATCCTGACAAAGCTTGGCTATGCGGAAACAAATGAACCTTACAAACTCTGGCAAATGATGGAAGGATTATCGAAATGGGAAAAAATTTCGAGTCGTAGCGCCAAGAAAATGGCAATGACGGGAGAAACAATTGATGTCGAGAATCACAGACTCGACAGATCTCGAGAAGAATGCGCAATAGCGAACACATGATGATGTACAACCATGCGATTATGATATCTGGAATGAGAGAAGTTTTAACCGAAAGGGGAAAGCAATAAATCAAGCGTCAAGTTTCAGTATTGAAATTGTCGACGCCACATACCCCAGAATCTGAAGATTAATCATCTATCGAATTTTCGCTCAAGTTGAGCCGATTGATCATCAAATCAATTAAAGACTTTTAAAGAATCGGGATTTGATCGCACAGTATAAGCCAATAGGGCCTGTCATCATTACGTCGCCTGCTGGGGCGGCGTATCTGAAATTCAGCTTCGTAGTCTCTATGAGTGCTCTCCGCGGTCCCGTAACAAGGATCTGATCCGGCTCCAGAGGTCGTTGACTAATGTTGAAAAGACCGTGTCCGCCATCGCCGAAGACTCTTTCATCGGTCAATTGCCCAGCGATAAAATCCTCGAGATATTCCCTCAGAGCAATGCCATTTTCGAACTGCCTCGTGTGGGCTTCAAACCCCCTAACAACTTTTCCATGATCAAAGAGAACCGCGAGGGAATGACCGTTGCCGAAATTGACCGCAAGTATACAATCATCCTGGTGGATTTGCGGATCCGCAAGGCATCCGAGTGCCGCCACTGGTGATGTATCCATCACGAATATCTTCGCACCGGGAGCTTCCTTTTTCGCTCTTTCGGCTGCGGACCTCATCCGAATGAAATCACCTGGAATCTGGTCAATCGAATACATCAGGGACTCAAGCCTTGGATCCTTCGAGAGAAGGTTTCTGAAACGATCGATTCTCGTTATGCGATTACTGATGCCTTTCGGGGAAATTCCATGATCCTGAACCGCAAGTGCAATGATATCGGCCTCCCCTCGCTCCCCTGATTTTTTCAAAAAGTCGAAAATCGGTATCAGTCGCACTTCCTGTAGCCAAAGAGCGCATCCATCAAAATCCGACGGCGGATATTCATGATCTGCAATATTAATGCCGAGTGTTTGAACCTCTGACAAATCATTTCTGATCGAAAAGGCCGCCTGCGGCGTCATAGTAACCTTCAGTCCTGCTGCAATATGCCGTTTGATGGCACTTGCAAATGGACCGCCTCCAACTGTATCGCCAAAAATGTAGAGTTCTTTCCGCGCTTTTGTGGCTTTTGCAACCGCGGCCGCATATATCTGCGCTGCAGACGGCAGGACGAATTTAATACAGTTTTCTAAATTCTTTTCTGGTTCGATCAACATAACATCCGTCGTGCCGACCCCGATGTCGAGTGCTAGTATCCTCATCCGTCTCACTTTCCAAGAATTCCGCTGATATTATGAGATGTTGTGAAATGATATTTAATTTGGGGGCACATGAATAAGAGAATGGCAAGAATAGAGAATTCAGCTACCTCCGTTTTCTCGATAATTCGAGATCGCGCAACGGATTCGGGCCAATGCTACGGATTGTCGAGATGAAGGATGAGACCTCATGTTGGTATTCTTCCGCGTCCTCGGCATCAACGAAACCAAGCATTAACCTCATTTCGTCGAAGCCCAGCTGAGATAGAACGCGCCTGAGCAACGCGATTCTTCTCGTCGTTCTCAGATTGCCAATTTCGTAATGGCAGTGACCGAGTTTTCCCGGTAAAACTAAGACACCATCAATGCCCTTTGAAAATGCACTCAGAACCCATTCAGGGTCGATCCTTGCAGAGCACATCGTTCTGATTGTGAGAAAATTCGGTGGAAGATTCAGTTTCTTGAGACCCGCCAGATCCGCGGCGGCGTATGAACACCAGTTGCACGCGAAGACGAGGATATTCGGCGATGAGAGATCCTCGATGATCCTTCCCGTCGTCGCCGCTTCGATCTGTGCGAGAATCTGCTTGTTCGAGAAGGAGCTCTGGTCAAGCGCACCGCTTGGGCATGAAGCGACGCACGCTCCACAGCCATCGCAGATATTCTCATTCACGGATGCGATCTTCTTGCCCGACCTCTGCGGATCGTTGACGATGCTGATCGCCTTGATTCTGCAGACCGATGCGCAGATGCCACAGCCGTCGCAAATATCCTCATCGACGACCGCCTTGTAACCCTTTTCAGACATCGAGGTCGCCCTCAGCTTTGCTACGGCCATGCTGATCATCGTTGATGCTTTCTCTGTTGCTGCAAGAGGATCGTCCCAATGAATCCATGCGCATTGTTCTCGGATATTGGCCATCTCAATAATGATGCCGTTCTCGCCATTCTGTGATAACTCTCCTTGGAAAAGGCGAAAGTACGTACGAGGAGAGCAAGCTCCGATGACGATCCGGTTCAGTGCATTCTTTTCAGCATCTTTTTTAAGGGTTTTTATCGATTGTTTTGAACATAGATGATTGACGATTTCGACTTTCTTCACACATTTCAGATGCCTAACACCATCGGCGATCGTCTTCAGATCCAAAATCCCGCTAACACAGCCATCGCAACTGCAAAGATAAATGCCAATTTTCATATCGTCGTCGCGAGTAGATCGGTGGGGGAGTCGAAGATCGTCTTCATGGATCAGAGGATCGGCATTCCCATCTGTCATTGCATCATCCTTTCCGCTCTGTGAATACTTTCTTTTCATCTTTTATCAAAGAATTCCTCATAAAGAGAACGCTCGAAACTTCGACATCCACAACATTGCTAGCTAATAGACCACACATTCCTCTTTGCTCCGACCTTGCAAGTTTTTTAGTCATCACTCTCAAGAATAAAAACTTTACACAATATATTATGAAAATGTTGATGATCTTTTCGATATTCAGCTGCGTGGTTACGATTGATGAGAACTCACATGAAAACTCACTCATCAATGATAGCGGGACGAAAATACCAATTTGTTAACCTTCAATTGCCACGCCGTTTCATATGATCATGTCCCGAAAAATAGTTATGGTGAAGAACGACATTTGACGATTCAGTCGTTTTGATGATATAATCCGATGCATCCCTTTTCTCCTAAGAAAGACCAACGCTTTTTTCAATTAGCCGCTCCTTAGCTAATTGGCCCCAAACGATAGTGTTCGAGTACTGCATTATCTTTCGCGAGAATCACTAGAGTTAAGAGCACTTCTTCGACCAATATCTTCTGATCTCAGTTATTCCCGTCCTACTCCCGGTGGGCCAGGATTCACTCTATGAATCAAGCTGGCAGGAGATCCGCATTTCGGGCAGGAGGAAGGCTTCGGCATTCCGAAAGGGACCTCGACGACATGACCGCAATTGGCGCATCTGAACACCTTCGCTTTCATCATACCCCTAAACCTCCTTCAAGTCAGTGCGGCATCCATTCGCACTTTGACAGGTGTTTCGCGAATGATTATTTGAAAATTGCTAGAAAAGTATCGAAATAACTGAATGAATTGAATAAATGGACAGAGCTGGATTATTGAAATATCACAGAACGTAATGATCTCACAAGATAAGTTGTGAATTTTCGCCGATGATGAATCTGCATCCCTTCGGAATCGAATTGTCCGATGATGAGATTCTGCAGCCAGCACCGATGAGACTGTCAACAATTTTCTTGTTGCACTCGATGAGTGCATCGCCGATGATGATCGAGGATTCGATTTCACCATTGATGATCGTCGTGCGATCGCCAATCGAGGTATATGGTCCTATATAGGTATTCGGTCCAATCACGCAATTCTTTCCAATGATAACAGGCCCTCTGATCACCGTTCCACTCTTGACGACCGTCCCCTCACCAATACTGACTCTGCCGATGATCTTGACATTTTCTTCGAGCAGCCCTTCATTTCTGCTTTCCAACGTTTCAAGGACGAGATGGTTCGCGATTAGAATGTCCTCAGGTCGCCCAGTGTCCTTCCACCATCCTTTAACGATTCGCGCCTTGACCTTCCCTGTTCTTTTATGCAATTGATCGATCGCATCCGTGATTTCAAGCTCATTCCGCCAAGACGGTTTCAATTCCCTGATAATTGGAAAGATGCTCTTTTTCAAGAAGTAGATCCCGATCATCGCGAGATTGCTCTTCGGATTTTTCGGCTTCTCTACCAGACTGATGATATTGCCCTCCTCATCTATTTCGGCTATTCCAAACTTTTCTGGGTATTCAACGGGGCAGAGGGCGATCAGAGCTTCGCAGTCGCCTTGGGCAAATTCCTCGACCATGTATCTGATTCCGCCTTTGAGTATGTTATCACCGAGATATACGACGAAGGGCTCGTTGCCCATGAATTCCTCCGCGCAACCGACTGCATGCGCGATTCCTTTCGGCTCACCCTGTACAATATAGGTAATTTTTACTCCGTATCTCGAGCCGTCCCCTAGCAGCTCCCTCACCTTTTCAGGCATGTTGTTACCAAGAATCACACCGATGTCAGTAATTCCTGCATCCCGGAGATCTTCAAGACAATAGAGGATATTCGGCTTATTCGCGATCGGAATGAGCTGCTTAGGTCCCGTGTGTGTTAACGGCCTGAGACGGGTTCCAGATCCACCCGCAAGTATCAAACCTTTCACCTTGACTCCTCCTGACGCATTCGTCTGAGTCCCTCAATAAGGGAAAGCATTCCGAAACCGAGTTTCTTTTCGGTCTTTTCTACATCAAGACATGAATAACACGGTCTTCGCGCTACCAGATCGGAATCTTTCGCGCTGATTGCTCTGATCAAAGAACGATCGAGATCGAAAACCTCAGCGATCCTTAAACCGATTTCATATCTGCTGAGACAGTCTGGACCAGACGTGTGATAAATCCCATGAGCGTCACATTCAAGAAGTTTCAAAAGGACATGTGCGCAGTGAGGCGCATAAGTTGGGGAGACAAATTGATCGGAAAACAGAGAAACCGATTTTCTTTCTCTGAGCGATTCGATGACCCATGTCACAAAATTCTTCTTTTTCGATATCCGATTCCAGCCGTAGAGCGTCGAAACGCGGCAGACGAGATTAGTGCTCGATGAATTCAGCGTTATCCTTTCCCCTTCGAGCTTGGTTTGCGCGTAAATACCCAACGGGTCAGGATTGTCCCACTCAGAATATCTTTCCTTTTTCACACCGTTGAAAACATAATCCGTCGAAACATAAAGAAGCCTAGCGCCGATGCTTTGGCAAAAGCTAGCAACGTTGAGGGTACCCTCAGCATTGATATTCCAGGCCTCTGAAGGATTTTTCTCGCAGAGATCAACATTTGTCAGAGCGGCGACAAGCACCACTTCATCCGGTTCGAAATGCCCCAACACAGATTCGATCTGATCGAGATTTGTGATGTCGAGGAATTCTGTTCTGACCCCCTTAAACTCAGCTGGAACGTTCCTGAAAGTGCCGAGAACCTCGTGTCCTCCTCTCTTCGCCTCACTGACAACGAACTGGCCGAGCAATCCTGAGGCGCCGATGACAGCGATCCGGCTCATATCGATGTGATCGAATGAGCATTCTAAAAGACCTTCGGTGCAGAACTCAAAATTAAAAATGTTAAAGACCGTTCACATCTTCGTGGTCTACCATGGAGAAGAGATTGATTGATGGGGTCGAGATCAGGAAGCTGCAGCCAATTGTTGATGAGCGAGGATGGCTTATGGAATTATTCAGAAGTGACTGGAAGGAGTATGAACGATTCGGCCAGCTATATGTCACAACCTGTTATCCGGGTATCGTCAAGGCCTGGCATTATCACAAGAAACAAACCGACAATTTCATTTGCATTAAAGGAATGGCAAAGGTCGTCCTATACGATGCGCGCGAGAATTCGATTACGAAAGGTGTCATCAATGAGTTTTTCATGGGAGAAAGGAATTTTATGCTATTGAAGATCCCACCAAGTGTTTATCACGGATTCAAGGCGATCGGAAACCAAGAGGCCTGGATACTCAATATACCTACAGAAGTTTACAATTATTCGGAACCAGATGAATTCCGCGTGCCTTTCGATTCAAAGGACATCCCATACGACTGGGCTGCGAAGAATGGCTAAAATGATAAGAGTGGGAACGATATCGATCTAATCGAATTTCTTCATAATCATTGAGAGATTCTGCGAAATCAATTGGCCACTGTCGACAAGTGAACCATTCGAGAGGTCCATCTTCTCGAAGATGCCACTACGGTCGGAACCATTTTATCCAATCCGTTATAAAAACTTCATGAATTCAACGCATACCTCCTGATTGCACTAAGAAGGTCGTTTTTTCTAAAAGGCTTCGAGATTACCTCTCTTACACCAATCTCCAGCATCGCGGGACCCTTAACGCCGGAAAAGGCGGTCAGACAAATAATAACCGCTTTAGGATTCTCCCGGAGGATTCGCCTCGACGCCTCAATTCCGTCCATTTCTGGCATCATGATGTCCATAATAATGACATCTAGTTTTGACTTTCTGGCAAGTTCGACAGCTTCTCGACCATTTCTTGCCTCGATGACTTCAAAATCCGAGAGCATGTTGCGAAGCATCTCGCGGAGATTGTCATCATCATCGACGATGAGTATTTTCATCGAGCCATGCGGGAAAAAAAGAGAATTTATAACTATTTCGCTCCAATTTTGCAATTGATAAATCGCTTTCCCACAATGAGAAAAGAATATAATTAAAATAGATAAACAAAGAGATGATGGAAAAAAATTAGATATTCACTACTTCGATATCCGATTGATGGAAAAGATGATTAAGAGATGAGAGTGATAAGTACGACTTAGAATTTTTTTAAAAAAAATGAGAGAATAGGAGGCATATGACGGATCTTTCTGGTGGCGTGCAACTGCGAAAATTCGTGGTTCCCGAAATCGTGTTCGGGCTCGATTCGAGATATCTTGCTTCACAGTATGCGCGGAATCTCGGTGCGAAAAAGGTTCTTCTCGTCACTGACGAAAGAATTCAAGGTGCTGGATGGACCGAAGACGTTGAGGAAACCTTGAAAGATGCGAGAATTCGGTACACCATTTACTCCAATGTGACACCAAACCCAAGAACAGAAGAAGTGATGGAGGGGGTCGAGTTATTCTCAAAAGAAAAATGCGACACGCTGCTTGCAATTGGTGGCGGTAGTGTGATTGATTGTGCCAAAGGAATCGGTATTGTGAGCAGCAACGGCGGTGAGATTACAGATTACGAGGGGACAGACCAGATTGCTCGTCCGATTCCTCCCATCATCTGCATTCCGACGACTGCCGGAACCGCAGCAGATATTTCCCAATTCGCCGTTTTTATGGACGTTGAAAGGAAATTGAAGTTCTGCGTCATCAGCAAATCTCTTGTTCCCGATGTTTCACTCGTTGACCCCGTTACGACAACGACGATGTCGCCACGCCTGACCGCCGAGACAGGTCTTGATGCGTTGTCTCATGCCATAGAGGCGTTCGTTTCGACTGGAAATTCACCACTAACAGATCTTCACGCGAGAGAAGCAATAAAGGTTATTGCGAAATACTTGCCTCTCGCTGTTGAAAAAGGCGACGATCTGGAAATTCGAAGCAAGATGATGCTTGGCAGTTTGCACGCGGGAATCGCGTTTTCAAATGCGAGTCTTGGTGCAATTCATGCGATATCACACTGTCTTGGTGGCCTTCTCGATTTACCTCATGGTGAATGCAATGCGATTCTTTTGGAACATGTAGTCGCCTACAATTTTGAAGCCACACCGGATCGATATGAGGATATTACAAGAGCAATGGGAATCAATGTCGATGGTTTGTATTATCCAGAAAAGAAAAATGCCCTCGTTAACGCACTAGCGGAATTGCGCCATCGTGTGAATATCCGACAGAAATTGCGCAATCTCGGCGTAAGAAAGACAGATATACCTAAACTCGCGGAGATGGCGATGAAAGATCCTTGCATGATGACTAACCCCCGACGGCTTCAACCTAATGATGTTGAGGTCATTTATGAACGAGCGCTCTGATAAGAATCCGATTACCGACATTAAATATGAAGAAATTCTCGGACTTGGCAAGCGTTCAATCAGAAAAAGTTATTACCCCGAGCTGAAGAGAAGAATTGAAGAATTGGAGAAGATAAGGGCAATACTTGATCATTCAAGTTTCGCCATTTTCATCGTCGACGTTCCTTCTGGGAGAATTATTTATTCGAATGCTTACGTTGCCGAGAAATTGAGATATGATGAAAAATCACTCAAAAGGATGACAATTTATGATTTTTTTGGAGAGGGTAAGCGAGAATGGATAACCAAATTCCTTGAAGCGCTTCCTGAAAGATGCGAGCCCTTCGTTTCAGAGATCAAGTCAGCGGATGGAGAACCAATTCCATGTGAAATTGCATTTTCTACTGTATCAACCGAAAGCGAGCGGTTCGCCATTCTCATTGTTCACGATATCAGAGACAGAATCAGAGTTGAAGAAGCACTCAAAGCGACTGAGAATCTCTTGGTAAACATCATCGAGCAAAGCCCTGAGTCTATGATGATAACTGACTCGAGCGGCACGGTGATCCGGTTGAACAGGACATGCAGAAAAATGTTTGGGATTAATCGGGATGATCAATTGGTAGGCAGGTATAACATCCTTGCTGATCCACAAATCGAGCAACAAGGATTTTCAGAGGATATCCAAAAGGTCTTTTCGGAATGGAAAATTGCCCGTTTTACGATAGAATATGAGCTCTCAAGAATTTGTGATGCGCAATCCAATGAAATCAATAAGAGAATTCTCACCTTTGTTATCTTCCCAGTAAGTGATGAAAAAGGCAATATTACCAATGCTGTGATCGCCCATATTGACGAGACGGAAAAAATAGCGGAAGAAAACCTGAAAAAAAGAGCATATCAACAAATCGAGAAAAATATGGAGCAGTTTGCGGTAGTCCTCGATGAAATAAGAAATCCCCTCAGCGTGATCATCGGTCTTTTGGAATCAAGCGGTAACGAGGAGATCACGAGCAAAGTGCTCAGCCAGGCAGGACGCATAGAAAAGATACTTGATCGATTGGAGAAAGAATGGGTCGCGACAGAGGAAATGAGAAAATTCATTGAAAAGACGCTTTGAATGTTTATCGGAAACGAGCAACTTTTTGTCGAGTTCGATTGAATTTTCAAACGATCAAATGTGCATTTAATCGAGGTCTGACAGCCCCAACTTGAGTCCATTGTGTGTAAACTAGTCGATAAAGATAAGTAATAACGAAAATCATCAATGCTTTAACATAAATTTAATATTGCCAGAGAAATACGCCGAGACGATGAAAGCCCTCATCTTCAACGGTAGTGCACGCAAAAATGGCAATACGGCTACGCTCTTAGAAAGAATTTGTGTGAAATTTGCGAAAGCATCGATCGATTTCGAATGGATTAACCTTACAGATCTGAAAATCGAGGATTGCAGAGGATGTCTTGCGTGTAAGAAAAACGGTCGATGCGAAATTGATGACGATATGCAGACAATCTATGAAAAAATCCAGGAAGTTGATTTCATCGTACTCGGTTCACCCGTGTACATGGGCGCGGAAACTGGCAGAGTCAAATCGTTCGTTGATCGTCTTTACGCCTTTTTGAGATTCACCGACAAGAAAGGCGTTTTCGAGAGTAATCTCAAAAAGGGGAAGAAAGCGATTGTCGTCTTCTCTTGCGGCCTGAAAGACGGCGATATTGTGTATAACCACTTAAATGTGCGATACTTCAACATTTTTGTGAGATTGCTTGGTTGCGATGATATGCGATCGTTTATCATTCCCTCGTTCTATCTTGTTGAGAAAAACAAAGGATCTCACGATTCGTCCCCTTTGAAACAGCTCCTCGATGAGACATCCCGGTTTATTGGTATGCCATAATGGATTAATTCAAATTAGGAGGTCGCAGTGGGTAAATCTCATCTATGCTCGAGTTCCAATCCCAAAAATAATATCGTCCTTCGTGCTTCCTCGTAACAAATGGTGGAAGATAAAAGAATCAAAGCGTGCCCATACTGCGGTAGCATTGAAATTGTACCGAAAATTCTATTCGGAGGTCCGTTGCCAGGCGTCGATGCAAAGGACGGTACATATGTCTGCGAAAACTGCGGCAGAGAAGCCGTTCCTCTCCACTTCAGGAGCTTTGACGAGTGGAATGCGTTTTTCAAGGACACTGGTGATGCTTCGAAATCGATCGACTCAACTTTCGCCCGGGTTCCAATCGTACCAATCAACACCGCTGCACTTTTCTCATTGGGAAAGTTCGATTTTCCGATTGGCAAAACGGCAAAGGTCGTAAATATTGTCTGGCACAACAACTCGATTGTACCTCGTGACGACGGGGTGCCATTCGACACATATTGGAAGGCGGCATTCGACAAAAGATACAACGCGTCTGCCATTTTGATCATGGATCTCGCAGGTATCGCGGAGGCGAAACCAAATTTCAAAGTTCTTAAGGATTTGACAAAGAAAAAACACGAGATCTGGCTAGATATCGGTATGCGAAGTATTCAAGACCTTTTCGATTCCTTTGCGATGGAGGTTTCGAAAGCGATCGCCAGTACAATCACTTCCACGGGCCTCGAGATCTTCAACGAGGTCTTCGAGCTCTCGGATCGATGCCTGCCATGCATTTATTTTGATGAGGAGATCGTTTGGGCCAAGAAACGGGCTGGGCCTTCAAAACTGAAAGAAATGGCGAAAAAATTGAAGAGCATCGGCTACGGGGAAATGGCAGTTGTCGACCTCAGACGACTCGGCACAGCAAATGGCGTCTCAAGAGATTTTCTTGCGGAAACGCTTGCGTGCGATCTTGACATCTACGTTGGTGGTGGCGTCATTGAGACTGATCTTGAATTTTTGAAAGAAAAAGGAGTGGCGGGCGCATTCATCGACCCGCATACCCCTGTGATAAGGAGTCTTTTCAAAAGCGAAGAAAGGTTAGCACCAACGGATCTCCGCCTCTTAGAAAAGAGCAAGACAATCAAAGGCAGCGGTATTCCGACCGACTGAAATTGGTATGGCGAAGCGCCAGTGCGGTTATGAATATCTCGCTGCGATGAACCAAATGATAGATCTTCTGCGTCTGCGTTTCAATCATCTCTACTTATTTTTTTTTACGTCGCGTTATTTCGATGATAGCTTTTTTCGCCAAGGAATTAAATTTTTCTATCGGAATGAAAGGAAACCCGCACCGCAAGGCAAAGTATATTAAAAAAAGGAACACAATCGACAAATAATCATCGAGACCATTCTCCGTTCGCAGAAGAAGTGAGTGAATGGGGCTCAAAGTCGTCATTACCGATTACATTTACGGCGAACCGACGGAGGAAGTTGAAATTCTGAAGAAGATCAATGCAGAAGTCAGTCTCTTCCAATGTAAGACTGAAGACGATGTTATAGAGATTGCGAGGGACGCTGATGCAATTCTCAACACATATGCCCCCATTTCCCGCCGAGTTATAGAAAGACTTGAACGCTGCAGAGTTATCGCACGGTATGGGATCGGTTACGACACAATTGATGTTGAGGCGGCTACTGAAAAGAAAATTGTTGTCGTTAATGTTCCAACATACTGTATCGACGAAGTTGCCGATCATACTTTAGCCCTAATCCTTTGTGCCCTCAGGAAGATCACCGTCTACGATCGGGCGATCAGGAAAGGTAGCTGGGACTGGAGAGATGCGAGACCGATTCACAGACTTAAAGAAATGACACTTGGCCTCATTGCCGTCGGGAAAATTGGAAGGGCCCTCGCGGAGAGAGTCAAACCGATCGGCATGAGAATCATTGCTTTTGATCCCTACGTTCCTGACGAAAAGATGAGGGAGATTGGCATTGAGCCAGTATCACTCGACACACTTTTGAGAGAGGCGGACGTGATATCGATTCATACACCCCTCACGAAAGAGACTAGACACATGATCCGCTATGAAAAATTCAAGTTGATGAAGCGGAACGCGGTTTTAGTCAACACTTCGCGTGGTGGCGTCATCAAGACGGATGATCTCGTGAAAGCGCTACAGGAGGGGCTCATTGCATTTGCCGCATTGGACGTTCTTGAGGATGAGCCGCCACCGAGGGATCATCCTCTTTTGAAATTCGAAAACGTCATTTTAACGCCACATACATCCTTCTATTCGGAAGGATCGCTGAAAGAAGTCAAAAAGACGGCAGCGGAGGAGATTGTGCGAGTTCTCACAGGTCGGAAACCACTCAGTTGCGTTAACCCAGATGTGTTAAAGAGAATTGATCTCGACCAATGCACGATATCATAACTATTGATTCTTGACGCGTTTTCAATCGATCCGAAAATCATTAAGTACTGACATCGTTTTTCAATTGCTATGTACAGGCGAATACTCGTCACAGGCGGCATGGGGTTTATCGGAAGCAATTTCATCAGATTCATGATCGAGAAGCATCCCGAAATGGAAATCATCAATCTCGATAAATTAACCTACGCAGGCAATCCTCGCAATCTTGAGGATATTAGGTGTGAACGCTTGAAATTCGTTAGAGGGGATATTTGCGACGAGACGGTCGTCAACGATTTAGCTGCAAAATGCGATGCAATCGTGCATTTCGCTGCCGAAACACACGTCGATCGTTCAATCGCCTCCGCCAACGAGTTCATTAAAACAGACGTATATGGGACTTATGTACTTCTCGAAGCGGCGAGAAAGCAACATGTGAAGAGGTTTATACACATTTCCACGGACGAAGTTTATGGAGAAGCGGTGACAGCTCCTTCGAAGGAAACCGACGCGCTCATGCCCAAAAGCCCCTATGCGGCAAGTAAGGCTGGCGCAGACAGGCTCGTTTTTTCTTATTATTGCACCTACGGGCTTCCCGTAATCATCACACGCTGCACGAATAACTACGGTCCATTTCAATATCCTGAAAAGCTTATTCCGCTTTTTATCACCAATGCGATTGAGAACAAACCACTCCCCGTGTACGGGACTGGTAAAAACACGAGAGACTGGATTTTTGTCAGAGATCATTGCGAGGCGATCGATCTCCTCCTCCATTCTAACGGATTTGAAGGCGAAGTGTTTAATATCGGCTCAGGGGAGGAAAGGAGCGTCTTGGAAATTGCCTCGATCATACTGAGGACTTTGGGAAAATCAGAAGAGCTCATCGCCTTCGTTCCAGATAGACCGGGTCATGTGATGAGGCATGCGGTGGACACAAAAAAGATCAGGAGCCTAACTGGATGGAAACCTAAATATAGCTTTAGCGAGGGGATCGAAGAGACAATCAGATGGTATCTGGAAAACGAAAGTTGGTGGAAGCAGATTAAATCTGGAGAGTTTAAAAAGTATTACGAGAGCCACTATGGTGCTATCAGCGAAAAGCAGTTACGATGAGTAAGATGCCTTTCGAATAGAGTACCCTTTTTTGATGAGTTCCTTAAAAAGCACTACCTTCGGATCGGTTGTGTTGTTCAACTCTTTCACCTTGCAATATGTAAGTGTGTCCGCTCTTAAATCTTTAGTGTGTCCGGACACGTGTTCGGGGTGTGTCCGCAGGTGTGTCCGCCTTCTAAATGCCGTGCTCAGCAGTTTCAAGATAGATAAGTTTAAATAGGTTTTGTTCTCTTATGTCTTTTTGATGGAAGAAGAACTCTTACGACCCTCAGAAGTCGCTAAGAGGTTCGGCATCTCGGTTAAGACTCTCTGGAAGTGGCAGAGGAGGGGTATTATCAGGGCTGTTAGGCTTCCAACTGGAAAGCTACGCTACCCTAAGAGCGAGGTTGAGAGGCTTTGGAGGCAGTTAAGAGCTACAGAGTCCCAATAGACTCCCCAATAGACTTGATCGAGGAATACTTTAAGGTTAAGCGGAGAGCCTTAGAGGCAATCTTTTCTCGGGTAAAGCTTTCTAGGAAAGCCCACCTTGAATTCGATAAAGAAGACAGGAGAGCGCTTAGAGATGAGCTATTGAGAGATTGGAAATACTCTAAGCATTATGTGGATTCAGCGATAAACTCGGTTATAGGTCTGGTTAAGGGATGGATAACGCTCTACAATAGAGAGAGGATCAAAAAGAACCCGAAAATAACAAGGAAAACAGTCTATATCAAGAATACACTCTTCAGCTATAGGAGCAAGGTTCTAAGGATAAGCATAGAGCCTAACAGACGATACCTTGAAGTTGATTTAAGCAAGTATCCATGGATTCCAAGAGACTCCGATAGGATTGGAGGCTTAATCCTAACCGAAAAGGAACTCATAATTACAGTCAAGAAGAGCGTTGAACCAAAAGCCGAGAAGTGGGCTTCATTCGACGTGAACCTGACAAACATAACAGCCTTGGTAGACGGAGAGGTAAAGCGTTATGATTTAAGAAAGCTATACCACGTTCATAGAGTCTACGAAATCAAACGGCAGAGGATTCAGAAGCTGTCCAAGCCTAAAACATCTAAGAAGCTTCTGAAGAAATATACTCAGAGGGAAGAGAATAGAGCTAAAGACTTCATGCATAAGCTGACCACGGCAATAGCGAGAGAGCTTAGAGGGATTGGAAGCGGGGCAATACTCGAAAACCTCAAAAATATCAAGAACAGGGTTCTAAACGGCTCAAGAGAGAACAATAGGAAGCTCTCAAAATGGAATGCTAGGATGTTCCAGTTCATGCTCGAATACAAGTTGCGGTGGAATGGGCTAGCGGTAAACTACGTTAACCCGAAGAGCTCCTCTAAGGTCTGCCCTCTCTGCTCTGATAGCATGGCTACCTATGAGGGCAGACTGATGAAATGCTGTAAATGCGGCTTGATAATGGATAGAGATGTTGTAGCGGTTTTAAACCTTCAGATGCGGGGAGCAGGGTTCCCCCAAAGAGCCCTCAATGAGATAGTCGAGAGGGAAGAGTTAAGTGCAGATGAAAGTAGCAAAATACAATGTATCTCTACTTAACTCAGAACCCTTCATCAAGAAATGATTCGAGATTTTTATTCGGTATTCTTTTTTTTAATTATCGAACACGGTGCGGGTACTCCTTTTCAAATTTTTTAAAAATTTGAAAGAATGAATAATATCATTCTCTTAAGCGGTGATTCGATTAGGACTACGCGAAAGAATCTCTAAGCTGGCATCATTTCTAATTCTTTACATGCATTAAGAACCGTTATATGTCCATATTAACATTTTTAAGCCTCAATTCCGCTACTTTTAAGTATCAAGAAGGAAGTAACTATCCCAAGTGACCGTCGAGAGACGGACCACTTAGGGGGAAACACATGGGACTTAACGCAGTAGGTTTCGGAATGATGGGACTCGTCTACGGTCTCTGCCACTGGATTTTCTATACCAGTGGAGTCCGAGCCAACCCTGCATGGTGGGAAAAAAAGACCAAGCCAGGAGAGCTAGTCCCCGAGCAAGGAATTGGTGCCATGGGTAGTTTGGCAGCCGCGATTTCGCTGCTCGTCATGGCGATGTGGCACTTCGCCACAGACCCGTTCAACGGGCCCGTTTCCACCATGTTCTCGATCGTTCCGGCGTTGTACGGATTCCTGTTCCTTGGAACATTCTTCTGCGCAACGCAGGGTTGGGACTGGAGACCGATAGGTGATGCAGCCCTCTGGGGTGCAACAACCCAGTTTATACTGATTCCGATAGCCGCGTGGAATGGTGTGTCATGGGACTTTAATGTCGGCTTGTGGGTTTATGGGTTCACAGCCAGCACGTGGGGTCTTGTGATACACGGGAAGTGCAGTGCGAAGATCCACCAGTTCAACCTGTGCTGCTCGATGTTCATCACATGGTGGTACATGATCTTCGGTGGCGGCATACTGAACTGGAACGACGTCAAGATACTCGGCGATATCCAGAACGCGCTATCTACGGAGAGCTGGACAGTACTGTGGATCGTGATCGGCATCATCAACATGATCATGGTGGTCTGGACCTACAAGAAAGGGCCGGCCAAGCAGTTCATCTGGTGAGCCGACATCGAGAACTAAACCCCTTTTCTTTTCTTTTCCTTTTTATCTCGAACCTGGACCACTGAAAATTGAAAAGACAACAAAGATTGAGTATTCATCAGCTTTATAGATTTCTGTTATCGTATTCGTTTGATTCGTTAATGACATTAGTGAGCCTCAGTGAGAATTATGAAAAGGAGGAGAGCATTCTGCCCCCGAGAATACTTATTGTCGATGATGATAAAGTAGTTCAGGCAAGAATTTCTGAAATCCTGAGAGAAAAAGGTTGCAAAGTCATCACGACTTCGGCAACAGAAGAAGCGATAAAAAAGATGATTGGATCATTTTTCGATATTGTCCTCGTCGATATCGGATTACCAGATGATTCTGGAAAAGATATAGTTGAAATGATAATTCACAAGGGTCCAAACACTGGGCTCGTAGTCACGGACGGGAACGATCTTTCTGAGGAGGACATTGAATGGACCATGAAAAAAGTATTAGGGCTCGGCGTCTGATTCTCGTTAACAAGAGAATGATAAAATGTCTTGATTTTTTTTGGAACGGGCGTACGCAGAAAATTGAGGATTCATTCGATTTTCTGATCAAATTTTCGAAGTCGGTTTGAATAAAACGCTTGAATTCTTTTCGCTCGACGCAGGTATGGCGTATTTGCGTGAAGATGAAACTTGGATTCTGAAAAGACATCATAATGTATCAGAAAAATTCGTACGAGAATTTTTCCGCATCGATGACAACCATCCACTCTTCAAAGAAGCAACTAAGATACGTATCCCGATCGTAAGACAGCAACGCATGAAAGGGAATTCTGTGCACGTGTGGCTCGTTATCTCATTGCAATACAAAAATTGGATAAACGGAATAATGATCCTGGCGAGCAAGAGCCAAATTTCAATTGCTGAAAGTGAGCAGAAAACATTGATGATCCTAAACAAACAACCTGGATATGTCATCTAAAATGCAATTCTCTACAAAACAGAATACAAATTAAAGGAGTGATCGAGAACGAAAATAATGCTGTCATCGTATACGATCCCGAAAGAAAAGTAAAATATTGGAACCAGGGTGCCGAAAGAATCTATGGTTTCAGTTGTGGTAGGCGATTGGTTCACACCTTATCTGCGTCATCTCAGATTAAAAACTCGAAATCGAGCGTTGTTTTGATAGGATCATTAAGGGAGATATGTTTGTGAGTATGTGGTAATGGGGATGAGAAAAAAATAGCGCATCATACCTGTAGAAATCTTATTTTCACCCATTTTCTCACAATCGGGACAGATCGTTGGGATTTCAACGATTTCAAGAAAAATTTTGATCAGGAAGGAATTTAAGGATGAAGAGATCAAGACACTCGAACCAAAAGGAAGAATCAAAGAGATTTTAGTTGACGTCATACCCCTACTCCTACGAAGAAGCTTTCCCGAAAGAAATAGAAGGGAGTTTATCAGAGTACTTTCTTTTAAGCTCGAGACGCTTTATGATGAGTATCTTGGCACCGAGAAAAATGTTGGTTCTGAGACTCTTGCGAAAAGCATCACCCAGATATTCAATGACCTCGATGGCTGTTTCGATTTTGAGATCAATAATAATGAGATCACACTTATTGGAACCCGATGCCCGTGGGGAAACAAGAAGAGAAGGAATCCGATCATCTGTAGGTTGACAAAAAGTATCGCCTCACGATTTGCGAAGAGGGCTTGGAATAAGATCAATGTGACGA
Source organism: Methanomassiliicoccales archaeon (assembly GCA_014361295.1). NCBI lineage: Archaea > Methanobacteriati > Thermoplasmatota > Thermoplasmata > Methanomassiliicoccales > Methanomassiliicoccales archaeon. Next base: position 40,967 of record JACIVX010000001.1, on the reverse strand, counting down.
TCACGGAAACCCTGGCAAACAGGGACAGGAGCTGAAGGATCACAATCAAGAAAGTTGCTGATGAGGACAAGTGAAAAATATTCTTTTGAAACAAATTAAATTTGAATCGGACGATTTATTTTTTCTTTTTCATTTTCAAATAGCAATAAATTATGACCACTGCCACAACATCAACGACGACAATCGTACTGATGATCATGGCCCAAGGCGGAGGAATTCCAATGTCAAAGGGTGCAAAAGACGCCTGAAGTGGTACTAGGCCTTCCCCTCTGACGACGACCACACGTAATTTATTCCCGTAGCTGTAGTCAAAGGCATTGGAAGAGAATTTGATTGTTACTAAATAGGAAATTTCATGATCATTGCCAATTACACCGAGGTCTGTCACATTACTATTAATCAATGCTACAGACACGAGAAAGTTTCCAGATTCGACAATCCCTCCATCTGGAGCAATATTCCCCACCACAACAAGTTCGTCTTTGATGTCGTAGATGCTAATGACGATTTTCTCAAATTGGATACTCTCGTCTCCCTCAAGATCGATGATGATCGAAAAGCGACTCTCCTCATCAAGCTGAAAAGCTGAAGGTATGCCTGACAACCTGACATCATAAGCAGATGCATTTGTCGTTAAGAAAAAAGCGTTGGCGACAATGCACACCAACAAAATGACCGTCATGGTCGAAACGGATACGCATCGGCTTCTTGTCACGAGGACAACCCTGCTATTGCATACAAAATATCAATTGTCGTCGTGACTATTTCATGGTTACCGATATTAGCAAGATGATTGAAAATTGATAAAGCTTGCTTTCTCGTGATTGAAAAAAAAATTGATGAGAGTTTCCACATTGCGATAGGAATTGGAGATTGAGCACGAATTTACGCGATGAGAAAAACGAGCTCGACTGTAATGACCATAGCTTCTGGGGAAAAAAGGAATAGCCGCAATCAGAGCCAATGCATGATGTTTGACCGATTGATTTCCTCAACGCACAAGCCTCATCGCATTGGAGATAACGGCAAATGAGGTACCTAGATCACCGATTAGTATGGCAAGCCAAAGCGTAATGAATCCAGGAAAAGCAAGGACAAAGAAGATGGACTTAACCGCGAGAGAGACAGAGATATTTTGCTTAATCACTCTTGAAGCACGTCTGCTCAACTTGATACCGAATGACAACGCCCTCAGGTCATCCCCCATGAGCGCGACATCAGCTGCTTCCAATGCGACATCTGTTCCTGCAACGCCCATTGCGACCCCAATTTCAGCCTTTGCAAGTGCAGGCGCGTCATTGACGCCATCGCCAACCATGATAACAGGCCCGTATTTCTTCTGGTATTCCTCAATTGCCCTGACTTTTTCTTCGGGAAGCAATCGCGCTTTGTATTCGTCGAGCTGCAATTCCTCGGCAACTTTCGCAGCGACCTTTTCGCTATCCCCAGTTAACATCACGATCTTTCTTATCCCGAGATTCCTCAATTCACGAATAACTTCACGGGCTTCGGGTTTCACCGTGTCGCGTATTGTCAGCATGCCAATCGCTTCCCTTTCCGTTCCAACAATGATCACAGTCTTGCCCTCAGCATTTTTTCTTTCGATGAGATCTTTGTAAGTCAAAAGATCGATACCTTGCTCGACAAAAAACTCGGGACTTCCACAGAAAATTCTGTTCCCCAAGATTACGGCGGTCACCCCCTTGCCTGACATGGATTCAAACGCCTCGACCTCCTCAATCCCAATTCTCAGCTCTTCGGCCTTTGCTATCACCGCTCGTGCGAGATGGTGTTCTGATCGGTTTTCTGCGGAAGCAGCGATTTTCAGCACTTCATATTCTGAATAATTTTTGAAGGGGATGATTTCATCAACCTCTGGCTTCCCCTTTGTAATCGTCCCTGTCTTGTCAAATGCGATCACAGATATCTGTCCCATCCTCTCGAGATGAATCCCTCCTTTAAACAGAACACCACGTCTCGTTGCACCAGTGATAGCCGAGACGACTGTAACCGGTGTTGAAATCACGAGCGCACACGGACATGAGATAACGAGGAGGACGAGCCCTCTGTAAAACCAGACATCGAACGGTTCATTGAAAAACAAAGGGGGGATTACAATTGTCAGGATAGCTGCGAGAACGATGATTGGTGTGTAATACTTCGCGAATCTGTCAACGAATCGTTCGGTAGGGGCTTTCTCGCTTTCTGCTTCCTCAACAAGTTGTACAATCCTCGAAATGACCGTATCCTTGAATTCTTTGGTGACTTCAATTTCAAGAAAACCCGATGCGTTTAACGTCCCTGCAAAAACTTGATCGCCCAGTCTTTTCGTTACAGGTATCGACTCGCCTGTCACTGGCGCTTCATCAACTGATGACTGCCCAGAAATCACAATACCGTCGATCGGAATTCTTTCACCTGGCTTGATGATTACAATGTCGCCAATCGCAACATCGTTGACATCGTAATACTCTTCTTTGCCCTCTCTACGAACGAGTGCACGATTTGGTGCAAAATCCATAAGTTCGTAAATCGATTTTCTTGTACGGACGATAGAAAAGGATTCAAGCATTTCGGCCGTAGAAAACAGGAAAACAATTGCTGCACCCTCTGAGTACGAGCCTATCGCAACCGAGCCGCAGACGGCGATGATCATCAGCATATTAATATCGAGATACTTTTCGAGGATTGCCACTAGACCTCTGTGGGCGATATAGTACCCGCCAATGAGAATCGCGATTCCGTAAAATGAAAGGTAAAGGTAAGAGATGTCAAGAGCAACTTCCGTGACAATACCAAGAAGCAGAAAAATACCTGATACAGCTGTCGCAACAAGTCTTCTGTTCTTGAATGTAAAAAAATCCTCGTATGCACCCTGTTCGACAGGTTCAAGTTTATATCCCAACAGCCCGACAGACCTCCTAAGCTGCTCAGTTGAAACTTTACCCTTTTCAACTTCCACTGACATTTTACCGAGAGTGTAAGAAACACGGACCTGCTTGACGCCTTCAATCTCCTTAACCGCTTTTTCAATCTTCTTCGCGCATTCAATGCAATCCATTCCATCTATTCGACAAACCAATCGCTGAGAGCCTTCCACAGGCCAGGTTTAACTCATCTTCAACATTTCTGAGTTTTGCTAACAGTTGATTGAAAATTTATTAACCAGATAATGATACGCCATCTAATATTCTTCGTCGTCACGATTTCAAACGATGCTTATCGAATATCTCACGTCTTTGAGAGATGAAAGCTCCTCGGTGAATGACCGCAATTTCGAATATTCTCCAATCGCGATAATTTGCTCCACGCAACGGTCGTTGAAATGACTGTGCAGTGAGCTCTTGATCATCTCAGAATGTTTATGCATGATGTCGGCCACCTGGTGTTTCTTCTTTTTTTCGTAGGCGAGAGAAACGAGATAAAACCCTTCGCCCTCGCTTCCTTCTACCAACTTGCTCAGCGATACGAATTTGTGCAGAGCGGATCTCACAGCATCCGATCTGCTCGTAAATCCGAGTTTCTTAGCAACCTCATCAAACTCCCGGAGCTCTTTTGCCGAAATCGAGACGCTGATGACCACCATAGGATCATATAACAAATATGACCGATGATATTTATTCCTGGCGGAGAATTCGTTGGATTGCTCGCAGGTTAATAGAGATTGAAAAGATTAAAAAATCATTTTTTCTCTTTAACAAGATTTACAAGTTTCCAGCCGAGTTCCCTTGCGTCTGCCAGCGCCGTTGGGTGGTCGAGAATCGTTCCCCTCTTATCGATACCAGCAAACGTCAATTGACCCGTCAATTCGACGTCAATCGTCATAAAGAACGTTTTAAGAGTGAAAAGTAACCCCTCGAAATGCGATCGCTCTTTCCCCCCAACCAGTATGATTCCGCCCACCCTTCTCTTTCCTCCGCCAATTTTTTCTCCCCTGATAAACTTCCTCGCCCATATACACTGGCATCGATCGATCATCATCTTTAACTGACCCGGAACACCCGAAAAAAAGACTGGAGAGGAGATGATCATCACATCGAGTTGATCGATCAGATCATAGATCAATTCCATGTCATCATGAAACTTACAATTACCAGTATGCATGCAGCTATCACATTCCCTGCATCCATGAAGATCGAGTTTCTCAACGATGATCTTCTCGACGCTTCCTTCAGCCCCTCTGGCACCATCCAGTGCCGCATCGAGAAGTAGATCAGAATTTCCGCCGATTCTCGGACTTCCCATCAGGCCAACAACTTTAATCAAAGAGCTGCCTCCTACATCAGGAATCTGAAAGATTAATGGATTTGCATAAACTCAATCCAGTGAAACGGGCTGAAGCATGAATTAGTCAGATTGGAAAATATCGAAGATTCGATCTTTGAGCGTTTTATAGTATTCAAAAGTCTTAACGACATAGTCCTTAACACCATTTTTCATCGCTTCAAAGCTGAGGTGAGGATCATCAAATGCAGTTGTAAAAATAATTGGCGCTTTGATTCCCACAGACTTTATCTTTTTGAGAAGTTCCAATCCATCGATATCAGGAAGGGAATAATCGAGAATGATAAGATCATAGCGGTTTTCATTGATCTTCTTCATCGCTTCCGCTGCATTAAGCGCCTTGTCAAGAATGAATTCATCCTTTGGGAGATATTCTGAGCAGAGTGATAGATGCTCGATGTTGTCGTCGACCATTAGGATTTTCAGTGGCTTAGGTATGCGTCGCAACGAAATCACCTTATTTCTTCTTTCAACATTAAATATATTTTTCCTTTAATTACTTTTTTCAATTAATCTTTGTCGATTTCTCACGCCCCGATTGGAAATTGTTTTTAACGTGCTGTTAACTCGATCAAAGAACAATCGCGACTATGACGATATTGAGGAAAAACATGACAGATCTAGAGGGAAATGCTGCGATGATGAAAATAGAGTTCGATAATTCTGGGAGTGTGTCCGCAGTCATTCAACATGAAAAGGGATTTGGAAGAGTATTAGATTTACACAACCTTTTGATTCACAAATGACTCAAAAATCGTTTCTTGAATCGAAATGTTTAAATAGAAGTATTATTTTCTCCGCCTCCAAGAGATCCCGGGAAGGATCACCCCCAATTCTCCTCCTGAGTAGTATGAGTTTTGTATTCTGCTACCAACCTTCCCGGGCCTCTTTAACATTTTTTTAAGTTCCGGGGAACACGATATAAAAAAAGATTAGCAACTTCTTTCAATGTCAATCACTTGATCGTGAGTGAAAAGAGAGGGTTGGATGCGCTTTGGTATAATGGTTACAATCAAAGATGCAAACGAGTTTAGGCATCAGCACTGGGACTTCACCGAACTTCTAATTCGGGATTGCGACGAGAAAGAAGCAATCGAGCACTTCCTTTCGACCGAGGAAATGTGCAAAGTTGTTCATGCGCCTGAATTGATACATTTTTCAAACAAAAAGATGCTTATCGATCTTGCAAACGAGGACGATAAGTTCAGAGAATTTTGTGTCATGAGAATCACCGAAATATGCGAGATCGCTGATTCGTATGGCTTGCCGACAGTCATCCATCCTGGTGGCGTCTTGCCATATGCGATTGCGAACCGTCAAAGAATAGTCGAGGGGCTTAGAAAATCGCTTGAGTCGATCGGCGGCAAAAAGTGGATCGAAAATATGCCGAGATTCTACCATTTGGGTGACCACTTGTTGCACTGCAATATTCTTCTTTCACCAAAAGAGTACGATGCGATCAGGAATTACGTGAACGGTTTCGTGCTCGACACATCTCACGCATATTTGTCAACAACTGATGATGGAAATGAGATGATAAACCAATACCTTCGGGAATTGGACGAATCGATCACGCATATTCACTTGTCCGATGCAATTCAGCCCGCAGACGAGGGACTCCAAATTGGAGAAGGAAAAATCCGCTTCGATTTTTTGAAAGAAATAGCGGATTTACCAGTTCTCTTGGAGATTCGCGGCGGCCATTTAAACAAAGGAATTGGTTTTATAGAGGCAAGAAAGAAGATCGAAGCGATCCTTCACAAAAATTCCAACCTATACACCCATTGAAATCCGCAGCGCATCTCTCACACCTGGAGCAAGTCCAAGAAAGATCAGAACGAACTTCGTGATATTTGGTAAATTAGGGTATGCTATTAATTCCCGTCTGAAGAGAACATCGATCAGAATAAGGATTAGGATTACGAGTACAAGTTTGATCACGACCATGATCACCGCACTCCCAAAGATCTCAATAAAAAATGTCGGGAGCACGTGCTTTTCGCCGTATTCATAAAGATCGATGCCGCGATAGGTCGCGACGCCGTCGAGAAGGTGGGAAAAGATTAGAATAAGATTCACTGGCGATGAAAGAAAATTTGCCTTGCTCTTACCGACGAACCCGATCGCGGCAACGCCTCCAGTCAGCCCACCTGCAATTCCAGGGATTATAAGAAGCTCAATAGGACGTGTTTCCAACGAATGTGTTGTCTTCGAAAGAACAATCGATTGCCATTCGGGAGAGAAGAAAAAAGCGATAACAAAAGAAGTTGACCAGAACACAAGAAAAAGACCTGCAAATAGAATCGATAGTACCAGGATGTCAGATGCTTTCCTGAGGAATACGCAATATGCGATAATCGTAAGAACCGCAAAAGCAATTGGGAGCAAGAGAGGAGGTGTGAAATTGAAATTTGAGGGGAAGAGAGTAAATGCGACGAAATGGAGTATGAGTAAGACACCAATTAGGACACAGAAAGGCACGCAAACAAATTTCTTCTGTGTTTCTTCTTTTCTTCGTTTAGTGAAGATTCCAGCGACAATTGTGAGAGAAAAGAGGGCGATTGTGAAAATGTAAATAATTGGTGAGATGAAAAGATACTGGATCGTCCCACTGAAAAGGCACGCATCCTCAAGCGCACGGGAGATCCCGCCGAAAAGAATGAAAGGGATCGCGGCTACGATGAAAGCGGTCTCGATATTGATTCGAAGATGCAAGCAGATCCTGTACATAATAAAGATTGAGAAAATGAGCAGAATTCCGTAGACAAGTGTGCTCAAGACATTATAACCCTCATAGATTCCATTTATAGGATGCCCCGCTTTATCTGACTCGATGGGCCCCCAGAAATACCTGTAAATGAATTCGCGCCAGATGATGTCTCCAAAAAAAAGACAACTAATAATAAGAATGAAACTCGCAACTGATATTATCGCAACGAAAATGAAAAATTTTCTTCGCGTATAGAAATCAGCCAGTAATTCAAAAAGAGAGTATTTCACCGATAAATTGAAAAGGAAAAAGGTGTATATGAGGGTTCGTTCAGGTGCTTGGATGGATGAGGGTCTTTTTACGAAAGCCCGGTCTATGATTTTTCCGAGACATGTCCTTGCGGGTCACGGCGTCCTTGATCAGGTCCCAGACGTCTGCAAAGATTTCGGGCTGACCGGCACGGCTCTCATCATAGCTGGTGAAAAGACAAAGAAGATCGCGGGGAATACCGTAGCTGATCAACTTGCAGATCGAGGTTTTGATGTTCAATTTGCCATCGTTGGCGAGGCAACCAAGCAGAACCTCGAAACAGTGGTCTCGATCGCTAAGGAGGTGAAAGCTTCTTTCATCCTCGGTATTGGAGGAGGAAGCAAAATCGATCTGGCAAAAATGGCAGCTAAGGAGCTGAACTTGGAATTTATCAGCATTCCTACATCAGCATCACATGACGGAATCGCATCTGGAAGGGCTTCTCTCCGCAATAAGAATGGTCCAGTATCCGTTGAAGCAAAAGTACCGCTGGGCGTTGTCGCAGACACTGCGGTTATACTCAAGGCTCCATACAGGTTGCTCGCTTCAGGATGCGCGGATGTGATTTCCAATTCGACGGCTTTGATGGACTGGGAATTTGCAAGAAGGCTCCGGAATGAAGAATTCAGTAGATCTGCTTATGCACTTGCAAGCTACACCGCGCAAACACTCATTGAAAATGCTGATCTGATAAGACCAAACCTCGAAGAAAGTGTTTGGATTGCGATCAGACCCATCATTATATCAGGGATTTCGATGAGCGTTGCCGGAAGCTCGAGACCGACAAGCGGATCCGAACACATGTTTTCCCACGCGCTGGATCTAATCGCACCAGGCAGCGCGCTCCACGGTGAACAATGTGGCGTTGGTTGCATCATGATGATGTATCTCCATGGTGGAGACTGGATGAGAATAAAGAACGCGTTGGCAAAGATCGGTGCACCGACAAATGCTTCGCAGCTCGGTGTGACGAGAGATCAAATCATCGAAGCACTCATCACAGCTCATAAGATCAGACCTGACCGATTCACGATTCTTGGAACCTCAGGTTTGACCCGTGAGGCCGCCGAAAGGCTTGCTACAATCACAGGTGTCATCTGACTTTCATAATATGACGATCAAAAAAAGGAGGTAAAATGATGGTAATAGTGACATTAATCGGAGAACGCCAGGCAAAAGAGGGGGCTGAGTTCACATATAGGGGACCTCTGACGGACTGCCGTGAGTGCAAATTGAAGGCTGTTTGCTTCAATCTAGACGCAGGCAGTGTGTACAGAATCACTGCACTGAGAGATGTGCATCATGAATGCAGAATCCACGAGGATGGGGTTAGGGTCGTGGAAGTGGAAAAGATTCCGGTTCGGTGCGCGGTGATACAGAAATACGCACTCGAAGGTTCAGTCGTCACACTCGAGGAGATCAAATGTCTCAATATCGGCTGCGATCGGTACCGCATCTGCCACCCTATTGGAATGGAAAGGAACAGCAAGTGTAAGATCACCAAGGTCATCGGAGAAATCAACTGCCCAGAAGGAAATAAACTTGTTGAGGTTGAGATTGCCTGATCTTCCATGTCCTGATTCAGTCATCTTTAAAAGAAATGTACTTCGACATTCGTCCCCTTCTCCACGATGTCAACATTTGGAGGGATCTCAATCCAGCCATCGGCATGCGCAATGCTCGTAATTGCCCCCGATTCCTTGAAAGCCGGATAAACTTGTCCGTCGATGACACGGACGGTCAGAAATTGATGCCTCCCCAGTGTGGCGGCGTATTTCTTTGCCATCGGAAATGTGCCGATGACCTCCTGCCTTTTCGGCAAGCGGGCCATCTTTCTTGCAGCTGGAAGCAGAAAAACGTATCCATTTGTCAAACATGCTGTGGGGTATCCAGGCATTCCGAAAACTGGCGTATTTCCAATCAACCCGAAGATCGTGGGCTTACCTGGTTTTATCTGCACACCATGAAAGATCACTCTTCCGAGTTCCGAAATTACCTGTTCGAGCACATCCCTTTCACCGGCTGAGCTCCCACCGGAAAGGACAACCATATCGTAATCATTTGCTCTCTCGAGCACAGATTTCAATTCTTCTGCCACGTCTTCAACGATGGCATGCGCGACCGGCACGCACCCGTTTTCGAGGAGAATCGAAGAGAGTGTGTGCGAATTGATGTCGTAGACTTGCCCAGGATTGAGCGGCTTTCCAACTTCAGCCACCTCATTCCCCGTTGGGACAATCAAGACTTTTGGCTTTGCATAAACTGTTGCTTCACTTATCCCGAGAGCCGCGATGACGCCGACTTTTGAAGGCGTTAATAATTCCCCTTTTCTCAGAACAACCGTACCAGCCTTGATATCCTCCCCTTTTTTTGAAATGTTCGAGCCCGGCGGAACGGCGCGAAAGATCTGGACAACATCATTAAATCGTTCGGTATTCTCAACCATCACGACCGCATCCGCGCCTTCAGGAATCATCGCTCCCGTCGCAATCTGCATGCATTCACCAGCCCCGATTTTCTTGCTCGGAACTTCGCCGGCGTGCACAACACCTATGCACCTGAGCTCCACAGGTTCAAACTTTCCCGCACTAAAGGTATCCGCCGCCCTGACAGCGTAACCATCCATGGCGGAGCGATCGTAGGGAGGAACATCGATTCTAGAAACAATATCCTCCGCGAGTACTCTAAAAAGAAGGTCGGAAAGCGGGATGCGCTCCTTTCGTTCAATCGGTTGCACATACTCCTCAACGAGCTTCTTCGCCTCATCGAGCGGAATCAGTGATGCAAGCGGTTTCACCGATCTACCTCCCAAACCATATGGCCTAGCTGAGGCAAAATCAATTTTTCCATCGCCAATTTCACAGCATGAGGGGAGCCCGGAACACACAGGATAATCTTTCTAAAAGCGACGCCACCGATAGCCCTGCTCATCATCGCCGCGCTCCCAATTTCCAAATAACTGAGATATCTGAAAAGTTCACCAAATCCTTCGATCCTCTTTTCAAGGAAGGGACAGACAGCCTCGATCGTCACGTCCCTTTTTGAAAGTCCAGTACCACCATTGATGATAATGACCTTTACATCATCATTCTCCAGATCGGCGGTGATCGCACTCTTGATTTCACTGATGTTATCCTTGACTATTCTGTAATCTGTGACACGGTGACCTCCGGACTGCAGCATTGTCATGATGATTTTCCCGGATTCGTCCGTATCGCGAGTTCTCGTATCGCTGACAGTGATCACCGCACACGGAACGTTCGACACTGCATGCTTTGCATGATCCTCATAACCCAATGCTCATTCCTCCTTTTCTTTTGAAACAACCTGTATATCAGTGATCCGCGTAATTGGGTATTGGCCTCTTTCGTCCTTTTCAAGATACTTGACCATATCCCATATGGTCAGGAGAGCACTTGTAACACCTAAAAGTGCCTCCATTTCGACGCCAGTTTTATAGCTTGCTGCAACTTCAACGGAGCAGAAAACTGAATCGTCGCAGAGATCGAAAGTAACCGAGACCGACTCAATAGGGATTGGATGACAATAGGGAATCATTTGCCAGGTTGCTTTAACAGACTGGATTGCGGAGATTTTTGCTGCCTCGAAAACATCACCCTTCTTGACCTTACCAGCTTTAATCGCGTCGAGTGATTTTTTCCCGAGGATGATTCTGCCAGAAGCAACTGCCTTCCTCTTCACGATCGGCTTTCCGCTGATGTCTACCATTCCAGTCATTTCTTATCCTCCACCCAGACTTCACCATCCTCGTAAACTTCTTTCTTCCACAAGGGCACAACTTTCTTGAGTTCATCGATGAGGAATTGTGCGGCCGCAAAAGCATCTTTCCTGTGGGCACTCGCGACGGCGATCAGAACGATATTATCTCCTGGAAAGAGAGTACCGACCCTATGCCAGATGACGATTTCCTGTACGTCAAAATTCTTCATCGCATGATCCTTCAATTTGATGAGTTCCTTTTCAGCCATTTCCTCGTATGCTTCAATCTCCATTTTCACGAGCTTCCTGCCCTTCTCCTCACCTCTCACGACGCCGACAAAACTCACGATCGCACCAGTTTCATTTGTCCGCATTTTGCTTAGAACATCATCAACGGAAAAATCATTCTTTGAAACGATAATCATCAGATCAGCTCCTTCAACCTCCACTCACAGGGGGCAACAGGGCGATTTCATCTCCATCCTTGAGCATCACATCGTCCCTTGCGTATTTCTTGTTAACTGAAGTTACGATCGGATCTGTGAATCCCTGAAGTCGGGGATAAAGACGCTTCAAGTCCTCGACAAGATCTGAAAGTTTTGTACCCTGCTTCAAATCCATCGTGATTTCATGTTGCCCGACGATTTCTCTGTATGATGCAAAGAACTTGACCTTTACTTTCACGTAATCAACTCCGGCGACCCGTATACAATTTTGCCGATTCATGATAAGGATTTCGGTCTCCACTCTCGCTGGTAATCGAAAGATCTGGAGAGGTAATTCGAAACGTATCATCCAAATAAATGAAAAAATCACCTCAGCGGAAGCTTTCTCCAGTGATCTTTTCGAACATCTCGATGTAAAGATCGCTGATCTCCTTAATCTTGTTTTCCGGAAGCGGTGGGATATCAGGCTCGGGAAGCCCTTTCTTGCGTGCCTCCATGAGATTATCGTAGTATCCAATCTCCCTGTAATATTGTCGAACAGCTTCTTTGCTGAGTTCGATGAACTTTCCGACGGCGTATGCGTCCTGATCCCGCCATCTGTCTTCATCAGCGGTGCCGAATGTGTCAACAACCATGAGTCTCCTCTTTTCATCAAACGCAAATTCCTTCTTGCCGTCGACGTGAATCAGCATACGCTCTTCAGCCTCAGCAGCGATGATTTCGTCAATCTTCGTGATGATTTCGAGTATCCTTTCGAACTCCTCTTCCGTCAAGCCAGAAATCTCCAACGCTTCTTTTTTTGAAAGCTCCCTGTCATATTTTTCAAGCTTCGTCGTCACCTCAAAATAAGGCCTTGGAAGTTTTTCGCCGTAGCTCACATTGTGATTCGGCGGGAAACCAAGTTCTTCCGGAAGAACTTTCCCAGATCTGACTCTGTCGTATAGAGAGCCAGCGACATAACTCCGGCTGATGAATTCAAGAGGAATCAAATAATTAGTGGAGTTGCAGTTTAATTTGCTGTAATCGCTGATCACATCGACCTTCTTGACCCTCATACGATTCGGTGGCACGAATTCTTTGAAATGTGTTCTGATGCCATTTTTCTTGAGGACCTGAAACCAGAAGACCGCAGTCCTGCAGAGAGTTTCTCCTTTGTACGGGATCTGTGTGGGTATGATTTTGTCAAAGACAGAAATATTGTCAGTGAAGACGAATTCAAGCGTGCTCTCATCAACCTCGTAAACCTGCTTCACCTTACCCACACGTAGTAATTTCATCAGGTCACCCGCTATTGTAATCGGATTATCGTTCTTATTATTTGCGGTCTTTTCCAGATTGATGCCTGTGTTGATTCGATATACAATTATTCGATGGGTCGAGAACACTAAATAGTCGGACTGAACCTATATACGAGATGAATGTCACTGCGCGTGAACGAAATCACGAATCCATCACGGTTGACCGACATCAAAGAAGATTGGGATCGAATACTGGCAACAAGCGGGGAAGATGAGGTTTTTCTCAGAACCGAGTGGATTGGTACCTGGTGGAAATTTTTCGGTAAAGGAAGGAAGATGATCTTGCTCGAAGTGACTGACGGATCTACAGTAGTGGGATATGCACCGTTGATGATTTCGAAAGTCGGCAAATTGCCTCCCTGGAAGGTCGTTGAGTTCATTGCAAGCGACGCGTCGGATCGCAGCGCTATTATTTCTGAAAACGAAAAAGATGATGTGCATAAATGTGTATGGAAATACATTCATGAACTAAAGGGTTGGGATAGTATTGATATCAGAAATATGCGAAATGGATCTCCGACAGCAAAAAATGCGCTGTCCGAATTGCAGAATTGCAACATTACGAAAGAAGTCTCACCATATATCCCCGTAGCTCAATCCTACGATGAATTCTTAAAAAATCTCGCACACAAAACAAAAATGAAAGAGTCGGTGCTCAAAGAAATTTATCGATGAGATGTCAGAAAACCTCTGCGCCGGCGTGAACCTCGATACCCCTGTTTGTGATCGAATACGGTTTCACTCGTCTTGAATGACTGATTCTTCTCATTTTAAGAATTCTCAGCGTCAAACGAATTTCGCCTTTATCTGGAGATTCTTCATACTGAAGTGAAATTACACCATCCGCCGTGTACTCTATGAGACCGTCCCGCGATGCGAGGGGATTATTGTCCTTGACCTCCGCTGTCATAATGCAGGTAGCACCAGTCTTCTTAATCATCTGAGCGAGGTTAAAGAGATTCGTACGCTTCTCATGCTCCGACTCAAAGAGCATGTTAAGCAAGGAGATTGAATCGATGACGATCCTTTTTGCGCCGAAGGACTTGATAAAGTCTGGCAACTCACTCTTGATTCTTGAAATCGTCGTTTTCGCATCAGTCGGTTCCAGCTTAACAACGACAAGATTCTTCGAGTCGATCGCCGATTTCAGATCCCATCCAAACGATTTTGCATCTTCGATGATCGAGCGCTCATCTTCTTCCAATGTGATGTAAATTCCCTTTTCCCCGTTTCTCAGCCCTTCGTTTAGGAATTGAAGACAGAACGTCGTCTTTCCCGTCCCGAATGAGCCCATGACGACGATCGTGTGAGCGCGCGGAAATCCACCGTTGAGCATTTCATCGAGGCCATCTATACCAGTCTTCACCCTTTCATCTTGAGCCAAATGATCACCCCACCCTCTCCGTGTCGATGACGACCAGACCACTCTGAGCAGTCACGACAGTTGCAAATCGTGCGATCCTTTCCTTATCCAGGTGAGGAAGAATGCTCATGAATTTCTCTACATACAGGTATCGCTGTCTCTTCGAAGAATGACTGAATTTGCTCCATTCAAAAACGAGCGCTCCGTCAACACTATCCATGATCATCTTCTGCTTCCGCTGGTCCAATATATCCTGAGTAAGGATCAAGTAAATGATTCCGCCCCATTTCTTCGAGATCCTCTGCATCCCCCGCAGAACTGAGACCAAATCCGCGATTTCAATTTTCGCGTTGACAGCGAGATCGGTAATTGAATCGATGATTACGAGACTATTTGGCGCGTTTTCATCGAGAAAATTCACTAAACCCTCAAGCAGATTGTCTTCTGCCTGGCTCTTGAAGAGGGACGCTTCTTCGCCCGCCCAAGTCGCAGGAACCAATGTATGCCTGAAATAAGCACCAGAGAAGTCTTTAAAAACGACATGCTTTGCAAACGCATTGTAGAAGTCCGCGTTGAAGGAGACGGCGATCTCCTGCAAAATCTCCTCGCGCGATCGGGAAAAAGTCACATAGCATAGACGCTCAGGCAAATCGCGAATCTCGATGTTTCGACCGAGGAAAAAACTTGCGGTTTCGGGATATTCCTTGACGAGGGCGAGTTTTGCAGCGGAGGTCAATGCAAATTCCTGCTGTCCAGCTCCAAGTTCGCCTAACAAAAGAACAACAGAACCTGCGGGAAATCCACCCTTGATGATTGAGTCAAAATCAGCTACACCAGTAGGTATTCTTTTAACGAGTGCACCCATTCCCTACACCTGACTGGATATGTATCCGAATGCAGGCTTAAAGAATTTTCTGTCGATATTGGTTGAAGTATGGAAATTCTCTTGGAGAGAACTTTTATATTGGCGATCCTTTAAATTTAATTTAATGTGTGTTCAAAGAGAATCTCATCTCGATGACAGCAAGGTGTTTGTTGAATCAATCGGTCACGCTGTTCATCAACGCTAAATGGCCGACCCCCGTCTTTCCCGATTGCATAGAATATCTTTCTTCCACAACCGTCCATCGGAATGATCATTAACTTCATCCTTCTTTTCTTCTCGTGAATATAAAAATCAAACTCGGCAACCTTTGAATCGATATACAGCGCATCATCCTCTCCTTTAAAATCATTTTCATCGATCGAAAAGAGATTCCATATTGTTTTTTCAACAATCTCTTCAATTTCCGCCTCGAAAATCTTCTGCGCTGCTCTATTTGCATCAAGGGAGATGCTGATTGCATCAAAAACCATGATCGGATTAAGTGCGTTGTCAAACAAATTCCTAAGTAGAATCTCCTTTTCTCGGATCTTGTAAAACATAACGCCTTCTTTCAACGATCAAAATAATTGCACGAAGGAGCTCTTCGAACATGATCTTAATGCTTGCACTTTTTACAATATACCGGTCTGAGCCGTTGTTTTGCGCTTCCATCGTCACTTCTCCTCTTCTTCCGGTGAAAAAGATAAATGTAATGTCATTTCTAGTTTTTCTCAGGAATCTCCAAGAAATCAATCCCGGTTCGCGCGGGTATTGAATAGCCAGAAAGAATTGCATCGTATTCCTTGTTTTGTATCTTCAAAAGCGCCTCTTTAACGGATGAAGCAACATCGACTTCGAAACCGACCTCCGAGTTCAAAAAGAGCGCTCGTCACTTCCAAAATAGAAGGTTCATCATCAACTAGCAAAAACATTTATCAATCTAGCCACTTACACAACATCATATCGAAGCAAACATCATGGCAATATCTTTCAAGGATTCCAAATCTTCGTTCATATTTATCTTATACCCTGATTTATGCAGTGAACGTTTCCTAGCAATTTCTTTTATATGATGAGATACAAGACAAGCGTGATCACTACCCTTCCCCATCACTTGAGTCTGTCCAAGCATTCAATGATCATGCAGAGAATAAGCTCGGACGCTCTTCTCTTAATCTCCAGGCGATTACCTTCAATGATTGCTTTTCTTACCTCTTTGATATCGTTACCCGAATCAACGGCAAAGAAGACGAGGCCGATTGGTTTTTTCTCCGTCCCGCCGCCTGGTCCTGCGATTCCAGTAAGCGATGCGCCAACGTCGGCACCGGTGATTTCCCGGATGCCTTCTGCCATTTCCGCCGCAGTTTGTTCGCTGACGGCACCGAACCTTTCAAGCGTCGATTGTTTGACGCCAAGTAATTTAGTTTTTAGCTCGTTACTATAAGCGACTACGCCACCAACAAAATAAGCGGAACTCCCAGGCACATCGGTAATGAGACTTGCCACGAGCCCCCCTGTCATCGACTCCGCTACAGCAATCGTTTTCCCCTTTTCTCTCAATTTCTGACCAAGATCTTCCCCAAGACCCATAAAACACCCTAATGCAAGCCTTTCATGAGGTCCTTGATTCTCTCAACGCCCTTGATCTCCTCGATGACCTTCGCAACCGCGGGAGGAACGAGATGTTTCCACTCCTGATCGGCTAGCATTCTTTTTCTGATCTCCGTTCCGGAGTAAAGTTCGATGTTAAAAAGCGGCGCGGCTCTCACCTCAAATCCTGCCTCCTGAAAGAGACGTCTTGTGAGCGGATTATTGGTATAGACGGCCTTAAAGGGCGGCACCATCGAAACGACATGCGCAACCCATACGGCGTATCTGTTAATATCAACGATCGGTACGAGGAAATACCTTTCAATTCCCTCGTCCCTGAGCGCCCTTGAAATCATGAGATGGCGCTCACCCGCGGTAAAAGGATTTTCGAAGGTGTGGGAATACTGAGCGCTACCGATGCCGATAGTTACATAGTCAGATTCCCTGGCAATCGTTTTAATAACTTCGAGATGTCCCTTATGAAAAGGCTGAAAGCGTCCGATAATCAGGCTGTTGAAATCATCACTATCCACAGATCTCCTCTCCCAGTAATCAGGAAATGATGCGCGGGTTATTCAAATTTTCCAATAAGTCGATATAAAATATATTGAAAAAAATATTGAAAAAAGAATTACTGAGTCGTCGGTCTTCCGCTACTGGGCACAGTCGCGCTTTCCACCATTGAAGCAAGCTTCCTTAATAGACCTTCCTTCTTCGTTCCACCGACGAGCGCGTGGCTGAGCACTTCACTCAAGTTCTCGACTGGCACGATTTCGATTTTACCAACATATCTCTCTTCGAGCACAACATCCTTCATGTTCTCTTTTGGGATGAGGACCTTCTTTATTCCAGCTTCTGCTGCCGCCTCAATCTTCGCCGTCACTCCACCGACCGGTAAGACCTTGCCTCTAACGCTCAGACTTCCAGTCATTGCAACGGACTGGTCGACAGGCACGTCCTCGAAGGCTGAAATGACCGCCGTTGCAACGGAAATCGAGGCACTGTCACCCTCAACACCATCATATGACCCGACGAACTGCACGTGCACATCATGGTTGCTGATGTCCTCGCCCGTGTACTTCTTGATCAGCGCCGAAACATTCTGGACTGCTTCCTTCGCAATCTCACCAAGTCGGCCAGTTGCAATGATCCTCCCGCCGTTCTTTGTCTGCGCCGGTGTAACTTCAGCAACGATTGGAAGCACCACACCAGAATACTCGGCCATGCTTGATTCGGTGTTGAGTGCCGCGAGGCCGTTGACGACGCCGACCGCGGATCCTTCTGTCATGAAGGTCTTGTACATTTTTCTGATTTCGATGTAGCGATCTGCGACCTGTTGCTCGAGACTCCTCGCAATTTTCTTTGCTCTTATGACATGATCGGCCGTAACGATCGGCTTGTTTTCTTCGCGCGCGATGTCCCCAGCGACCCTGATCAGCCCTCCTAGCTCTCTCAGCCTGAGGGTCAGTTGTCCGCGCCTACCAGCCCGGCGCTGCGCCTCTTTGAGGATCTCCGCAACAGCGCTCTTATCGAAGTGGGGAATTTTCTTGTCTTTCGCGACCTCTTGTGCCACGAACCTGACAAGCTTTTGCCTGTTCTCGTGAGTGTCGTCCATTGTCGATTTCATGTAGACCTCGTAACCGTAACCACGGATTCTCGACCTCAGCGCTGGATGCATTCCCTGAACGGCGTCGAGGTTACCAGCACATACGAGAATGAAATCACAGGGGACTGGCTCGCTCTTAACCATCGCACCAGAACTTCTCTCACTCTGACCGGTGATCGGGAATTTTCCCTCCTGGAGGGCTGTGAGCAAACTCTGCTGGGACTCGATCCTCAGCATGTTGATTTCGTCAATGAAAAGGACGCCTTTCGACGCCTTATGGATCGCACCGACCTCGAGCCTCTCATGCGCAGGTGTTTCAAGACCACCGCTCTGGAAGGGGTCATGCTTGACATCACCGAGCAATGCACCGGCATGCGCTCCCGTTGCGTCGATAAACGGTGGCATCTCCCCTTCTTCGTGAGAGATGAGGAGCTTCGGCACCATGATATTTTCCTGTCTCGTGCCTGAATACCTCATAGCAAAGAAAATGATTGCCGCTGCAACGATCCCGATGAGAATTATACCAGGGTCATGCATCCCCGATTGAATGTAAAGGATAACTGTGAGGATGATGATCATGAAGACGATTCCAGTCACCATCGATGCCTTCTGTTGCTTCCGCTGCATCGCCTCGCGCTTCTGCGCCGCGACAATTTCCTTTCCTTTTCCCGCAGGGACGACTCTGATCTTTGGCTCATTGGGATCGTCGGGATTGTGATAGGCGATGACGTCCTGAAGTTCACCCTTTGGCAGGAATTCGGTCATTGATCGGGCCAGCATGCTCTTTCCGGTACCTGGATCTCCAATCAACATAACGTGGCGCTTCTGCTCAGCCGCTTTCTTGATCACCTCGACGGCCGCATCCTGCCCGATAACCTGATCGGCAAGCTTTTCTGGAATTTTAATGTCCGCTGTCGTCGTGAAATTTTGCGTCTTGATCCATTCGTCAACATCCGGAAGTTCTTCAACAGGCCTCTCGTCTGTCATATCAATTTGACTCGGTTCACTCATATCTGTTACCACTAATTAAGCATTTCCCTGAGTTTATCACTTTGGGATACGATCCAGATAGTCAAATTAAATGGAAAATATATCAATGGTAAGGAATGTCATTAAGTATTCAACGTCGATTCACTTGACCAAATGAGTGGAAGAAAATCAAGTGCCGTTGCCTTACTCGCAGCAGTTATTATGTGGTCGTCTTCATTTCCGCTATTAAAATTATGCATTGTTTATCTCCCACCCATCACGCTCGCCGCGGTACGCTACTTAGCCGCCGCCCTTTTCATGTTCCTCATCGTTGTTGCGATGCTCGGAAAGGAAGAGACAGTACGAAGATTCTACGCCGACTGGAAAAGGCTTACACTGCTTGGATTCGTTGGTATAGCACTTCCAAATGCTGCACTCAATCTAGGGTTGCAATACACGACCGCAAGCTTGTCCTCGATCATTCAAGCATCAGGACCCGCATTTACAATCGTGCTTGCGGTGCTGCTACTTGGCGATAAATTAACATTGCGTAAGGTCGCTGGGATGATTGTGGCCCTAGTAGGAACGATCCTACTCGTCGGCGGTGAAGGCAATGATTTCGGGCGTGGAGCTTTGATTGGAAATGTGCTCGTGCTTATTTCCGCCATTTCGTATTCATTCTCTGGTGTTCTCGCAAAGAAAGAACTCGCAACGAATGAGCCAGCAATCGTCAACTGCTGGAGTCTCATCACAGGATCCTTAATCTTGTGTCTTGCGATTCCATTGGAAATGAGGAACGAAGTGACCATTCCTCCAGACATCATTCTTATCATCCTCTTTCTTGCGCTTTTCCCAGGTTGCATCGCGTTTCTCTTATACTACTATGCACTAAGGGAAGAAAGTCTGAGCTCGATCTCCTATTTCCTTTACCTCATTCCCCTGTTCTCGACAATGATGTCGATTCCGATGCTCGGGGAAACGATCACTTCGAAAACTGCCTTATTTGCCACACTTATTATAGCGGGTGTGGCAATTGCTCAATATAGCCCTTTGAGCGCTGGAGAGAAGAAAAATGGTGTTGGAAAAGTTAGGAATCCCTGATGATGTCGTCGAAATCTTGAAGAAAGACGGAATCGTCACTTTATATCCTCCGCAAGAGGAGGCGCTCCCCCACGCGCTCGCGGGCAAGAATCTCGTGCTCGCTGTCCCGACCGCCAGCGGTAAATCTCTCGTCGCCTATCTTGCGGCGCTCAAGCATGTGTTAGAACGTGGCGGAAAGGTTCTTTACATCGTTCCGCTCAGGGCGCTTGCAACTGAAAAATACGAAGATTTGAAGAAATTTGAGGAACTCGGAATCAGAGTAGAAATGTCCGTAGGCGATTTTGACACGCCTGATCCTGAACTCGAGAAATTTGATATCATCGTCGCAACATCCGAAAAAGCGGATTCGTTGCTGCGTCACAGGAGTCGTTGGCTCGAAAGAATTTCTCTTGTTGTGGCCGATGAAATCCATCTCATCCATGATCCTGAGCGAGGGCCAACCCTCGAGATCACGCTTGCTCGATTCAGACGATTCAATCCCAACATACAGATTATTGCCCTTTCGGCAACCATCAAGAACTCAAGGGAACTTGCCGACTGGTTAAACGCGGTTCATATTTCCAGCAATTGGAGACCCGTGCCATTAAAAGAGGGCGTTCTCTGCGAAGGGATCATCAAATTCACTGATAACACAATGAGGGAGATCAGGGATCGCGGGGATGTCGTTTGGAGCCTGATCTCTGATGCGATCCTCACTGGTGGGCAGTGTCTCATTTTCGTCAATACACGAAAATCCGCGGAATCCCTTGCCGTCCGATACGCTCCAAAAATGAAAGAGATCTTGAAAGATCGTGTGGAAATTGATGGTCTGGATGATCTCATCGACGAAGATGAATCGACGTCAGTCGGTAAGCGACTGAAGAGCTGTATGAGGAAAGGTATCGCCTTTCATCACGCTGGACTGACGAATGAACAGAGGAAGCTTGTCGAGAAGAGTTTCAGGAACGGCACGATCAAATGCATCATCGCGACGCCGACCCTTGCTGCAGGAATCAATCTGCCAGCGAGAATGGTTGTCATCAGGGATGTTTATCGTTACGAATCTGACGTCGGTAATGTTTCCATACCTGTGTTAGAAATCAAACAAATGTGTGGACGCGCTGGAAGGCCGAGATTCGATCCATACGGTGAGGCGGTACTCATCGCACGCAATGAAAGCGAAATGAGTTTTCTGATGGAGAATTATCTTCTTGGCGAACCCGAGGAAATTTTTTCGAAACTCGGCAATGAAGCCGTTCTGCGCAGTCATATCCTCGCGGCGATCGCGACGGGTGTTGCGAATTCGATGGAGACCTTGATGACCTTTTTCAGCATGACATTCTTTGCACACCAAGTGAGCATCACAGGTTTGGGCGAGGCGGCAGAACGAATCATTGAATTTCTTGAAAAAGAGGGGATGATAAGGGTAAATGAGGAAATTCTCCCGACATTTTTCGGAAGAAGAGTTTCCGATCTTTACATCGATCCATTAACAGCGGTGAGACTGAGAGACGCGTTGAAAGCATATAAAGCAGGATCGTCTGATTTTGGATTCCTCCATGCAATTTGCTCAACGCCCGATATGAGGCACATGTATCTCCGGCGCGGAGAATATGAAGTGATTGAGGAAGTATATTCGTTGAGAAAAAATGAACTTCTGCTTCCTGCACCAGAAGATTTGACTGAATATGAATTTTATTTGTCAGAATTAAAGACTGCGTGCGCTCTTGAGGAATGGATCGAGGAGGTTGGCGAGGAAGAAATTCTCGAGAGATATAATATGGGACCGGGTGATCTCAGAAACAAAGTTGAAATCGCCGAGTGGCTTCTGTATTCGATGAGGGAGCTCGCGAATATCTTTAACAGAGAGGCGTACCCAGCGCTTAACGATCTCGTCGTGAGATTAAGGTATGGGGTGAGAAAGGAGCTCCTCGATCTCGTTAGATTGCGCGGTGTTGGTAGGGTGAGGGCAAGAATGCTTTTCAATAGCGGCTTCAGGACACTCGATGATTTGAGAAATGCTGAGCTCCATGCAATTGCTCGCGTCCCACGGATTGGCGAGGCTCTCGCCCGCAGCATCAAAGCACAGTTAGAAACAACCACGAAACCAGGATTAACAGTGCCATCGAAAGAATTGCGCGTTGAAAAGGAAACGACGCTGGAAGGACAGCGAAAGTTGACGGATTTCTAAAAATCGATCATTGCGCGCGTGACGATGAACTGATCGCCCTTCTTCAGAAGCAAGAAATATCCTGTTGCATGATCAGCTTCTCTCATTTTGACACATCTAATCTTCCTTAACACCTCGCTTTCCCTTCCTTCAGTCATCCTGAGATGAATGATCCCATCGGCGAGGAAATCCGCATCGTGAGGCCCGTAGCAGGTAAACTGACCCACAGGCATTTCAGAAATGATGAGCGTCGTGATATCGAGAGATCTTAGCCATTCAAACAATCTGAACATGTCTTCTCGTGGTCTCGTGAAATTCGAGATAATCTCAAGAGCACCAAGAGAATCGATCACGAGCAATTCATAATTCATTCTACGTTTTGTTTCATTAACCGCAAATCGGAAAGTGTCAGACCAATTAGGCCCTTCCGCCTTTTTCCGCAGCTCGCCCATATCGAGGATTTCGACACAACCCTTCGTTTCACCACGCAGTCCCATTTGTTCCATCTGTCGGAGGAGGCTTCTCTTGCTCTGTTCAAGAGAGAGATACAGACCGTTGACGCCTTCGTGCTTCGCATTCATGAAAAGAATGTAGTAAGCAATGGAAGATTTCATCGTACCAGTTTCACCAGCAACAAGAACGATGTGCCCCTGTGGGATACCTCCATCAATATTCTCGTCGAAGCCGTTTATGTACGTTCTGAATTTCATTCGGCGCTCGGGTTCGTTCATTCGTGGTCCTAATGAAAATAGCGTTCGCGAGTAAATATCATTTGTCTATGAAAATCGTTAGAACCAAATTAGCCCATGAATGCTCGTTTCATCATGAAAGAGACAACCCCAAAATGATCTTTTTCACATAATCGACATCTGCCGGGACAGATCCGATCTTTCCGAAAGATCTCATAATCGTGTCTGGATCCTTAAGCACGTTGCCTGTGCAGATGCAGACGACTGTCTCATCCTTTCCAATTTCTTTGAGATGTGCCATTTTGAAAAGACCACCGATCGATGCCGCACTCGCCGGTTCGACGCCTATACCCTCAGCCCTGCCCAGAATTCTCTGCGCGTCCAGTATCTCTTCATCCGTCACTTCGATGGCACAGCCACCAGTTTCGTAAATCGCTTTCAAAGCCTTCTTTCCACTGACTGGATTTCCAATCCTGATCGCCGTCGCGATCGTTTCGGGATGTTCAACCGCCGTGAAATCCCTCCGCCCCTCGCGGAACGCGTTGACAATTGGTTTTGCGCCACTAGCTTGAACACCGACAAGTTTTGGAAGCCGATCGATCAAACCGATATTGTAAAGTTCATCGAGCGCCTTATAAACTGACCAAATATTCCCGGCATTCCCGACTGGAAGAATGATCCTATCAGGCACCTGGAAATCGAGCTGATCGATGATTTCAAATGCGACAGTTTTTTGTCCTTCTGGCCTGAAGGGATTGATCGAATTAAGTAAGTAAATGTGTCCTTCTGCAGCGAGCATTCTCGCGATTTGCAATGCGTCATCGAAACTGCCATCAATCGAGATGACTTTTGCTCCGAAGAAAATTGCCTGCGCAAGCTTTCCCGCAGCGACTTTCCCGGCTGGTAGGATCACAACACAATCGAGACCTGCCCTCGCGGCGTATGCGGCAAGGGAAGCCGATGTATTGCCAGTTGATGCGCAGCCGACGATCTTCGCCCCGATTTCCACCGCTCTCGTGACACCAACGGTCATTCCCCTGTCCTTAAAAGATCCTGTCGGATTAGCGCCTTCATATTTGACGAATAGTCGGTTGATACCGACAATTTGAGCAAGATTCCGACAATTATACAACGGTGTTCCGCCCTCTTTCAGGGTGATTGCCTTATCCTCCGTGACAGGGAGAAATTCGGCATATCGCCAAACACCGAGTGGTTTCCGCCTTAACTGGTATAGTTCGATTTTTTTCAAAGAAGAAAGATCAATCTTGATATCGAGAAGCCCCCCGCATCTCGAACAACTGTCCGCGTAGGGATCTTCAATCACGACACCACATTCCCAGCACCTGATCTCATAAACCATTTACTCGATCCTCCTGCAACCAGATCCTGGCTTCGTCACCCATGTGTCACATCTGATGCCGTTTGTTTCATAAACCTTCTTCATCGCGTCGGCGATCGCTCTGCCGTTGACCCTTTGCATATCGAATATGGCAGCAATGGAAGGACCTGAACCGCTGAGAAACGCTGCACTGGCGCCCATCTCCTTTGCAGCCGATTCAACTTCGCGAAGATATGGAATGAGATGCGCTCTCGAAGGCTCGATGACGATATCCCTTACGTTGCGACTTATAAGGCCGATGTCCCCCTTCACCATCCCGAGCACCAGACCTGACGCGTGACCCACATGATAAACAAGCTTCTTCAGCTCCACTTTTTCCGGAAGGACTTTTCTCGCCTCTTTCGTCGAAATGAAAACGTCAGGCATGACAATCGCAATACCGAGATTAACTGGTGGCTCGATCCGCTCAACTTCAAACGGATCGTATGAAGTAATGATTGTAAATCCACCCAGGATGGCTGGTGCGACATTATCTGCGTGAAATCCACCCGAGGTTACCTCCTCCGCTCTCGCCGCATAGACGACGAGCTTTTCAGCAGGCAGCGGTTTTTCGAGAAAAAGATTCGCTGCGAATGCGCCTCCCGCCGCAGAGGCACCCGAAGACCCAATGCCGCTTCCCGGCCTAATTCCCTTTCTGATTGCCATCTCGATACCGAAATCAGCACACCCGGCCTTCAGAACTTCCATTGCCGCGATACCCGCCGAGTTTCTTGAAGGATCCATCGTGATGCGTTTGCTATCAGCTCCGCTGATTGAGGTGATTAAAACCCCCTTCGTGACCGTCCTCTGTGCTTCGATGATGTCGTATGGTTCATTCAAAGCAAGACCAAATACGTCGAAACCCGCCCCGATATTCGAAAGAGTCGCAGGCGCAGCGATAGTGACCTTATCGTAGTGCATCAGATACACCTTAATCTCATCAAAACTGATTTGCCAAGATTCATATGCGGAAATAAAACTTTCTTATGGCATCTGTTGATTGATTACACGAAGAGCAAAATCTTGCATCTGATTTCAGGAAAATCGAATCGAGAAAGACTATGATTGGTCATCTAAGGGGGTTAGAATACACTTAAAATGGATCCACATTAATCCCGAGATTCGCAGAATAATTTAAGAGCTCAATCGAATCTATCCGACCGCCCCGGTGAGACTCTGAACGCTCCGGATCTGAGCATTTCTGTCATCGTGCTATTCATCGTCTTCGTTCTTATTGCGATACGCCAGGTCGGGAAATTTCGCCTTAAGATATGGCAAATTATGCTTTTCGGAGCGTTCGCCGTCCTTCTCACGGGCCAGATAAGCCTGATTGACGCACTCCTTTCGATCGATATTGACGTGATGCTCTTTCTTTTTGGAATGTTCGTCGTTGGCGAGGCACTTTATGAGAGTGGCTATCTTTTTTATCTCGCGCACAAAATATTCAAGAGGGCGAAGAACGTCGACCAACTCATTCTTTTAATCCTTTTCACCATCGGCATACTATCTGCTTTTCTGATGAACGATACTCTTGCAATCATCGGTACGCCTCTCGTTCTTCATTTTGCGACGCGATTCAAGATTTCCCCGAAGCTTCTCTTGCTTTCGCTTGCTTTCTCTGTCACGACTGGCAGCGTCATGAGTCCCGTTGGGAACCCGCAGAATCTCCTTGTTGCTATCAATGGAGATATCCAGAGTCCATTTGTCACGTTCTTTTATTATCTGGCAGTTCCCACGTTCATCAACCTATTTGTCTGCTACATCGTTTTGAAATTGTTCTATCGAGATGAGTTCAAAAAACAGACATCAGATAATAACGAATCACCCGTGACGGACCCTCACCTCGCCCTTGCATGTAAAATCTCGCTGGCATTGATTTTCATTCTCGTCATGGTGAGAATTGCCCTTTCTTTTGCGGGTTTTGGTAAAGAATTCAGACTGACTTACATCGCCCTCGTCGCGATGTTGCCAATACTT
Source organism: Methanomassiliicoccales archaeon (assembly GCA_014361295.1). NCBI lineage: Archaea > Methanobacteriati > Thermoplasmatota > Thermoplasmata > Methanomassiliicoccales > Methanomassiliicoccales archaeon. Next base: position 14,513 of record JACIVX010000001.1, on the reverse strand, counting down.
GTTATCAGCGATCAACGATGGAAGGTTTTGAAGAATATCGATTGGTATACCCTCATCTTCTTTGCATCGATGTTCGTGTTGATGGCAAGCGTTTGGCAGTCTGGATTCTTTCAGTCGCTGCTGGCTGAATCGAGTTTTGATATCGCCTCAGTTCCGATGATTTTAGTTATCAGTGTCGTATTGAGCCAATTCATCTCAAATGTCCCCTATGTCGCGCTCTATCTACCTCTTCTTTCTGAAGTTGGAATATCCACACACGGCTTAATGGCGCTGGCAGCTGGAAGTACGATCGCTGGAAACCTCCTTATTCTAGGCGCTGCAAGTAATATCATCATTATACAGAATGCAGAAAGGAGGGGAGAAACCCTCTCTTTTATCGAATTTGCGAAGGTGGGATTTCCTTTGACGGTGATCAATATAATTGTTTACTGGCTCTTCCTTTCAATATTGTAGGAGCCGTTTACAGGCGCTTCTCCCTCGATAATAACGAGCTAAAAAATGAATTGCAAAGTTCAATTTCCTGTGAAAAAATGCTCCCCAAAGCGGAAAAGTGTTATTACAGGATGTTGCATTTGATGCATTCGTGACAGAGATCGCAATCATAGGTGCAAAGGGTCGTGTCGATGATCCAAACATACTGATCGCTTCCCTTCAGAACATGAAACAAGGAATGGGAGTTCCATTGAATGCTGACCTCGTATGCGGTAGAGATCACTTGCTCTCCGCCACTCTCCACGCGATCAGATCATTCGAACGCGGAGAGAACATTTCCTCAAACCTTTTGAATGAAATTTTGATCTATGCCTCTGGCGAAAGACAGTTCGCAAAGGCGGTCGAAAAGATGGGAATATCAAAAGGTTGCCAGAGAATTGCAATCGTTTTCTTAGACTGTCCCCATCCTGAAGGAATTGTCAAAGAATTGGGATTATCACCTGATGACTCAGTGCTTGAATCCACTATCGAAAAGCTGAGGCGATTCGGGATCGAAGAAAGCGAAATCTCAGCGCTCAGCGCGGCGGAACTCGCAGACGTTGTACTTGAAAGGGTGGCTTTTGTCGACCTGATCAAGAAATGACTGAATTGATAAAAAAAAAGATCGGACACCTGAAATAGAAATTTGAGAGAGCGGGCTTATTTGGTGGCGAGAAAAGCATTTCACTTTTAGGATAATCAAGTCAAAAGATTAATGAATCCAAGGGTCAATAGATCTGTCGATTCGAATCACCCAGAATCCCAAAAGATCGACACGTACGTGGAGATGAAGGAGATTGCCGGGAGATTACATCAGTCAGCTTCAGCTTGCCAGACAGCTCGAACAGAAGGCGAGGGAAGCTCGAACAGAAGGCGAGGGAAGCTGCGAGGAATCGCAAAGAAGCCGAGAAAAAGCTCGACGAGGCAGAAAAGGCTATTGCCAGTCTCAGAGAATTCGATGTCCAGTCAGCGGATGCTCAGCGATTGTTTTTGGAATCCAAGGAAGCTTTTTCCAACCGAGATTTCAAAACGGCGCTCAGTCTCGCAACCAAAAGCATCGAAGCGACTGAGAAGGCAAAGGCCGAAAAGGTTGAAGCCGTCATATCGTCCATCCTCGATCTTTTGAGTTTATTCGAGAAAGGAGACCGGGATTCAGAGGAAATCATGAATTTCGTACAAAAAGCGAGAAATCTTATTTCTGAAAAGAGATTAAAAGAAGCACTTTCAAGCGCGACCTCCACATGGAACAAGGCTGAACAGTACGTCAACAGAAAACTCGCAGACTATTTCGGCAAAGTGCAATCACTTCTCCTTCTCGCAGAATCAAACGGAATAGGCGTTGATGAAGAGAGAAAGATGCTCGCGCATGCGAGGAAGTGGCTTGATGAATTGCAGTATGCATCGACGATTAAGGAGCTCAACGCCTGTTTCGACAGGATCAAGAATCTTATTCGTTCACATCTCGAACTGCAGATTAAGAAGATTCTTGACGTTAAGGCATCCTACGAGGAATTCGGAATCGATTTTTCGTCGATTGACAATATCATCGCACAGGTTCGAAAAGAAATCGAGCAGGAAGATTACGATCGCGCGTTCAGGACCATAAAAATGGCCGAGATGGAGGTCCAGAACCTTTTGATTAATGGTATCCGTTCAAATTTTGAAAGAGTAAGAAAGAGGGCGGAATTTCTCGAAACGAATGGTATCGAGATCGGGCGCGCTAAAGAATTGATACAAAACGGGCTCGAATACGTAGGTACGCAAAGGATTGCTGAGGCGAAGGAAACCCTCAAAGAAGTGAAGAATGTTCTTTCCAAGGGAGAGGAGGAATATCTCGTACGACTTATTTCGAAACTGCGTACTAAACTCGTTCTTGCGAAAAGACTGGGCGTTGATCTTGACCAACCGTTAAAACTTCTCGAGTCTTCAAAAAGATCATACAAGGGCGGAGACTTTGAAAGTGCAATCGATTTTGTTCATAAAGCCGATGGAGTTTTAGAGAAGGCACTCGAAGGACATAAAGAAGTGGAAAAAGAGCTCGCAAGAACAAAGCAGCTCCTCTTGATCGGCAGTGTTTACCCAGTGGATTTAAAAAGGACAAAGGAGCTAATGAACAATTCGAGAGAGCTCGTTCTTGCCCGGAATTTCAGCGCGGCCGCAGAACAACTTAGGGCAGCTCAAAAAGAAGCACATAGAGCCCTTCAGGAGTACTTCGCAAGAGCCGTCATGGATCTCGAATTGAAGGCTGCGACAGCGATGAGGATGGGTGCGGATCTCGCCGAGGAACATGCCCTTCTCGATGGGATCATCAAGACAGCAAAAGATGGAAGATACATTGAGGTGGCTGCCTCGATCAAACGTTGTAACGAAATGATCAATGAAAAAATGAAGCTCGCTACGAAGGCGATGATCACATCGGCCCAAAAATTTCTAGAAAATCGAGCTGGACATGTCGATGTTTCCGCTGCAGAATCGATGATCGGGGATGCGAGGGCGGCTGTGGAAAAGGGAGAATTTGAAAAGGCATACGATCTTGCGCGGGCAGCTATCGAGACTCTCCGGAAAAGCGAAGCGGAGTCTCTTTCAATCAAGATCCAGGAAGCGAGAGATTTGCTTGATCTCGCGAGACGTCTCGGTGCGGAGAGCATCACTCTCTCTGAAAAACTGAAGAGCGCTGAGCAACTTCGTGATAATGGCGATATCTCGGAATCATTTAAACTCGTTATTGATGTCATCAATTTTGCAAGTTCAATCGTTGCTGACGAATTGACAAGAGAATTAACAAAATTGATCCGCTCGGTCGGATCAGCTCGACGGAATGGCGTTGAAGTTGCAAGGATCGATCGTCTTGCCGAGGAAGCATCGCTGGCGATCAATGGAAAGGACTTCGATCGGGCGTTCAGGATCATCAAGGAAGCGGGAGAATTGCTCGAAAAGACGATAGCGCTTCACACTGAGGTTTACGATAGAATCGTCGAAATTTCGAGTTTACTGAGGGAAGCAGGGGAACAGGGCAAGGACACTGGTGAGGCAATCGCGCTCTTAACAAAAGGCAAGAGATTGTTTGAGACTGGCAAGTACGAGGAGGCAAAGGTAATTCTCACTGAGTGTTACGCCGAAACAGAAAAAATCGTTGCCCCGTTCATTGCAACACGCAGAATACCGCTGATCAAGGATCTAATTTCGATTATGAAACGAATCGGCCTCGAGACATCACCAGTCGAAAAAATGATTGTGGATGCAGAGACAAATGCAAAAGCAGGACGATATCTTGAAGCCCTCAATGCAGCGAGAGAGGCCGAACGGATCGCGACGACTAGCCTGATCAGGGAGATTTCTTTGAGAATTGAGAATCTCAAATCAGAGATCACACGCGCAAAGAAGTCTGGTCAAGACGTTAAGAGTATCGAACAAATCGTGGAGAAAGCAGAAAAATTGTTGTGGGAAAGCCGATTCAACGATGCTCTCAAGGCTCTCGATCTCGCAAAAGCTGAGATCGATCAGAATATTGTTATGGAGAGAAGGGCGAGCGAGCACATTCAACTTGCCGAGAAAATCATTGAAGAAGTTGGATCGCTCGGCATCGATGTAACTTCTGCGCGGAACTCGCTAATCCAATCGATTAACCTCATGAATATTGGAAAGTTCATCGTTGCATCGGAACTGGCAAGAAAGGCAGCTGAGCAGGCCTCACAGCTTGCGGTGGATAAAATCAAGAATGAATTGAAAAGAATCGAAGAATTCTGCCAGAAGGAAGGTCTCGAAGGTGTCGACCTCAAAACTGCGAAGCCATCAATCGACGAAATTGATCATCTGATGGGCACCTGGCATTTCCGGCAAGCTGAAGCATTGATCGATCATCTTTCAAGCGAGATTGAGAGAATTCGGCGGCAGAAACAGATGAGCGCCCAGACAATCAATGAGGTCAAAGAGAGAGCCAAGGAGGCGAAGGAATTTGGTCTTCGCATCGAGCACGTCGAGAAGCTTCTTTCGCAGGCCGATGAAAAAATGAAAACTGGCGCTTTCTCGGAGGCCTTCGCGATCGCGATGTGGTGTTCGGAAGAGCTGCGATCGATCACCGAATCCTTTGAAAGAAGAATGGACGAAATTCATGAGGCGGAGAAGCTGATTAAACTTCTTGAAATAAATGGTCGAGATATCAGTGAACTCTCTGAGATTATTAAATCGGCAGAGGAAGCGCTCCAGGGACTTGAATTTGAAAAGGCAGCCCTCCTGATTCAGAGGGCAATTGCCAGAGCGGCATCCGAGCTCGATTCGCTGGCGAAAGAGAAAATGAGAGAATTATATTCCCTTTACCAACTACTCAGCCAGTTCTCATCTGAAGCCGAAGTTCTTCAATTAGAATTGGACATTCGTCAAATGGAGACAGGAGAACCCAAAACATCGAATCTCGAAATTATTGAGAAGAAAACTGAGGCGATCGAATCACTTTTATTCAATAAAATTGAAGATAAAATCACGAAGCTACGCGAAAGAATTGACAACGAGAGGAAAGCCGGAAAGGAAGCATCACTGAGCGAGTTCTTTATCACAACGGCTAAAGAAATGCTGGGCCGAAGAAGTTACAGAGAAGCAATCGAAGCGTTGGAGAAGGCTGAGAAGAGCATCGGCATTTCAATCGAAAAATACAGGGAATTTGAAGGAATGAAGGAAAGACTCGCGCATCTCATTGAGAAAGCTGGGAGCAAAGGGATACCGGTCGAAGAGAGCAAAGAGGTTCTGATTAAGGCTGAGAGAGAAAGTCCACAAGAAATCGATAATATGATTGAAACCTTGAAAAATGCCATTTTATCGCTTGAAAATGAAATCGAAATGCTGATGCCAGAAATTGCGATCGATGTCGATCTTCTCGAAGAACCGATCGCTAATCAATGGACAAGGGCAAGGATACGACTGCGCAACGAGGGAATCGCAATGGCACGGGACATCTCATTAAAATTCCGTGGCGATGTTGACGTGAAAGGTCCGCTGGCAATTGAATGGATGAAAGGAGGAGAAGAGGTGTCTCTAGATCTCGAGATTCTGCCGAAAAGAAGCGGTGTGATACCAATCACACTTGAACTCATCTGTAAACCTGCGCTCTCCGATGAGCCTTGCGGGTTTGAAAGTAGCTTCGAGATCGAGGCCCACGAGTCCAAATCCTGACCATTTGCGTAGTTACGATTTCACAGGTATGAACTTGTAGCCGTAGTGGATGACACCCGCCTCGCCGTCTTCTCCGAGTTTCCTGAGGGTGCTTCGCACCCGCATCCCAATTTTCACGTCCGATGGTTCGCAGTCGATAATCTGGCCAGTGACTCTTACACCTTCATCCATCTGTACGATCGCGATGACATAGGGCTTCATTTTGTCGAGCTGTGAAGGCGCCTCGTGAACGATCGAGAAAGAATAGATCTCCCCTTCACCGCGTAACTTCATCTCTTCCAGCTTGCCGACACTCTTCCTGCGACAAGCGGGGCAGATCGATCTCGGAGGGAACAGTATTCTCTTGCAGACACCACATCGAACCGCCGTCATATTGTATCGGCTTGGATTCTCACGCCAGAAACGAGCTGTCGACAACTCACACCACCCCTAAGATATGCACGATCACCGTTGCACCAGTCCCACCAACATTGTGCGCTAATCCGATTTCCGCGCCACTGACTTGCCGTTTCCCAGCTTCCCCTCTCAGCTGCGCAACGATCTCAACAACCTGGGCAACACCAGTCGCTCCAATAGGGTCACCTCTTGCCTTTAACCCACCAGAGGTGTTGATTGCAATCTTTCCGCCGATTGCCGTCTCACCCTCTATCGTCGCTTTCCCTCCTTCACCTTTTTTGAAAAATCCCAGGTCTTCGATCGCCAGTATTTCGCTGATTGTATAATTATCATGAACTTCCGCGAGATCAACGTCCTTAGGTTCGATGCCCGCTTGCTTGAATGCCCTCTCAGCAGCAATCCTCGTTGCTTCGAAACTGCAGATGTCCGATCTGTGATGCAAAGCCAATGTATCCGAAGCCTGCGCTGATGCCATGATTCTGATTGGAGTATCCGTGTACTTTCTCGCCTTCTCCATCGCGCAGAGGACGACGGCCGCACCGCCATCGGAAATCGGCGCACAATCAAAGAGACCGAGTGGCTCGGCAACTGGCGGCGCTCTTAGGACAGTATCAAGAGAGATTTCCTTCTGGAACTGCGCCTTAGGATTTAGTGAACCATGTTTATGATTCTTGACAGCGACGTGCGCAATTTGTTCCCGCGTTGTCCCATATTCATGCATGTGCCGCCGCGCAATCATCGCATGGAGTGAGGCAAAGGTCGCTCCGAATGCGCACTCCCACTGCTGGTCGGCTGCTGATGACTGGATGTCGATCGCTTTGAGATCCCCGACGTCCGTCATTTTCTCCGCACCACCGACCACCACGATATCGTGAAGACCCGATGCAATTGCAAGGTATCCCTGTCGAAGGGCGAGCCCACCAGATGCGCCCGCCGCTTCGACCCTTGTCGTGGGAATATGATTACGTGTCATACCAGCATAATCCGCGATTAACGCACCAACGTGCTCCTGCTCAATATAACGACCAGCGGACATGTTGCCAACATAAATCGCATCAATCTCATCACCCGACAGATTCGCATCATAAACCGCTGCAAGTCCAGCCTGGATTCCTATCTCCCTGAATGATAGATCCCAGAGTTCCCCAAACTTAGTATCACCGATCCCAATAATCGCAACTTCCCTCATGTCATCCCTCCAGCCAAACGAATTTTGCCTTTGAATTTTGCGTATGTCGCATAGTCAATGAACTTCTTGTTCTCGACGAGCTGCCTGACCGTCGGTGCCGCGTCCCTGCGGAACCGCTGGATTTCCGGCGTGACGGTGATATCAAAAGCGTCACTGCCGGCACCGGATCCATACGCGACCGCGAAGATCCGTTCATGCGGTTTCGCCACATCAAGAATCGCAGCAATACCGAGTGGTACCGAGCCGCTGTATGTGTTTCCGATGAATGGCGTCAGCAGTCCCGTTTCAATTTGATCCTCCGTGAACCCGAGCTGTTTCGCAACCCTCACTGGGAATTTTCCATTCGGCTGATGGAAGACTGCATAGTCATAGTCTTCAGGTTTGGAGCCCATGAGATTCATGAGTTCCTTACCACAACTGATGATGTGCTTGAAATACGCCGGTTCACCGGTAAATCGACCACCGTGGCTGGGATAAGGCTGTCCTTCTCGCCTCCAGAAATCAGGCGTATCGGTCGTGTAGGAATAGGTTCGGTTGATCTTCGCGATGATTTTCTTGGCGCCAATGAGGAAAGCCGCACCGCCAGCAGACGCAGCGTATTCGAGCGCGTCACCCGGTGCACCTTGTGATGTGTCTACCCCTATGGCGACACCATATTTGATCATACCAGCTCCAACCATTCCCATGCACGTCTGTATTGCAGCAGTTCCCGCTTTGCATGCGAACTCATAGTCCGCCGCAGTCAGTCCAGGCGAGGCCTCGATCGCTTCCGCCACAACCGTCCCCGTTGGCTTAACAGCATAGGGATGCGATTCTGAACCAACAAAAATCGCACCGATCTCTTTTGGATTAATCGAAACTCGCCTCATCATATTCCTCGCCGCTTCGACCGCAATCGTAATCGTATCCTCGTCAGGTCCAGGAACCGACTTGCTGAAGATGAGGAGATTGCGGCTCATCATTTCGCCATCAACACCCCAGACCCTACCGATCTCCTGGGGTGTTATCCTATACCTAGGGATATATGCCCCATAGCTAACAATGCCAACATCCATTTCAAACACCACCTCAAACTTAACTGAGACGTTCGAGCCTGTCGACAAGAACCTGCATTGGCAAATCTGTTCGAACAAGTGGAATACCTTCGAGAGCTGCAAGTCTGATCGCGAGCTCATCGACATGCTCGGGTTTGTGATAACAGACCATCGCTGGCTTCAGAGGGTGAGCCCTGACAGCGATCATCGGAGACCTTCCGTATTTGACACCAGTAAAAATCAGCGCCCTCTCGCTGCTCCATCCATAAATCTTGAGGTAGTCGAATGAGCTGAGGGACACGATCGCCTTCATCGAATCGATGACGGTATAGCCATGAATGTCTCTGACTAGGGGGAGACCCTTTGTCAAGTTTTCTCCATCGATGACTCTGATAAAGTTCTCGACTGGCATGCTTGTCTCAAATTCCTTCATGCTGATAATACAGTCGGTCTTCTCGCCTAAGGTGTATTTTTTGATCGTCTTACCACCAGTTTTTTCGTCAATTTCGATAAGTCCGTCGACGATCTTTCTGATGATGACGATGCCAGGAGACTTCCTCCTTCCTGATTCATAATCACTGATAACCGATGGGGAGATTCCAAGATGTTTGGCAAGGGTCTGCTGGGAGATGTTGAACTCCTCCCGCCATTTCCTGATCGTCTTGCCAACATCCGATGAAAGCGTGATGTCCCCAGCGATCTTTTCCCTCAACTGCTCCTTCATGAATGGTGGTAAGGCAATGCATTATTTAATATTTGTCGAACTATGTATACGACAGATTATGAATTTGGCCCGTTAGGATCCATTATTACAGATATCAGGAAAAAAATAAAAACCGAGATCAAATTCCCAAAAATCATTAAATGAGATCTCAAGCTCCATTCTATCAAGTACAAAAAAAAGGAATAATATTTATTCGAGTTGCATATTCTGACCCGTTTCTCACGGGGCTGTGGGGTAACTTGGCTATCCTTGTAGCTTCGGGAGCTATAGATTCCGGTTCAAATCCGGACAGCCCCACCATTACGATATTGGATAGGTAGGGTTTCTTCAAAGATTCCCTTCCTCATTTTGAGATCAATACTCAATGTATATGCGCCTTGAAAGAGTTCCGAGATTTTTTTACCCCAGCCGTAAGTTTTAGCCGTAAGTTTTAATTCAGAATATTTGAAGAATTACGTCTGGGATTTTTGGTTCAAATTGTTGGAATTTCATATTTTGTCCTAGAACGGGATCGTTTGTATGTTCCTCCGGATGTTCTGCGATTTTGTTTTTTTTGTTTTAGAAGAGATATGCTTAGCTGAAGATGCCACTTATCGTTGCTCAACTTGATGAATCGTTCTAGAGATAGCTAAAAGACATCTCTTGTTTTCTAGGTCATTTTTCCTTTTAAAACTTGAAACTGAAGACGACCTAATCATGTTCACGAAATTTTCTCTCAAAAAAATCATTGTTTTGCCCAAAAAGAATTGGATTTGAAGCTAATGGTAAACCTGGAGAGCGATAAAGTATCGATCGACATTTAGGTTTTCTTAAAATTCCATCGAGAATGGCAAATTGAAAAACCAAAAACTATAGAAAAAGCGATTGAGGTTGATTGCAATAATGAAGAATCATTTCAATATGACAATTGAAGAAAGGTGCTTTCGGAATCTTTTGATAATAACTCTAATATTTAACCCCAATTAACTCCACCGGATTCTCAACAGGTAGCGCAGTTCCTTCCTACCTCGATAATAATATTACAAAATCACGAGATCGAAGTCAATTTCTCTCCATCCATTATCTACCTTCCAATCCTTTCCAATTTAATTCCACCAATGACAATTCTCGCAATTTTTTCATCAACTGGCGTGAATACTTTCAAAATTCCATTTTTAACGTCGATTCCAACAACGACACCGATACCGAGTAATTCCCCATCATTTCCAAGGAGCCCGACTATTCGATTCATCCCTTTTTGCCAATCATTTTCAAACTTCACTACATCGTTACGAAATACCTTTACTCGTCCTCTTTTCAGATATCTTGCAAAAGCGAGCTCCCTTAGCCGCTTTCTCGTTTCTGGACTCCGAGGCTTAACATCTGAAGGTGGTTGGACAACAATCACTTCATTACTAAAGCTTTGGAGTAAGGGATTGAGTTCGTTATCTTGTGCTATAGCAACAACAAACGGTGATGGGAGTAGTCCCACCATCGATTTTTTGAAATTCAGTGCCGCATCATTTCCCACCCATCCATCAGTGTTCACGATAATGATCCTGGCCCTTTTCTCTTCCGCCTTTGCTAACAATTTTCCCGCCATCGAAAGCACTTTTTTCTGAACAGAGTAAGGGGATGTAACCCCTACGAACATTGTCCAATCAGGATTCATCGATTGGAAATCTGTTGTCTGTTCCCTTAAAAGAAGAAAACCAATTGTGCCAGGAGGACCTATTTCTGATTGCCCCAAGTCGGTATCTATGAAACCTACGGGACCAAGACCATCTTTAATGCACCGATTTATAAGATAAAGTCCCAAACTCGATTTTCCTGAGTCAACACCACCAATGATGACTACGCAACGAGGGGTTTTTTTGATAATTGTGTTTGCACATTCGATCCAAGATTGAGGGATAGTATTTCCTTTTTTAATCTCGTAAGCTGAATTGGCGCCAAGTTTCATTTCGATTTTGGTTGGAATAATTGCATAGAAAGGGAGCCTTTTGTCCTCTTTCACAATCGTCAGCGATTGGGCCTTTCTTTCAGCTCCAAATACTTCAAGAATACCGCTTTCCACTCGGACCGATGCTGGGCCATCTACTAAGAGGGTGCTATCGGGATACAATTCCAATTCGATCATATCTGACCCTCCTGATGATTTGATTATTGCGCATCAATCAGCTCAAATATGGTTCTTGGCAATCAAGAAGACTTCATTTCATTTGAATCTATTGCGGATGCCAAACCATAATCATGAGGAAATTTACAAAAAGTTCTATAATCAATACTTGCATCTAGTGATTCCCAATAGCGTCCATGAAGATGGAAAGTGAAGTGAATTATTGACTCTCGATAGCATCGTTTATTAATGTCAACTCTAATGAATTCCTTTACTCTGAGCCAAGATTATGCGAAATATTCTTTTATCACTAAAGTTGTAAATTTCAATTGATCCCAAAAAATCCTAACTTCTGGATACGGACTCATACCTGCGACCGCATCCGAACATATTGTTGCTGGGGGGTGTAGCCACCAGTCTTGAATATTGAATCTCATGCGGTAGCTAGAAGGAGAATTGATGAAGAAATCGGATTATGAAAAGAGGGAAGAGAATGAGGTATTGGAAGGCGGACGATTATCGAGAGTATTGCTTATCTCGATCCTGATCTGTTTCACTTTGCCCCTTTGTTCTCCCCGTAATTTCGTTGCAATTGACGGCGACGTCGTTCGTCGCCCAGGGCTAACAGATGACTGAACCTTCAATACCCTATACCCAGCCATTCCATTGTCATCACTCAATGACAATCGGAAAAGACAATACGTTACATTTCACCTATGTTGACAAATATGCATGGGAGACAGACCGATAATCAGTTTTGTTCTATGTGTCAAGATTAAGCTACTATCGCAAACAATCAATCCCCCCATCTCAGCCAACTAACTTCTAAGTCGAATCGGGAGATCAATTTATCAGATTTAAATGGTCTGCTCCCTCTGCTGATGGTGGTTCTGATATCATGGCTTACAGAATCTATCGAGGGGTTGATGGCGCAACTATGGCATCTGCCTTACCGTCAGAGCAAATGTCCGAACGGTAACAGATTCAGGTTTGACGAACGGCATTGACTATCCGTATGCAATAACTGCAATAAACAAGGCTGGAAAAAGTCAATGGAGAGAAACGATTCAACCGACGCCAAAAGCTGCGGACGATACGATAACGATTACAGTTGCTGGTGCAGCTGTGGCGGGCGGCGCTTTGCTAGGTACACTAATGGGAAGAGCCATAATGAGGTGATTAAAAGATATTACCGTTCAAATTCATCGTCGATCAATTTCTTCAAAAAATCCGCTTCCTAGCGGATTATTTGAAGCGCATGTTTATTAACATCGGCGCTTAAGCATCATGCGCTCAGGAGGAGAATATCTCCTTTTAAACGGAGAGGAGGTGATCTGATGGGAGAGCTATTACTAGGTCTTCCCGCCTTATACATTGGTGGGGTGCTCGTTGTGGCTTTGCTTGTTTTGATGGGGTACGCTGATCAGAAGGGCGCATCGATCTTCATCTTCCTGGTCGCCTTTCTAGCCACGGCAGTAGGTTTTTACAACTGGTTGGTTCTCAATAGTCCGTTGGCCATGGCGCAAGTGCTGCTTTTTGCATTCACATATTGGATCCTTGGGTATAGCTGGTACACGGGCGCAACAGATAATAGAGCACTTGGATGGTATTGTCTGTTCGTCGCTGTCAACGTAATACCGTTTGCGTACTACGTTTGGGATGCGGGATTGTACATACTTGGCATTAACTGGGTGCTATGGGGACTGGCATGGTTTATGTTCTGGGTCGTCATGGGAATTCAAAAAACACAATTCATGAAGCTCACTTTGATTATAACCTGGATCGCAGCGATCGTCGTATGGGTATGCGCACTTGGATGGTTGCTCGGTTGGTTTGGCTTCTGATCGAGGAAAACGGAAATCAGCGGAACTTTCTTCCTCCAAACAGAAACTGAGCATCATATTTGGGAAACGGACCGAGCATCAGATTTCAGATTTACATTTACCCACATATCGAGCACAAACAGGAACATATTGAATTCATTTCAAGGTAGGAATCTAAATTCAATTGGGTTTAACAAAGAAATAGATAGCACAAGGAGAAACCCGATAGCGAATGTGAATGGTGGCAATGATCTAAGGCTCGCTCATTGGAGTGATTACAGACCGCATATCAAAAATTTTTTAATTTTGATTACCAAATTCTCGCCATCATCTCATCGGATTTCGACTTGCAAATTCACGATCTAGGGTCGTATGAAACAGAAATACAACACGATGATAAAGTTTACATAACGCCTCGAATGTTGTCAATCATGATGTACATTGCTCTAACTCTTCTATCTGCGAACGTAGGGTTATCAGGCAGGTCGTTGATGTTTTTGACGAGAATTATCTAGAATAATCAAATAATCCAATATAGGAAACAAATCAAATTGAAGAGATTATGGAATTCCTTAAACAGTATCTTGATCGTTCCTATCATCAGAAAAAAGAGAAATTCGTTTTTCCTCATGCGGAATCGTTGCCCGACCTCGCAGAGAGATGCAAGGGTTTCTAGGCGCTCATAAAAAGATTGAAAAGATCACTAGCGAAATGATGATGTGAATTTCAAAAAAAAAGAGTTGATACGGTGAGGATATGAAAGAAAAAATCTGCAAACAGCAAGAGAATATGGGGCACTGCTCGTGCAGCTACGAGCCATGCGTTCGAAAAGGGGTTTGCTGCGAATGCATTAAGTACCACTGGAAGAATCGCGAGCTTCCCGCTTGTTTCTTCCCTAGGGATGTGGAGTGGACGTACGATAGATCGCTGGAGCGCTTCATTGAATGCTACAGTAAGAAATGATGAATTGATCGGGATTGAGCTTGATTTGATTTAGATATTTGTAAGGGCGGATTCCAGATGAACAACATCGGAACTTCACTCAATAAGAATACAGGGCGTTTGACTGACCATCCAGTTGTGAGATCACAATAAGAATTTGATAAGGTTGTAGGCTACTAAACATCAAACACAAGAATTGTGATAACGTCCGCTCTGATATCTCATGATTTCAATAGACCATGTGAAAATCGGGTCTCTCAATTCCCTATAAAGAATCAACAACAATTTCGATTGGACATAGTGACGAGCAGTCAAATGAGAAAATGATCCGTGTTAGATCTCAACGCGAATTCTTCACAAGGCTATGTCGGCAATTTTAATAATTGTCCTCGGGACATCTTCGATCGACGTTGAAAACCTTAATCGATAAGAGGAAGACTGCGTATCTGGAGAAAAATCTTCGCTCAACGAATGCTTTTTCCGAGGAGACTGAACAATCTCACTCCAGAGGTCAAGAAAGATTGAATCAATCGTCCAAATCGGATATTGTTTCTTAGTTTGGTTTTTTATTAATGTTGCCTTATTATTCTTCTTATAAGTGAGAGTTTTGAATCCTTTTTGGTTCGTTCTTTTTTCAGGAACGATTTGGGGGGGGGGCGGGGGGGGGGGG